>NZ_JBYVYL010000011.1:0-173954 GCF_058148425.1 Providencia sp. 6390
TATAGCTTTAACAATGAATATTTTATAAATTAATTTGTTTAAATGGTTAAATAAACCGTTTTTGAGCGAGATTGTTTTTTACTTTACTATTAATATCAATATATAAGCCATAAAAATGGCTTCATACTTATTGTGTTTGCCACCCTATTTTTTCTATTTATCTACTCTTCTTAAGATACTTTCTCACCAAAATAGATAACAAATGTTAAATTGATGTTGTGAAAAGTTAAATATATACTATCAATAAGTAACTTAATTAGATGTTATGAATGATTTTTGCACACGATAATGCACTTGTTTATCAAGGTGATTAAAATGAAAAATATAAAATCTGTTAATAGCCAAGTATTTAGGGATATTGTTGCCGTTAGCAAGCAAAAGGAACATGAATTTAATAATGGTCAAGATGGGGCAATAATTTTATCTCTTCTGGTGATGTTTTTTACGCCTTTCTTATTATTGAATGAGGCTCGTCAGTTTTTACAAATAGATTATAGTTTTGCTGTTATGGCTGGAATTGCGCTGGTTAGTTTTGTTTTGACGGTTATTCTTTATAAGGCTTTTCATATTAGCGAAAAATTTGCGAATAAAGAAGCTTCACTAAATACATTATTATCAATGTATGTACCTAATAATAAAGCCGAGTTTGAGGGTTTCAAAGCAGGATCCAGAAGTGAGCCAGCACGTTTTTTTGAATTAGTTGATGAATGGGTAAACACCGAAAAACTGACTTATGCTAGATAACTCAGTTTAATATGGATTAAAAAAACGGCTCAATTAAGAGCCGTTTTGCTTATGTGTTTTTCTAGAGGTAATAAGGTTTAATGTGCTTTACCTTGTTCAATTCCTAAGCCAATTTGAGAGCGAACAAACTGTTCTCTAAAGCGCTCTCTTTCCATTTTCCCACGTTCAGAGTTATCAGTTACAGAGAATAACCATGAAGCAACAAATGCGACAATCATTGAAAAGAATGCAGGATACTCATAAGGATAAATGGGTTTTTCATGATGTAAGATGCTGACCCAAATGGTTGGACCTAAAATCATCAGTACGACAGCAGTAATTAAACCGAACCATCCGCCTGCTAAAGCCCCACGTGTGGTTAACTTTTTCCAATACATAGATAACAGTATGATAGGGAAGTTACAGCTTGCTGCGATAGAGAAGGCCAAGCCAACCATGAAGGCGATGTTTTGGTTTTCGAATAAAATCCCTAACCCGATAGCAACGAACCCCAAGATAACAACAGTGATTTTAGAGACGCGAAGCTCATCCCTTTCATTAGCTTTGCCATCTTTAATTGCCATGGCATAAAGGTCATGAGATACCGCTGAAGCACCCGCCAATGTTAGACCTGCCACAACCGCAAGTATGGTGGCAAATGCAACCGCAGAAATAAAGCCAAGGAAGAAATTCCCACCGACTGCATCAGCGAGGTGTACTGCTGCCATATTAGTTCCGCCAATAAGCTTACCTGCTGCATCTTTAAAGTCTGGATTTGCACTAACGAGGACTATCGCACCGAAGCCAATGATAAAAGTCAGGATATAGAAGTAGCCGATGAAACCTGTCGCATAAAATACGCTTTTACGTGCTTCCTTCGCATCACTGACCGTAAAAAAGCGCATGATGATATGAGGTAGCCCCGCAGTACCAAACATCAATGCTAATCCAAGTGAGAGGGCTGATATTGGATCAGATACGAGTCCTCCAGGGCTCATAATGGCAATACCATTTTTGTGAACTTCTACTGCTTCTTTAAACAGTGTATTGAAATTAAAGCCAACATGTTTCATGACCATCACAGCCATAAATGTTGCACCTGCTAATAAGAGGATCGCTTTGATTATCTGTACCCATGTTGTAGCCAACATCCCACCAAATAGGACGTATAGCACCATGAGAATGCCAACGATGACGACGGCAATGTGGTAATTCAAACCAAAAAGCAACTCGATCAGTTTACCAGCACCTACCATTTGGGCAATCAGGTAGAGAGCGACAACAACCAGTGAACCTACCGCTGATAAGATCCTTATTGGTCTTTGCTTTAATCGATATGAGGCAACGTCGGCGAACGTATAGCGACCGAGGTTACGTAGGCGTTCAGCAATCAAAAACAGAATAATTGGCCAGCCAATTAGAAATCCAATCGAGTAGATTAGCCCATCATAACCAGATGTATAAACGAGAGCTGAAATACCTAAGAATGATGCTGCTGACATAAAGTCACCTGCAATTGCCATTCCGTTTTGAAAACCGGTGATCTTGCCGCCTGCGGTATAGTAATCAGAACGAGAGCGAGTTCTTTTTGAAGCCCAGTAAGTGATATAGAGGGTAAATCCGACAAACAATAAGAACATGACAATGGCTTGAATGTTCACTGGTTGTCGCTCGACACTGCCCGTCAGTGCATCAGAGAATGCAGCTGAAGAGGCAAAAAGTAGGATGAGGGGTAAGATTTTTATCATTTTTGCACCTCTTTTAGAATTTCAGCGGTTAAGCGGTCATATTCACCATTTGCACGAATAACATAGATACCCGTTAACACAAAAGAGATGACAATCAGGCCAACACCGACAGGAATACCGCGGGTGATATAAGAACCTTCAGAGATTGGTGTTCCAAGCCAGCTAGGGTCAAATGCAATAAGAAAGATAAAACTGACATACAGTATTAATGTGATAGCTGACAACAACCATGAAAATCGACCACGTTTCCTAACCAATTCTTTAAAACGAGGGTTATTCTCTACCTTTTGATAAGCAGTAGCATCCATCAGAGTTCTCCTCTGTATTGTCTTATTAGAGTGTATATAAGGCCGCCTTTATCGGCGGCCTTTGAGCGTTATGACATACTCATTGATTGTTTTTCTTCGAGTAATTTTTCGACAACACCTGGATCTGCTAGTGTGGAGGTATCTCCTAAATTACTAGTATCTCCTGATGCAATTTTTCGTAGGATACGGCGCATGATCTTACCAGAGCGGGTCTTAGGAAGAGAATCCGTCCAATGTAGAACATCTGGGGTTGCGATTGGGCCAATTTCTTTACGTACCCAATTGCGGACATCGGTATACAACTCAGGTGATGGTTCTTCCCCTGAAATCAAAGTGACATAAGCGTAGATCGCTTGCCCTTTAATACTGTGTGGAATACCAACAACAGCTGCTTCTGCGATTTTTGGATGTGCAACTAAAGCTGATTCTATTTCGGCGGTCCCTAGGCGGTGACCTGAAATATTTAATACGTCATCAACACGGCCTGTGATCCAATAATAGCCGTCTTCGTCTCGACGAGCACCATCACCACTGAAATACATACCTTTGAAGGTTGAAAAGTAGGTTTGCTCAAAACGTTCATGATCGCCATACAAAGTACGGGCCTGACCCGGCCACGAGTCAACAATCACAAGGTTACCTTCAGTTGCCCCTTCCAGAGGCTCACCGAGGTTATCAACCAGTGCAGGACGAACACCAAAGAACGGCAGTGTTGCAGAACCTGGTTTCAACATAGTTGCACCAGGAAGCGGTGTGATCATAAAACCACCGGTTTCTGTCTGCCACCATGTATCAACGACTGGGCAACGGCTGTTACCGATTTTCTTATAGAACCACTCCCAAGCTTCAGGGTTAATGGGTTCACCGACAGAACCGAGGATCCTCAGTGAACTACGATCGGTACCTTCAATGGCTTTATCGCCTTCAGCCATTAATGCACGGATCGCTGTAGGTGCGGTGTAAAGGATATTAACTTGATGCTTATCAACCACTTGGCTCATACGGTTAACCGCTGGGTAATTAGGCACACCTTCAAACATTAATGTTTTAGCACCATTGGATAAAGGGCCATATAGCAGATAGCTATGGCCTGTTACCCAACCCACATCAGCAGTGCACCAGTAGACTTCGTCTGGGTGATAATCAAAGGTATATTTAAAGGTCAGGGTTGCGTAAACCAAGTAACCACCAGTGGTGTGCAAAACACCTTTTGGCTTACCTGTTGAGCCCGAAGTATAGAGAATGAATAAAGGGTCTTCTGCATTCATTTCTTCTGCTGGGCAATCAGCACTGACACCTTTAACCAAATCATGCCACCATAGATCACGGCCTTCTACCCAACTCGGTACATTCCCAGTACGACGGTAAACAATGACGTTTTTGATGGTAGTGACATTTGGATTGGTTAATGCATCATCAACATTTTTTTTCAGTGGAATAGCACGACCAGCGCGTAAACCTTCATCAGAAGTGATAATCAACTTGGCTTTACAATCGATAACACGGCCAGATACAGCTTCAGGCGAAAAGCCAGCAAAGATCACAGTGTGAATAGCACCAATGCGAGCACAAGCTAACATGGCCACTGCGGATTCAACCACCATTGGCATGTAAATGGCAACGACGTCACCTTTGCGAATACCTTGCTGCTTTAGCACATTGGCGAATTGACTGACATCATGATGTAGTTCGCGGTAAGTAACATGTTTAGATTGAGAAGGATCATCGCCTTCCCAAATGATAGCGGTTTGATCACCTTTTTCAGCCAGATGGCGATCTAAACAGTTAGCGCTTAAGTTAAGGGTTCCGTCTTCAAACCAGCGAATACTGACATGACCTGGGTCGAAGGAGGTATTTTTTACTCGAGTATATGGCTTGATCCAATCGACAATTTTCCCTTTCTCACCCCAGAACTGATCAGGGTTTTGAATAGAGAGTTGATACTCTGTGTTGTACTGTTGCTCGTTTATCAGGGCATTTTCTGCAATTTCAGCAGGAACGGGATGCTTAGTTATTTGAGTCATATTTTTATCTCCTTGCAGATGTTAATACTATGTCAAAAAATGGTTAACTAAAGCAGGAAATATAAATTTGTTTTTCTTTTGCGCGGAAGATCACGTATTAATTGTAATGGATTTAACAGGATTATCATTTGATGCGAAATGCTTAAATGAAATAATTATCTAATTATATGGATAATGTCGATACTAAAGAAAATCAAAGGGGGGTAACATTGGTATTAGTTGCTAAATAAATAGTCAATGCTAGTTAATGAGAAAGACCCCATAAAACCCATGGGTTTGATAATGATTTTCATTAACAGTAAAATCACTATAATGAAAGCTATTTTCACAAGGTGTGAGTATATACCCGATGTGCCGTACCTTTTGAGTAAACGGTGTAAATTAATAAGTCACTGGAGACAATACAATGAGCTATACATTACCTGCTTTACCTTATGCTTATGATGCGCTGGAACCTCATTTTGATAAGCAAACCATGGAAATCCATCACACCAAGCATCATCAAACCTATGTAAACAATACCAATACCGCATTAGAAAAATTACCTGAATTAGCGGATCTCGATATCGATGTGCTTATTCAGCAGTTAGATAAAATCCCAGCGGACCAACGTACCTTTGTGCGTAACAATGCAGGTGGCCATTCAAACCACAGCTTCTTCTGGAAAGGTTTGAAGCTAGGTACAGAGCTGAGCGGATCTCTGAAAGCAGCGATTGAGCGTGATTTCGGTAGCGTTGATGCGTTTAAAGACCTGTTCGAAAAAGCAGCTGCATCCCGTTTTGGTTCTGGCTGGGCTTGGTTGGTACTGAAAGATGACGGTAAATTAGCTGTTGTTTCTACCGCTAACCAAGACAGCCCTCTAATGGGTGAAGCTATCTCTGGCGCATCTGGCTACCCAATTATTGGTCTCGATGTGTGGGAACACGCTTATTATTTGAAATATCAAAACCGTCGCCCTGATTACATCAAAGCGTTCTGGTCAGTCGTTAACTGGGACGAAGCTGCAAAACGTTTTGCAGATAAAACTAACTAATTAATTTAGTTAATAAACTCGTGGGCGTGGTCATTATTGGCTGCGCCTTTTTTATTTGTAGCCCTCTTTTTTCTAGTCAATCTCAGTTTTGTCTCGTTCCAATCTTTTTGTTTTATTTATAATCTAGTTCATTAGTATAGTTAATCTATTTGTACGGAAGAGTGAACTATAGGCAATAAGGGAAATAAGGAAGATAAAATGGCATCTAGCATGGTAATGGGAATCGATCTTGGTACTAGTAATAGTGCAGTGAGTTTGTGGATTGAAGGGCGTTCAGTATTGATTCCAAATAAACAAGGAGATGTACTCACACCTTCAGTGATTGGCCTTGATGATGACGAGCAAATTTTAGTGGGCAATTTAGCGCGCGCGCGTCTGCAAAGTCACCCACAGTTGACCCAAGCCAGTTTTAAACGCTTTATGGGAACCAATGCAACCTTACCTTTAGGCCATCGCACGTTTCGTGCTGAGGAGCTTTCAGCCATATTGCTGAGGCAATTAAAAGAAGATGTAGAAGCTTGGCTGGGTTATCCAGTAAAAGATGCGGTGATCACTGTTCCTGCTTATTTTAATGATGTGCAACGTCGAGCAGTAAAAACCGCAGGGCAACTTGCTGGGTTAAATGTCTTACGGTTGCTCAATGAACCGACAGCGGCGTCACTGGCTTTTGGTTTACTGGAAAATAAAGAACATAAATACCTGACATTTGACCTCGGTGGTGGAACCTTTGATGTTTCCATTATTGATATGTTTGAAGGAGTTATTGAAGTTTGTGCCAGTAGTGGTGATGTGCGCTTAGGCGGTGATGATTTCAGTGAAGCCATCTATCAATGGATGTTGAATCAACAACCCCAATTAAAAGCAGCACAAGCTGAGGTTAGGGCACAGTTGTTGGAAAAGGCAGAATCATTGAAAATTGCTTTGAGCCAAAGCAATGAAGCAACGGTGACTTGGTCTTGGCATGATCACGATTGGCAATGGACAATGAATGAGCAAGAGTTCAGCGCCTGTTGCCAACCTTTATTGACTCGATTGCAGCAGCCAATTGTGCAAGCCTTGCATGATTCACGATTCACCCTTAATGATCTTGATGACATCTTATTGGTAGGTGGTGCGACACGGATGCCATTAATTCGCCAAACCGTTGCTCGTCTTTTTGGTCGCTTCCCTCGCCATGATTTGAACCCTGATGAAGCCGTTGCTTTAGGCGCAGGTGTGCAAGCAGGGATGGTGATGGCGGATACAGCACTTGATGATGTGATTTTAACGGATGTGATGCCTTTTTCATTGGGGATTGAAACATCCAAAAGAAATGCGATGCATTATGAGTCAGGCTATTTTTTACCGTTGATTGAGCGTAATACTTTTCTACCTGTCAGTAAGATGCAAACCGTTAGTACGGTCGATGATAACCAAACAATTATTCTATTGAAGGTTTATCAAGGGGAAGCACGACGTGTGCAAGACAACGTGTTTCTCGGTGAAATGAGTATTGATATTCCTGCAAAACCTGCGGGAGAAGTCGATATTGATGTCCGATTCACCTACACCGTTGATGGTTTATTAGAAATTGAATGTCGATACCAAGGAAACCCCGAAATATTTCGCCTCGTAATAGAAAAAGTACCGGGACAGATGAGTGAAGAGCAAATTGCACAAAGCTTGCTTAAAATCGCTGATTTAAAACAGCACCCCAGAGATCGACAAGAAAATAGAATGTTATTAGCGCGTTGTGCCCGTTTGTATGAGTTCTTATTGGGTGAAGATCGTTATTGGATAGACCAAGTAACGACGGAATTTGAAAGGGCTTTAGATAGTCAAGATCAACGCCGTATTGCAGTAATTCGTGACCAAGTCGAACAGTTTTTGGGTCGTTATGAGGGAGACTCACATTAATGAGTATGTGGGAAATATTAGATATCACACCAACGGTGGATGAAAAGGAAATTCGTCGTGCCTATGCACGACAAGTAAAAAAATATCGACCAGATAGTCATCCAGAGGAATATCAGCAACTGCGTGAAGCTTTTGAAGAAGCAAAGCAATATGCGATGTATGCCAGTTTTGATGAAAGCGAGGACGATGATGAGCTCGTTTTAGCCACTGATGACTCATCAACGGCTGAAGAAGAAGCTTCAGATTTTACTTATCAACCTGAACTTACGGTGACTTATCCACTTTCCAGCGTCAATGTACTTGATGTTCCTGTTGAAGTGGATGCATTACCCATTGTTGAGATCCCTTATAATTCAGAACAGCTTGAGCGTATTGCTAGCCTACTGGTGAAAGATGAAAAGTTTGGTATGAATGAACTCTCTTTGCTATGGGCTGAGGTGGCTGAACAGGGGAGTTTACTCATTCATCAACAGTTTCATGAAGAATTTTCGTGGGTGTTGTCACAGCAAGAAGGGTTAACGGAAGCGGTTGTTGAGCATGTTTCTGCATTTTTAGGTTGGCGGCTGAATGAATACAGCTCAACTCATACTATCCCTTTCTATGTACAGAATGCGATTAATGACCAACTACGCCAAACGGAAGTCGCTCGTGCTTGGAAGCAATGCCAAATCGAAGCGGCACAGGGTGACTATATTGTTGCAGCATCAATGCGTTTACTGGTAAGCGATCAAGAAAAGGTTTCTTTCAAAGTGCGCCTGATCCCAGGGCTAATTCCACAAATATCACAGCAAGTTGAGAAATGGACCTATGAGTATCCAGAGCTAAGGGACAAATTCAACGCCGCAGCATTGGATTTTGTGCAGCAACCTCGAGTTGCATTTAATTGGCGTGGTATCTTTCTGTGTGTATTTTGGGGACTGTTGCTGAATATGGTGGCAGCCCGACCAGAAGTGAGCACCACAATTGCCGTGATTGCAGCTGTTATCATTGTTTTTTATTTGTTTATTAGCGATATGATGATGTTCTGGCTGCACTCGAAGCCGAAATTGTTTAAGTGGTTTTTGATCATTGAGTTCTTTGTGACTTTGTTAGTGGTATTGAATTTAATTATTGGCCTATTTTTATCGCTATCGACTTTTTTTGTTGCGCTCGATGTGGGGCCAGCACAAGGCGCTCGGGCAATGGTCTTTTTTATTTTTATTGGTTTAGCATGGTATGCGTGGCCGAGAAACAAACCTTTCTTGCGTGTTCCTGGAATGGCATTGTATCGAATATTTTCGGGTCCTTGGGTGATGCTAGAATGGCTTAAATTTTCATGGTTTTCATTGATTTGGCTGGTGGTTTTCTATTTGGTGTATTATCGCGTAACCTATGAATTGCTGAAATTTTTTACGTTAGAGCACCAATTAGGGTTATGATAATAAGCTTAAGCAATAAGTATTAATTCACTGAATTTAAAGCCATTATTAAGGTGTGATATCAATGAAAGTTCATCCACAAGTCTATATCGGCCAAGTTCAATCCACAGTTGTGTGTGGAGATAGTGCCATTCATAAACGCCAAGTAGATGGCTTGCTGTCATTGGGGCAATTAGGGCTTGAGGGTGATGAGCAAGCTGAAAAACGTTTTCATGGCGGTCCTGATCGTGCATTGTGCCATTATCCTGCAGAACATTATCAATTTTGGGTAAATGCTTACCCTGAACTTGAGGCATTGTTTATTCCACCTGCTTTTGGTGAGAACATTTCAACTCAGGGTATGACCGAAGAAAACGTCTTTATTGGCGATATTTATGCATGGGGCGATGCACGTATTCAAGTTACTCAGCCTCGCTCTCCTTGTTATAAACTTAATGGTCTAACAGGTATTGAAAATTTTGCACAAATGATGCAAGAAAATGGACGCTGCGGCTGGTTATATCGTGTCGTAAAAACGGGTTCTGTCAGTGCTGCGACCCCCATAAAACTGTTGAGTCGCAATAGTGATATTTCAGTTCAAGAAGCGATTATGATCGCGTTTCATGCACCATTTGATGAAGAGTTGTATCAACGTTTATTAGCCACTGCAGGGTTGTCTGCCAGCTGGAGCTTAACCATGCAAAATAGGTTAGAACATCGCCGTATTGAAGAGTTTAGCCATCGGTTGTTTGGTAAACGGGGTTGATTAAAAGAGGTGAGTAATGCGATATGATTTAAACGACCTCTACTATTATGTCAAGGTTGTAGAGCATGGCGGGTTTTCACAAGCAGGCCTTGCTTTAGGGATCCCAAAATCTAAGCTTAGCCGCCGCATTGCCGACCTTGAACAAAAACTCAATGTTTCTTTAATACACCGTTCTACTCGCCAATTTCATGTCACTGAAATTGGTCAAATGTTTTATCAGCAATGTAAAAATGTTGTCGATGAAGCTGAATTAGCCGAAGAGCTGATTTGTTCAGTACAAACTCAGCCGAAAGGCACTATAAAGCTTTCATGCCCTGTCGCATTATTACAGGTATATATGCAAGATTTTTTAGTCGATTTTATGCTTAAGTACCCTGAAATCGATATACAAATTTTAGCGGTTAATCGCCCTGTTGATGTGATCAGTGAGGGGTTAGATTTAGCACTTAGAGTTCGTCCATTACCATTAGATGATTCAGGGCTAATGATGAAGGTATTAGGCTATTCACAGCGTTTGTTGGTCGCTAGCCCATTGTTGTTCAAAGATCGTCCTCTATTACACACACCAGAGCAGCTGGTGGATTATCCCATGTTGGCAAATTCTGAACATTCACAGCGTTATACTTTAACTCTGAAAAATAGTGATGAATTAAGTTTCACGCAGCATTTTACCCCTAGGCTGATCACTACAGATATACTGACTTTATATAAAGCGGCATTGAGTGGTCTTGGTATTGCGCGGTTGCCACTTGAGGTGGTTGAAAAGGAATTAAAAACGGGTGAATTAATTGAAGTGCTACCTGAGTGGCATTTTCCTGAAGGTATCATTCATGTGGTATATCCATCAAGGAAGGGTATGTTGCCTGCCGTGAAACTACTGTTGACGCATTTAGCTGAAAAGATGCCGTCTCAGTCTAAGAAACCTTTTCTGCCAATTAAATAATCGACAAGTGAATTAAAAATCGATATAAGTGAATTTTAATTCAATCTTGTGGGGCGATATGGCCATAATTACACCAGTAATAAAACAATTTGAAGCTTACAATGCACATGATATTGATGCTTTTATAGCCTGTTTCTCTGAGCAATTTAAAGCATATAGAATGCCTACAGAGACGCCGTCAATGGTGGGCACGGCTGCTCTTCATCAGTTTTATACTCAACATCGTTTTAATAATCCAAACTTAAAAGCAGAGCTGATATCAAGAACAGTATTGGGGGACAAAGTGTTTGACCATGAAAAAATTTATGGTTTATCACCTGAACCGATAGAGAGTATTGCTGTTTTTGAAGTTGAAAATGATTTGATCAAAACCGCTTGGTTTTATTTTGCCTCTGAATAACATTCGTGCCTTGAAGAAGAAAAAACACTGACCATGCTAGAGTCACGGTCAGTGTCTTTAATTTAATGACATCAATGGGTTTCTGGTATACGTCCAAATTTACCGTTATTAAAGTCATCAACAGCGTCTTTGATATCTTGTTCGCTATTCATCACAAAAGGGCCATAACCAACGACAGGCTCATTGATTGGATCACCACTAAGAAACAGCACTAATGCATCTTCAGTGGCCTCTAGAATGATATTAGTGTCACTATCATCTAGAATGATCAACTCACCTTCATTCATATTTGCTCGACCATCTACAATCACTGATCCACGTAAGATCACTAAGCCAATATGACGGCCAGTTTTGGTTTGGATCCCAACAGTTTTACCTTTATTAAGTTGCAGATCCCACACATCAACAGGTGTAAATGTACGTGCAGGGCCTTTATTGCCGAGATAGTCACCTGCGATAACACGTAATGTTCCTGCTTCATTTGGCAGATCAACATTCGGTATGTGACGGCTTTCTAGCAATTGATACCCTGGAGCTGCTGATTTGTCTTTTGCAGGTAGGTTCACCCACAATTGCACCATATCTAACATACCGCCTGTTTTCATAAAAGCATCAGAATGGTATTCCTGATGCAAGATACCTGATGCGGCAGTCATCCACTGGACATCACCGGGCCCGATCACTCCACCTTCACCTGTTGAATCATGGTGAGCAACCTCCCCACTATAAACAATAGTGACCGTTTCAAAACCACGGTGTGGGTGCTCACCTACCCCTCTATTCTCCGCATTTGACGGTGGAAAATTAGTGGGGCCAGCGCGATCGAGTAATAAAAATGGGTTCAGATATTTTCCGTGATTGCTATAACTAAACAATGAGCGGACAGGAAAACCATCTCCAACCCAGTGGCCTCGCGGTGCGTTATAGATACCAATGATTTTTTTCATGGTTGTACTCCTAAAATCTGTTTCGATGAGCAGATCATAGAGTAGTGCTCGAAAGAGCAGTAGTGGCAAAAATAGGCTTCATTGTTTCATTTTCAGAACAATAAATTGGCTGCTGATTATTCTATTTTTAGAACTGTGTTTATCGAAACTGTGACTACTCAGAAGAAAATTGATCAGTTATTGTTAGTCATAAGATGACGTTTAATGTTGTTGCTAAGGTGCAGAAGATTATTAACAGATAATGAGCAATCAAGTTCTCAACGTTAGTTTATAGAATGTGTCGCGAGGCTGCTTAGGTTTTTGATAAGCGGCCTATTTATATGACTTCTATAAATTACGGGAGAATTGAATGAAAAAATTCGTTGTTTATTTATTAGCTTCACTGTTTTTAGTTGGAAATGTATATGCAAAAGAGCTTCAAATGAGCTCAAAAGAAAAACCATTAAATATTATTAATTTGTATGAGTTGGCAAGTGAAGTATCAAAAAGTATAGATAAAGGAACTTTTGGATATATCAGTGGTGGTGCTGAAGATGAATTGGTATTAGAGAGCAATTCACGTAGTTTTAATCAAAAATTTATCCTGTCTAGGGTTATGCAAGGCATTGAAAAATCAGATATTGATCTATCAACTCAGCTGTTTGGGATCCCACTCGCAACACCTATCATTCAATCTCCTATGGCTGCTCAAGGGCTAGCTCATCATGACGGCGAACTCGCTACAGCCAAAGGTATGGTGAAAGCAGGCTCTATTTTTTCATTAAGTACTTATAGCAACAAAACGATAGAGGAAGTGGCAAAGATCTCAGGTGAAAGTCCGTTTTTTTTCCAGTTTTATCTCAGTAAAAATGCTGAATTTAATGACTTTATATTGAATTATGCAAAACAAAATGGCGCCAAAGCGATTATTTTCACTGTAGATTCGACAATTGTAGGTTATCGTGAAGATGACGTACGCAATAACTTTAAGTTCCCTTGGAAATTTGCCAATTTGGAAGTGTTTGAAAAATACATGCGAGATAAGCATCAAGCTAGACTTGGTTTTAGTCCGGGTGAAGTGTTAGCTCAAACCAAGCAAGGGTTAGTTTTTTCCGATATCCAATATGTTAAGCAGCTTTCAGGACTGCCAGTGATTGTGAAAGGGATCCAGTCACCTGTTGATGCTCATTATGCCATCAAGGCTGGCGCTGATGCGATATGGGTGTCAAACCATGGCGGTCGTCAGTTAGATAGTGGGCCCGCTTCATTTGATATGTTACCTGCAATTGCAAAAATGGTTAATAAACGAGTGCCTATCATATTTGATAGTGGAGTACGTCGTGGTTCACATGTATTTAAAGCGCTTGCGAGTGGGGCTGATATCGTTGCGGTAGGAAGACCAATTTTGTATGGTTTGAATTTAGGTGGTGCAGAAGGTGTCAATTCAGTGATAGAACATCTGAATAAAGAGCTTAGAATTAATATGCAGCTAGGTGGTGTAAAGAATATTGAGCAAGTACAACAAACAATTCTTTATACTCAATCAGAACTACAAAGTCGTTTTATTCAGTAAAAGGTTGCCAACACTGTTTTGTTAGCAACCGTCCGTTTAATTATCGATTAAGGGCGTTTAACAAAGCCAATCGCTTGGTACACTTTATCCAGTGTTTTTTGTGCGCGTGCTGCTGCTTTGGTTGCACCTTCATCCATGATTTTATTCAGTAAAGCTTCATCATTACGGAAGTGGTGGTAACGTTCTTGCAGCGTTGTCAACATACCCGCCACCGCTTCAGCAACCGCACCTTTTAGATGACCGTACATCTGGCCTGCAAATTCGGTTTCAAGCTCAGGAATACTTTTACCTGTAATACCTGACAGAATATCTAATAGGTTTGATACCCCTGGTTTATTTTCAATATCATAAATGACACGAGGTGGCTCCTCTGAATCTGTCATTGCACGTTTGATTTTCTTCGCTGCGCCTTTTGGATCTTCAAGTAGAGCAATCAGGTTGTTGCGGTTCTCATCCGACTTAGACATTTTCTTGGTTGGATCTTGTAAAGCCATCACTCGAGCGCCGCCACCTGTCGGTATAAACGGATCTGGAACCGTGAAGATATCACCATAAATAGCGTTAAAGCGCTGAGCAACATCGCGGCTCAATTCAAGGTGCTGTTTTTGATCAATGCCAACAGGAACCTTGTTGGTTTGGTATAGAAGGATGTCGGCAACCATCAAAACAGGGTAATCAAACAGACCTGCGTTGATGTTCTCTGAGTGGCGTGCTGATTTGTCTTTGAACTGGGTCATACGGCTTAATTCGCCGAAATAGGTATAGCAGTTCAGTGCCCAGCTCAGTTGTGCATGTTGCGGAACATGGGATTGGACAAAAATAGTACTTTTTTGGTGATCGATGCCGCAAGCAAGATAGAGCGCGAGTGTATCGAGAGTTCTTTTGCGTAGTTCGTCAGGATCTTGACGCACTGTAATGGCATGTTGGTCAACGATACAATAGATGCAGTCGTAATCATCTTGCATCTGTACCCACTGACGCAGCGCACCCATGTAGTTACCGATGGTCAATTCACCGGAAGGCTGCGCGCCGCTGAATACGATAGGTTTTTGGGATGGCTTTTGTGTTGCAGTGGGTTCACTCATTTCTTTTTATATCCTTTCATTATTTGGTGTCAGATAAGCCGATGCTAGGCAGGATATCTGAAAAGTGTGTTAATACACAGTCAGGCTCACTTAGTGCGATTGATTCGCCATAGTTATAACCGTAGGTTAGGCCAACACAAGGGCACTGTGCACTTTGCGCGGCGATAATATCATTACGGGAATCACCGACAAAAAGCAATTCCTCTTTTCGTAAACCAAACTTACCCATGGTGAGATACAGTGGGGCTGGGTGTGGTTTTTTCTCTTTTACATCATCACCGCCCAGTACCAGTGAAAAATAGCTATCAATAGCCAATTTTTTGAGTAGCGGAGCGATAAAAGGCGTGGGTTTGTTGGTCACAATTGCCATTGGTAAGCCATGTTGTGACAGTTTTTCGAGCGTTTCTTTGACTTCAGGAAATAGTTCACTACCCGTTGTGACTGACGTCGCATAGAATTTATCAAAACTGTGGCGGGTGGCTTGATGGAGTTTAGGAGTGATAGTCGCTCCTGCCCATGTTAACGCACGTTCAATCATGATATCAGCACCATTTCCGACCCAGATAGAAACGCGTTCTTTACCTGCGGGTGAGAAGCCTTGCTCTATTAAGGCATTATCCAATGCTTCCGCTAACCCACCTGCACTGTCAACCAGTGTGCCATCTAAATCAAACGCAATTGCTTTAATGTTTTCTAAACTCGGCTGTGTCATTGAGATACCTTCTGTAATTCCTTACGCATTTGATCAATGACGGTTTGATAATCAGGCTGACCAAAGATTGCAGATCCTGCGACAAAGGTGTCTGCACCCGCAGCAGCAATTTCTGCGATGTTGTCGATTTTAACGCCGCCATCGATTTCTAAGCGAATATCATAGCCACTTTCATCGATCATTTTACGGACTTGGCGCAATTTAGTGAGGGTTTGAGGAATAAAAGATTGCCCACCAAAACCTGGGTTCACTGACATCAGCAAGATCATGTCCACTTTGTCCATGACATACTCTAAATGATTCAGTGGAGTGGCAGGGTTAAATACCAGCCCCGCGGTACAGCCATGTTCTTTGATCAGTTGTAATGTTCTATCGACATGTTCACTTGCTTCAACATGAAAGCTAATGTGGCTAGCACCTGCTTTAGCAAAATCAGGAATAATTCGATCAACAGGTTTGACCATTAGATGGACATCAATCGGTGCCGTGATGCCATAGTCACGTAGTGCCTTACAAATTGGTGCACCGAATGTGAGGTTAGGCACATAATGGTTATCCATAACATCAAAGTGCACGATATCAGCACCAGCTGCGAGTACTTTTGCGGTGTCTTCGCCTAAACGGGCAAAATCTGCAGATAAAATAGATGGGGCAATGAGAAAATCTTTCATTATTGTCTCCGATTATTTAGATGTTACCTGAGAGTCATTCCACGCCGGACGAGAGGCGCTTAGCAGTTGTTTTATCAATTTTTTTTGGCTGCTTGATAGTTAGCTCACCATTGTACAACGCCAGCAGTTCATTCACTTTATTTCGGTTAAGTATATTCCGGCTGATGGTTCGACGCACTTTGACTATGTGTAATTTAGCCTGATGATACCATTCTCGGGTTGCAGGCGTGTCATGATTTGAAATCAGAACCGGAATTTTGCGATCTGAAGACAAATAGTGGGCTAACTGCGCCAAGTTTTTTTGTTCTTGTGCACTAAAAGCATTGGTGTGATAAGCCGTAAAGTTTGCTGTTTCTGAAAGTGGTGCATAGGGTGGGTCGCAATAAATCACTGACCCTGATTCCGCAGACAAAAGTGTGCTTTCATAGTGTTGAGTGATAAAAGTTGCCCTTTGTGCTTTGTCGGCAAACCATAATAGCTCTTCTTCTGGGAAGTAAGGTTTTTTATAACGACCAAATGGCACATTAAATTCGCCGCGAGAGTTGTAGCGGCATAGCCCATTGTAGCAGTGGCGATTCAAATATAAAAATAATACGCTACGTTTAATTGGGTCTATAGAGCGGTTAAATTCTTCACGTTTGAGGTAATACTGCTCAGCAGTATTAAATTCAGGCGTAAAGATCTCGCGCACTTCCCCAATAAATGAGTCAGTGCGGTATTTTACAGTATTGTAGAGGTTGATTAGGTCACTGTTGATATCAGCTAGGACGTAAGCGTCATAGCTGGTGTTTAGGAAAACAGAACCAGCTCCTACAAAGGGCTCGATCAAACAGTCCCCTTGAGGAAGATGTTTTTTGATATCTTCCACTAGGGGGTATTTACCGCCGGCCCATTTCAAAAAAGCGCGTGTTTTTTTCATGCCGTCTTATTGTTACAAACGTTTAGAGTAGAATTGAGTACTCTGTCAGGACAGCATAGTGCGCCCGCTATAAAACGTTATTATTTTTGATCCTGTTGAACTTGCTTCATATTTCTAACCCATGGTTTTTTCGCTTGGATATCAGCAGGTAAAGTTGCAATTGCACTTTTTGCTTCATTCACTGAACGATAGTTACCGTGGATCAAGACATACCAAGTTTGCCCATTACGGATTGTTTTATAAACTTTATAGTTAGTCAGTTTATGTTGTTTAGCGAAAGCTTCTAATGTGTCAGAGCGGCTTGCACTGCTTAATTGTAATGTATAGCTACCTGCTGGAGCGGACATTAAGTTACCACTTTGGCTATTATTTGCAGTGGTAGTTTTCGCCGGCTGTTTTGGTTGTGCCGGTTGCTTAGTTTCAATAGGCTTTGTTGGTGTTTTTTCCGTTGTCTGTGGTTTTTGCACCGGTTGCGTCTGAGTGATTGGCGGCGGTGTAATATTTTGTGTTTGCGTATTAGTCGCCGAATTTTGGTTAAGTGATTGACCTTGGTTCAATGCATCTGCTACATCACCAGGGATTTCAATCCGTTCACCATAATTATTTTGCTGCGGTTGTGGCTCGCTTTGAGTTGGGGTGGAGCTGACAGGTGGCATGTTGATTTCTTGAGTTTGACCTGGTTGCTCAGTGGTGTTGCTCAAGGATGAAGAGCCAGACAGATCGATATTACGCCCATTTGAACCAGAGCTATCGATTTGCTGTTTCTCATGTTCGGTTGGTGCTTTTAAGGCTGAGCTAATGGCAATAATCAACAACAACAATACCAATACACCGACGCCAATCATAATGTGCTGGCGCGATAACGTCAGTCTAGGCTTGGTCGATGATGATTGTGGACGGCTACGACCCGTTGGTCGGTCGGATGTATCTGGCCGTAGATCATTCTGTGCTTGAGGCTGATTATCTGGTTTAAATTCGTCCATTTTGCCCTCCCAAATATTTATTGCCTTGTAATCGAGGTAAAATTTGTCTCTTCATTAAGGCTTCTTCACGAGTCAGTAGTGTATACCCGCAATCCTACAAAGGATAGTTTTCGTCATCTCGTTTTTATATGATAGCCGAGATAAACGACACATAGCTAAAAGTCTAAGTGTTTGAGTGCGTGTTGTAACCTGAAACTTTAGACATAGTGCATAATTTAACGACTTTAAGACATATCTGCCAGAAACATTTTAAAACCCTCGGTTTTAGAGGAGGTTTTAGCCATTTCTGGCGGGAAATTATACAATTATGATTCAGTTTTCATGGTAAGCAGGAAGATATCGCATCCCGTACAGTTTGCGACTCTACGTCTGAGCGCATTTCTGCATGGCCGATAGTGGTAGGTAAAATCAAATGTAACTTGCCACCCATCACTTTTTTATCCCTCATCATGTGAGGTAAATAGTCATCGGCAGTCATTTGTTTTGGCCCCGTAACAGGCAAGTTAGCTCGTTTTAGCAGTGTGATGATTCGTTGTGTCTGTTCTGCAGTAAAAGAGCCAATGTACTCAGCAGTTTTAGCCGCCATTACCATACCTGCAGCAACAGCTTCACCATGTAGCCAAACACCGTAACCCATATGAGCTTCAATAGCGTGGCCAAAAGTATGCCCAAGGTTCAGTAATGCCCTTAAGCCACTGGTTTCTTTTTCATCGGCAGCCACGACCTGTGCTTTTAGCTCACAGCAGCGACGGATACAATAAGCCATCGCTTGGTTATCCAGCGCCATGAGTGCATCAATATTATTTTCTAACCAGCTAAAAAACTCACCATCAAGAATAATGCCGTATTTAATTACTTCAGCAAGACCTGATGATAACTCACGGTGAGGGAGTGTTTTTAGGCAATCAAGATCAATAACAACTGAAGCTGGTTGATAAAATGCTCCGATCATATTTTTGCCGAGTGGGTGGTTAACTGCAGTTTTACCACCCACAGATGAGTCAACTTGCGAGAGCAGCGTGGTAGGGACTTGGATAAAGCGTACTCCACGCTGATAGCTCGCTGCAGCAAACCCAGTGAGATCGCCAATAACCCCACCGCCTAGAGCAATAAGGGTTGTATCTCGACTATGGTGCTTTTCCAGTAAGGCTGTGAACACATCGTTCATAATAAATAATGATTTATATTGTTCACCATCCGGTAATATGATGGAGTCGACTGATACACCTAATGCTTCAAGTACTCGGGTAACTTTCTCTAGATAGATAGGTGCGAGTGTTTCATTAGTGACCACCATTGCACGCTGACCCGCCTTAAGTGGCGAAAATGCATCTGGTTGGTTATAAAGACCTGGAGCAATAGTGATTGGATAACTGCGTTCTTCCAAAGTAACAGTGATTTTTTCCATCTTGCTTTACCTTGTGCCATTACTGGGTTGAGTTAGTTTTTTTCTAACAGCTCAATGATTTGGCTAGCGACAACTTTGGCACTTTGCTCATCTGTATGGATTGTAATATCTGCAATCTCTTCATACATTGGGTTGCGTTCAGATGCCAATTTCTCAAGAACCTCGCGAGCGGGCTCATCCACTTGTAATAATGGACGTTTTTTATCACGTTGCGTGCGAGACAATTGTTTCTCGATAGTGGTCTCAAGATACACAACAACACCACGAGCGGATAGGCGATTACGGGTTTCTTTCGATTTTACAGAACCGCCACCCGTTGCCAGTACGATGCCTTGTTTTTCGGTAAGCTCATTGATGATTTTTTCTTCGCGATCGCGGAAGCCTTCCTCGCCTTCTAGGTCAAAGACCCAGCCTACATCTGCGCCTGTACGTTTTTCAATCTCGTGATCAGAGTCGAAAAACTCCATATTAAGCTGTTGAGCCAATTGACGACCAATAGTGCTTTTGCCGGCACCCATCGGTCCAACCAGAAAGATATTGCGTTTCTCTGCCATGTTTTTTGGTATTACTACGATTATTCGTTAATGATAACCCGCCCCGCCAATCGAATTAGCGACGGGACCTAAACTGAAACCTCATGAGTGATAAGTGAGATCAGATAAGAAAATTATCTCAATACATCAACCTGAATTGCAACTATATAAATGAGGCACTGAGCGAACAAAGTGCCTCATTTGGTGTTACTGGTTTCTATAATTATGCCGTCTATGTTGCCTAACGTTTTGTTCAACATGAGTTTTAACAGAATTACCCTAACATCAAAGATGCAGGATACCTGCTAATTTATAGAGCAAATTTATTGCGGCTATTTAATAAGCGGCTGATAGCTTGTTCTTTAATCTACCGATAGTTAGAACACTCAATGGATAACCTTGTATGCTAAAACGACGCCAGCGTCAAATTTATCCGGTAGGTTTATGACATAAAAAATAATTTTTGAGGCTCATATTTCTTTTGTATTTTCATAATTAATTGAAATATATGTATTATTTTCTAGTGCTAAATATTAATCAGCTTAGGTGTGATAAAAACCATAAGAACCCTGCGGTCAATATGTTTACCTGTGTGTGTAAATAATCGGCCTAGAAAAGGGATCTCAGAAATAACAGGCAAACCTGACTCGGTGCTTTCTTGCTTTTGTTGGAAAATACCACCTAATATTAAGGTTTCATTATTACGAATAGTTACTGAAGTGACTATTTCTTGCTTGTTAATTGCTAAATAGTGGTTATTGCTTTCTGTGAGTGCTTTATCGGGGGAGTTATGGCTAATTTTCAGTAATAATTCAATATGATCACCTCGCGAAATGGTCGGGGTTACCTCCATCCCGAGTACAGCGTCTTTAAATTGAACATGAGTTTTCTTTTCTGTACTGGTGACATAGGGAATTTCAGTTCCTTGTTGAATACTGGCGGGGTGTTTATGTGATGCCACGAGTCGTGGGCTTGCAATAATCGATAATAGGTTTTCCTTTTCTAATGCGTTCAGTTTTAGCTCTAATAAGCCTTCTCCAAGCCTGAGTAGGTTAAAGTTGAACTGGCCTGCGACAGATACTGCATCATAACGATTATAACGTTGATAGCGGCTGTTATTTGGGCTCCCAGATAACATACTCCATTCTAAACCCAGTTCTTGCAGTGCTGTTCGGCTGCTACTGATAATGTGTGCAGTGATTTGAACCTGTTGTTTGGGGATATCTAATTGTTTCAGCCATTCATCAATAAGCTGTAATCGGCTTTTGGTTTCTTTGATCACCAAACTGTTAGTTGCTAAGTGGCTGGTGGCATTGCCTTCTGGAGATAATAAAGCATCACCCATCTGGTTTAATTGTTTAAGGGCGTCTTCAGCATGAATCGAAACTAATGTGAAAATTTTTTCAGTGAAAGGATTTTCAGATATAGGTGTTGCAGATAGCGCCTGTGGCGATACTGCCTCAAGTTGTGGCTCTATGATCAAAGGAACAAAGGGATCACGTAGCGCCTGTGAACGGGTATTAAATGAAATTATTAACACACTAATAACTAGAAAAAATAATTTATTGCACATCATTTTTATCATCCTTGATAAATGAAATCGTCAGGGTGGCTGCTAGTTGACCATTGTGTGGTGTGAAACTGACCCCTGAAAATAATCGTATTTGATCGGTTTGTGGTGATACTAGTGCATCAATAAAACGATAAATCTTTGGATAATCACCCTGAATTTCAATTATATAACTCTGTTCGTTAGTTTCAGTACCCGTTGATGGTTGCAATCTATTGAGAACAACATTTGTTTGAGTAATGGCTTGCTGTAAATGAGTTATAAACTCACTAGGGTCTTGCTTCGGAAAATTAATTGGGTTGTTTAGCTCTGAGAGCTGTGCGTCAAGTCGTTCAAGAGAGGGGAGCTGTTGTTGGGTGATTTGTATTTGCCGTAATTGAGTTTCGATAGTGAGTATTTCATTTTCTAACTTGACTAATTTAAGTGCTGTTGGTTGCCAATAGAAATAAAAATAGGCCAATAAAATAAGCACGATAGCCACCAAAATCGGTAAGATTTGCAGCCAAAAAGGACGATACCAAAATGCAGAAGTGCTGCTATTCATGCTCTTTCTCCAAGGTGTTTGCACTAACCTGTAAGTAATGTACTTGGTGGGTTTTACCCATTTTGATGAGTTGTGTTTGATGTAGCAGAGGGTTGTTTTCTATCTGACCGATTAATAAGCTAATATCTTGAAAATCATGGCTATATGCAGAGATACTCAGATGTTTATTGGTGAGATCCACATGAGTTAACCAGCTCTTTGCTGGGGTTAATATTGGTAATTGTTTTAAAATACTCAGTTGTTGCAAATTTTTTTGTAAGTATTCATCAATCCTTTTTTGGTGAGCGAGCCATTGATCCAACTGTATTTTTTTCTCATGAATAGATTTTATGTACTGTTGATTGAGTATGAGCTGCTGTTCAAGTTGTGTTTTGGTAGTCTGTAGATATTGCCGCTGTGATTGTTGTTGTAAGAAGCAATAGGTTATTGCTAGCAAGACACAACCACTCTGTATGATGAACATCATCATGCATTGCCATTTTCGATGGGCAATTCGTTGTTGCCGCCAAGACAAAAAGTTAACTTGATACATATTTATTATCATCACTGTCTTTTGGGCGAAGCGCTAAGCCTGCCGCAATCACATAATCACCAAGCTGATGTGGGATTTTCATAGGATGTCGTTGAAACGCTTGCAATAGGTTCCATGAATGTTCGGCTTGTGGTTGATGGTGATCACCAATGTAATACACAGGATATTGGTGAGGTGTATTGTTTTCAGTGAGTAGAGGGAGTAGTTGGGTGAGGGTAGCAATATCACTATCTTGGATTTGGTTGTAGGTTGCAGGTTGGCTCACAGGACCTGACCACAGCCATTCACCTTGGCGATAATGAACCAACCAGCTTTCATCGGGAAGCCCTGCAATACGTGCGAGATAACGTAAAACGCATGGAGCAACATCAATAGCTATGAGTACAAAACCGCTATTTTTAAATAGTTCCCGCCAAAACAGGATTTCAGATCGGCGAACGCCATTTAAATAGGCACTATGGTTAATCACTCGATAATCGACAATAAGTTCTTCGGCATTTAATGGAAACAGTTTTTTAGCCTGAGCTTGTAAATACCAACCCAGCTCAGGCTGTTGTAATGTGAGCTGCTCAGGTAGTGCAATTTGTTGTTTTATTGTCCTTAACGAAGGAAAGGCGATCGAAACCTGACAATTTTTCGGTAATTTCCGACGCCATTGTACTAATATATCCAGTAGGATAGCGCGTTTTTCATTTTCAGATTGGTTGGAGATTTCGTTTGGAATAGGGTGTTGCCAACATTCACACAGATGCCATTGTTTGCGGTTCTGCCGTGCAGCTACAAGCTGTATTGTTGTTTGGCAAAGGTCAATTCCAATGTGCCATGGTTGTGAATACATAGATAATATCCTTATCATTAACAATTAAATTACGATTTCTATTGAGCTGTATAAGCTTTATACTACGCGCCAGCTATATCTAAACCCTCCTGTCTGTTGAGCATGGGAATTATCCGGTGAAGTTCGTAAAATATTTTTTTATTATTGTTATTTGTTGCATTTTTTTGGGAACCGCTTCGATTTTTGGCATGTATAAGTATGTCGAAGGTGAGTTGCCTGATGTTGCGACAATGAAAGACATCCGCTTACAAACGCCAATGCAAGTTTTCAGTGCCGATGGGGAGCTGATTGCACAATATGGCGAAAAGCGCCGTATTCCATTGCCTTTGGCCGATATTCCACCCATTATGATCAAGGCATTTATTGCCACTGAAGATAGCCGCTTTTATGAGCACCATGGTATTGATCCGATTGGTATTTTTCGTGCGGTCACTGTGATGGCGTCATCAGGGCATGCATCTCAAGGTGCTAGTACTATTACCCAGCAGCTCGCAAGAAACTTCTATTTGAGCCCAGAAAAAACGCTGATGCGTAAGGCAAAAGAGGCATTCCTAGCGGTAAGAATTGAGCAACTGTTCACCAAAGACGAGATCATGGAGTTGTATCTCAATAAGATTTACTTAGGTAACCGTGCTTATGGGGTGGGTGCTGCCGCTTATGTCTATTTTGGCAAAACCGTCAATGAGTTAACTCTCAGTGAAATTGCGATGATTGCTGGTTTACCAAAAGCGCCTTCAACATTTAACCCACTGTATTCCTATGATCGTGCAATTAGCCGTCGTAATGTAGTACTTGGACGAATGTTAGAAGAAAAATACATTACTCAAGATCAATATGAGCAAGCGAA
This sequence comes from Providencia sp. 6390, assembly GCF_058148425.1. Taxonomy (NCBI): domain Bacteria; kingdom Pseudomonadati; phylum Pseudomonadota; class Gammaproteobacteria; order Enterobacterales; family Morganellaceae; genus Providencia; species Providencia sp. 6390. Next base: position 24,380 of record NZ_JBYVYL010000011.1, read on the forward strand.
AAGTGAGAAAATTGAGGCGTCATACCACGCGCCAAAAGTTGACTTCTCTGCGCCTTATTTGGCAGAAATGGCACGTCAAACGCTCTATGAACAACATGGTGAAGATGCTTATACCGATGGTTATAAGGTTTACACCACGGTGATCCGTAAGGATCAGCTCGCTGCAACTGATGCTGTGCGTAATAATTTGATCGACTATGATGTTCGTCATGGCTATCGCGGCCCGACAGAAGTGCTATGGAGTGCACCTGAAGCGGCGTGGACTCGCGAAAAAATCATTGAAAAGCTGAAAAAATCACCTGTTTATGGTCCGTTATTACCTGCTGTTGTGCTGTCATCCACTGACAGTGAAGCCACCGTTCAATTAGCGGATGGCTCAACGGAAAAAATTACTTTAGCGGGTGTCCGCTGGGCACGTAAATTTATCTCTGATAATCAGCAAGGTGCAACGCCAAGCAAGGTGAATGGGGTTATCAAAGCCGGAGAGCAAATTTGGATCCGTCAGGTAAAAGATAGCTGGTGGTTAGGGCAGGTACCTGATGTAAATGGTGCTTTTGTGGCATTGAACCCAAACAATGGTGCAATTATTGCTCTGGTGGGTGGCTTTGATTTCAATATGAGCGAGTTTAACCGAGTGACTCAGTCATTACGTCAGGTTGGTTCAAACATCAAACCATTCTTATACACTGCCGCTATGGATAAAGGACTGACACTCTCTTCATTACTGAATGATGTGCCAATTAGCCGTTGGGATGCGGGGGCAGGTTCAGATTGGCGCCCTAAAAACTCTCCACCTCGTTATGATGGACCCATCCGCTTAAGACAAGGGTTAGGTCAATCGAAGAACGTCGTGATGGTACGTGCAATGCGCGCTATGGGTGTTGATTATGCTGCCGATTATTTAACACGTTTTGGCTTCCCTGCTGAAAACATCAATCGCACAGAAGCGTTGGCCCTAGGTGCACCATCTTTCACACCAATGCAGATGGTGCGAGGATACGCGGTGATGGTAAATGGCGGTTACCTTGTTGATCCATACTATATTCAGAAAATAGAGGATGTAGATGGTAAGGTACTGTTTGAAGCTCAGCCTAGAGTTGCTTGCCCTGATTGTACTGATATCCCTGTTATTTTCGGTGATACTGAGCGTACCATTGAGTTGAAAGGTGTTGATGACGAGTCGACAGAAGAGGTCACCCAATCTGACGATAAAACGGCACAACAAGAACCAACGATGGAAATGGCCTCAGCAACTGAAGAAGTAACATCACAGGATAAATATGCGCCTCATGTGATCGGTACGCCACTAGCCTTCTTGATTCGAGATGCCATGATGACCAATATTTACGGTGAGCCGGGCTGGTCAGGAACGGGGTGGCGTGCAGCAAGAGATTTGGGTGGACGTCGCGATATCGGTGGTAAAACGGGAACGACAAACAGCTCAAAAGATGCATGGTTCTCAGGGTATGGCCCTGATGTTGTTGCATCAGCTTGGATTGGTTTTGATGATAATAGGCGCTCGTTAGGCCGTACCGCTGCTAGCGGTGGTGAGGCGGGTGCGAAAAGTGCTCAGCCAATGTGGGATGATTTCATGAAATCTATCCTTGAAGGCGTGCCTGTAACGATGATGAAGCCACCTAAAGGGGTGATTGCAGTTTCTATCGATAGCCGTACTGGTAAGTTAGGCAGTTCTCGTAAAGAGTACTTTATTGAGGGAACTGAGCCTAAAGAGCATGCTGTTCAAGAAGTGGGTACAACCATCTTTGAAGAAGGTGGTGGGAGCCAAGAACTGTTTTAATGCTCTTTTGGTAAGAGAACATCGTTAGGATGAGTTAAATAGGAAAACCATGATTGGTTTTCCTATTTATTTTTTAAGGGTAGGTGGTTAACAGTGATCTTTTAAAAAACGCTCAAGATAAAATAGCGCACTGACATTACGTGCTTCATTAAAATCAGGGTGTTCAAGCAATTCCATCATACGTGCAATAGGCCATCTGACTTGTTGCAAAGGTTCAGGTTCATCACCTTCCAGTTTTTCACTATAGAGATCATCGGCAATAAGAATGTTCATCTTGCTAGAAAAGTAAGAGGGTGACATGGTGAGTTTTGCCACTTGTTCGATTTGATTAGCACCAAAACCAATTTCCTCTTTTAGCTCGCGTTGTGCCGCTTCTATTGCTGTTTCACCTGGGTCGATGGCACCTTTAGGGAACCCAAGCTCATAGTCTTCAATACCCACCGCGTATTCACGGATTAGGATCAGACTATCATTGATGATGGGAACGATAAGAACGGCCTCACGTTTCCCTGGACGCATTCTTTCATAGATACGTTTTTCACCGTTGCTAAACTCGAGGTCAACAGATTGAATACTGAATAATTTTGAGTGAGCAACATCTTGAATACTCAGGATTTTTGGCTTTTTAAGCTCTGTCATAATGATCCCCGGAAAGGGTGGATAAATAAAAAATAATAGAGACAAAAAAATGTCACTTTTTATACTGCAATTCGTGATGGTTCACATCACTATGACCCATCTCAAAAAAAATTGATAGAGATTATAGGGGGAATAAAATACAGACAGTATACTCGCGGTGCTTCAAGTTATGTGTTGAGTATGGTAAATAGAGAGTACGATACTCGCCAAACGATTAATGCCTGAATAGCCACAAGGTTTACTGATGTGATTGGTTCATGAAGCGTTTTTGTATTGAGAGGGCCATATGGCCTGATTTTTGCTGCTAAGTCGTGATTTTTGTAAGCAAATAGGCAAAAAATTTGAAATATTTTGATGCGATTAAAATGTACAAAAATAGCACAGATTAATAAATAAAATTTTTCAATTACAACGTGTTGTAAATTAACATAAAAATTAGAAATAGAATAGGAATTGGCTTATTTAGAGGCAGCGTAGTGATTGCTATGCTTTTCTTTATATTATTTCATTGGGGCAAAGATGCTTAATTACGTCATTATAACGGCTATATTAATTATTAGCCTAACTATAATGGCTTCCTTTCTGTATTTCAGGCGGGGGCGGAATTCTGGTGTCTATCAGATCCCTTCTCAGGCTGAGCCTTCTTATCGCAAGATGATTGACGCTGACTACCAAACCATTTCACAGTATCTGCGTTCTAGTCTATCTTCTTCTCAAAGCCTTGAACAGCCACGATGGCAACTGAAAAAGAACCCTGTCATCGCAACGGTTTGTAATTCCGTCACACGTTTTAACCTGCGCCAAGAGAAAGCCAATAGCTGGCGTTATTTTATTGATACTATTGAAGTTAATCTCCCTTCTCAGCTTGAGCCTTATTTACAACAACAAAATGTCATGGAGTTGGTTGATACTAATCATTTGCCATTGATTATTTCGTTGAATGGTTTTTCGTTGAAAGATTTTAATGATGAATGGTCATCTGACGAAATCAGCGAGAGAGCCGTTCCTGAAGCGGCAATTCATGAACGTGGTGAACCTCATGTGCAGTTGTTGCGTGTTCGTCAAGAAACTATCGAAGAGCATCGCTTAAATCACTCATCAAGTTGGATTGGCACTCTTTTGATTTGTTTGAGTTTTCTACTGGGTTATCTCGCACTAATTGCCATCCCTTTCTTACAGTCATGGGGGTTTGCCGGTGCCTTCATTTGTTTAATTATTGGCTTGTTAGCTTTATTTCGCGTTCGTGTATTCCCTCAATCTTTGCAAGATGTGCAATGTGTATTTGGGCAGCCTAAGCGCTGGGAGCTGTATGGTGAATTGGATAAAAGGCAATCATCAACAGTTTCTATTGGAGGAATAGACCTTAACTATCCCCCTCATTGGGAGCCATATATTCAACGTGAATTGAATAAAGCGACGAATATAGATATGTACCCATCAGGGCATGTTTTGCGTTATGGGCAATTTCTTTCACTCCATGAAGAGGAACGTTATTACCCATACCGACGATATAAAAAAAACCTTTTGATACTCGCAGCAGGGTTATTGGTTTTGATTTTAATGTTTTCTTATCAATCAATGAGTTTACCCGTTAAATTAGGGTTTGCATGGTTAGAGGGCTCTGAAACGGTTAAAGTCACCAGTGTCGCTGAATTGGAAACTCGCCAATTAAAAGTCGGCGATAGCCTAACGGCAAAAGGTGTTGGGATGTGTTATCGGCCACCTAACTTCTCTGACTCAAATCAAGCACAGTTCGCTCCTTTTGATTGCTCAGGTATTTATTGGAATAATATGAATTTATCACCTGATCCTGAATCGGTGATTGTTGAACGTGCGATAAGTTTATTAAATGCAGTACAAAGCCAATTGCATCCAGAGAAAAGTAGTGTTGGTGTTAACCCTCGATTACAACGCGATATTATGAAATCAGGTATGAATATCATTTTTGATTTCTCTGAAATTATCTTAAAAACCAATGAATTGTGCTACGAAGAAACGACATGCCCTAAATTAAAAAACGCGTTAATTAACTTAGGTAGTACTGATGATTGGGGCTCGTTGGTTGCGAAAGCTTCTACTGGTAAATTGAGTGGTGCGCATGTTTTATTACGTGCAGGAAGTGCTGAGGCCTTGGAAAAGCTTGTTGAAGCCACCACATATGATTTTATCAAAGGTGAAGTTGAAAAAGAGGCCGCTAAGTTGAATAGTCCTCCTCCAGGAGGTGTGCTATTTATTAGTGATGAAAATAAAGCATTAGTTGATTCTATCGTAGGGAGCATATTTAACGATTTGACTCCCTTACAACGTTGGTTGGAACTGAAGCGAATAGCCGGTTTGTTGGTGAATACACCATTCGATGTTGAAGGTATTATTACTAATTTATCCACTGATGCAAATGGGACATTGCAGATCACGCTTCACAGTAAGCCGAGTGATGCGGTATTGTCCCAATATGTCAGTAGTTCCTTATTTGCACTTTTTCTTGCTATCGTTGTGATACTGAATGGTACTTTAGTGGCATCTCGTGTCATAAACAATAAAAGGCGCTTGCGTAATATCCAACAGTATTATGATAAGTGTTTTGAGGCAGGTAATCCCTCCAATCAAAATTGATTTTCGAATGGTGGCAGCCTCATTTTGATGATTTACAGTGAGGTCACATCATGAAACAACCCTCAATAGAACCGGTTCGCCTTGATAAATGGCTGTGGGCAGCGCGTTTTTACAAAACACGCTCGATAGCTCGCGATATGATTGATGGCGGAAAAGTTCATTACAATGGGCAGAGAACCAAACCAGGTAAGATAGTTGAGCTGAATGCGCTGATTAGGCTGAGACAAGGAAATGATGAACGTACTGTCGAGGTATTAGAGATAAGTAGCCAGCGCCGAGGCGCACCCGATGCTCAGCTACTGTATCGTGAAACTCAAGAAAGCCAAGAGCAGCGCGACAAAGTTGCACAAGCACGGAAGATGAATGCATTGACCATGCCTCATCCAGAACGGCGGCCTGATAAAAAAGAGCGCCGAACCCTGCTAAAATTTAAACAAACGAATTCCCATGGCTCCTCCTGAGGATCCAACGTAATAGAGAGACATTATGGCTAAACAAGACTTACTCCATCGCTTCCTGTTTGAACAGCACGCGGTACGTGGAGAAATGATCACTGTCGATGACACCTTTCAACAGATTTTAGATAACCACGATTACCCTGCAGCCGTTAAAGGGTTATTGGGGGAATTGCTGGTGGCAACAAGTTTGCTGACGGCAACACTAAAATTTGATGGTGATATTACTGTGCAAATTCAAGGTGATGGCCCTGTGAATTTGGCGGTTATCAATGGTAATAATCAACAGCAAATGCGCGGTGTTGCCCGTATCAATGGCCCTGTTGTGGCAGGCAGTTCATTGAAACAAATGATCGGTAACGGCTATATGGTTATTACTATCACACCAACTCAGGGTGAGCGTTATCAAGGGATTGTTGCAATTGAAGGCGATACAGTCGAAGAATGTATTGATGCTTACTTTATGCAATCAGAGCAGCTACCAACGCGTTTATTCATTCGTGTTGGTGAGGAGAATGGCAAAGCGGTTGCAGGTGGGATGTTATTGCAAGTGCTCCCCGCCGCTGATGAAACTAGCCATGAATTTTTCGATCATTTAGTGCAATTGACGGCAACGATCAAAGGCCAAGAGCTTAGTGAGCTTGATGTTAAAGAGGTTTTACGTCGTTTATATCATGAAGAAGATGTGACCTTATATGACCCTCAATCTGTTGAGTTTCGTTGTACTTGTTCACGTGAACGTTGTGAAAGTACTTTACTCACTTTATCAGAAGAAGATGTTGCCGATATATTGCAAAAAGATGGAAAAATTGATATGGAGTGTGAATATTGTGGCTCGCACTACATATTTATTGAATCTGATATTCAGGGGTTAAAAAAGGAACTAAATCAGCAACTTCACTGATACGATTTAGCAACCTAATTATGTGATCAGGGTGCAATTTTGCACCCTTTTTTTATATTTTTAAAGGCTTATTACGTGCTCTAAGTCTCATAATGAATTAAAAAAAATTATACATTTTCAATTCTTTGATAGCTATCGCTGTTAATTAGTCGTAAAGAATTATGATCATCTGTAGATTAATTATGATTATCAGGAGCAATAATAATGAGCGCTAAAAGTATTACCACGAAGGATCTCGAGCAGTATGGCATTCATGATGTGGCAGAAGTTGTTTATAACCCAAGTTATGAGCTGCTATTCAAGGAAGAAACCAAACCTGGATTAGAAGGCTATGAGCGTGGCACTGTGACAACATTAGGTGCTGTTGCCGTTGATACTGGCATTTTTACCGGCCGTTCTCCGAAAGATAAATATATCGTCCGTGATGATGTAACACGCGATACTGTCTGGTGGGCTGATCAGGGCAAAGGTAAAAATGATAACAAACCGATGACTCAAAAAGTCTGGAGTGAGTTAAAGCATTTAGTGACAGAACAGCTGTCAGGCAAACGCCTATTTATTATTGACGCATTCTGCGGCGCAAACGCAGACACTCGCCTGAAAGTACGCTTTATCACGGAAGTGGCGTGGCAGGCTCATTTCGTTAAAAACATGTTTATTCGTCCAACAGATGCGGAACTGGTTGGTTTTGAGCCAGACTTCATTGTGATGAACGGTGCAAAATGTACTAACCCAAATTGGAAAGAGCAAGGTCTGAATTCAGAAAACTTTGTGGCCTTCAACCTGACTGAACGTATGCAGTTAATTGGTGGCTCATGGTACGGCGGTGAAATGAAGAAAGGTATGTTCTCAATGATGAACTACCTGCTGCCACTGAAAGGCATTGCTTCTATGCACTGTTCTGCTAACGTGGGTGAAAAAGGCGATGTTGCTATTTTCTTCGGCCTATCGGGTACGGGTAAAACAACACTGTCGACTGATCCAAAACGTAAGCTGATCGGTGATGATGAGCACGGCTGGGATGATGATGGTGTGTTTAACTTTGAAGGTGGCTGCTATGCAAAAACCATCCACCTCTCTAAAGAAGCTGAGCCAGATATCTATGGTGCTATCAAACGTGATGCATTGTTAGAAAACGTCATGGTATTGGCAGATGGCAGTGTTGATTTTGATGATGGCTCAAAAACAGAAAATACGCGTGTTTCTTACCCTATCTATCATATCGACAATATTGTTAAGCCTATTTCTAAAGCGGGTCATGCAACAAAAGTTATTTTCTTAACGGCTGATGCATTTGGAGTGCTGCCTCCAGTTTCTCGCTTAACGCCAGAACAAACGCAATATCACTTCCTATCTGGTTTTACCGCGAAATTGGCGGGTACAGAACGTGGTGTGACTGAACCAACGCCAACGTTCTCTGCTTGCTTTGGTGCTGCATTCCTTTCATTGCACCCAACACAATACGCAGAAGTTTTAGTGAAGCGTATGGAAGCAGCTGGTGCGAAGGCTTATTTAGTCAATACTGGCTGGAACGGAACAGGTAAACGTATTTCAATCAAAGATACGCGTGCAATCATCGATGCAATCCTAAGTGGCGATATTGAGAAAGCAGATACCATTGAGCTGCCAATTTTCGATCTGGAAGTACCGACAGCACTACCAGGTGTTGATACTAACATTCTTGATCCACGCAATACTTATGCAGATAAATCACAATGGGATGAGAAAGCAAAAGATTTGGCTGATCGTTTCGTGAAAAACTTTGATAAGTATACAGATACTCCTGCGGGTGAGGCTCTGGTTAAAGCAGGCCCTAAACTGTAATTAGTTTGTAAGTTATTAAATAGATGAGGCCCTCAATTGAGGGCCTTTTTGGTATTGAAGCGTTATTCAGCGGCAGGTAAATCGAACAGTAAGATTTCGCTACCTTCACTTGCTTTGATTGTTAGTTGATTTTCTTGCCAAATCGCTAACCCATCGCTAGTAGTTGCAGTTTGATCATTCACTTCAACAGTGCCTTTGACGACTTGGATCCAAACAACCCGCTTATCGGCAATGGTATAAGTTTGTGTGTCGCCTTGTGGTAATGCCCAACGCCATAATGTCATATCCTGATAGACTTTCAGTGAGCCTTCTCTTGCATCAGGAGAGAGGACTAATTGCTTGCCACCCGCTGAATCAAAACGTTTCTGCGCATAGCGAGGCTCGATACCTGTTTTTTCAGGTAAAATCCAAATTTGATACAGGTGCAAACGGTTTTTGTCATCAGGGTTGTACTCTGAGTGACGTATACCTGTACCCGCGCTCATGATTTGAAATTCACCCGCAGGGATCTGCTCCATGTTACCCATGCTATCTTTATGTTCCACTGTGCCTTCAAGAACATAAGTTAAAATTTCCATATCTTTATGGGGGTGAGTACCAAAACCTTGCCCTGCATCGATAAAGTCTTCATTGATGACACGCAGCGCTGAGAACCCCATAAATTGTTCATCATAGTAATTGGCAAATGAAAAAGTATGCCAGCTGTCTAGCCAACCATGATTAGCGTGGCCACGGTCATTTGCTTTGCGTAAATAGATCATTGTGTCATCTCCTTAAAAGCATGCCCGAATCAGTGTGGGTCAGCTCTAAACTTGTTGATAATAGTTTAGCGAATTTGCCTAAAGAGAGAAGTAGATAGGATTGACCGTAGGATCCAAAAAATTTGAATAAAAAAGTAGATAAAAAAATAGCCAGCACAAGGCTGGCTAAACTAAACACTGGAAGCAATGTGAGCAATGTCGTACTGCCAAGACAGTGGCTGAGTAAGCTATGTCGTGGGAGTGATTTGATGATAATGGTTATCACTATCGTTTGTAAAGCGTTTTTTTTAATCAAAAAGGTATAATTTATGCTAAAAATTGTAATTATATGATTTCTATAAAAATTAAAAATATCCATTATTTTTCAATGGATTAATTTTTTTCGCTAAAACGAGATTTTTGAATGAAGTCTGTTAATAGTAAGGGTATTACTAGCATGTTAAGAGTAATTTAAAATAGTTTATATTTTTATTGAACAATCGCTATCATTCTCATAAGCTTACCTTAAGTTAAATAACAAGGATGGTTTACATGGCCTATAAGTATGACCCTGTATTAAAAACGGTTATCGATGCAGATGATAAATTCAGTTTTCAAGAAGCACCTAATTACGATGAGTTATCTTATCAGGCTAGTTTACTCAAGATAAAGTCTGTTCTTAATGACGAAGAAGATGATGACAATGTAGCAGCTGTGATTACGGTTGAAGAAGCTGATTATATTTTAAAAAATTCTGAGACACCTACGCCTTTCAAAGACCCTAAAGAAACGTTATTTGGCATTAGTGATTTCATATCTAATTTTTCAGGTAATGTCTATGAAGCACATAGAGTACTGAGAATTCTCAATGAGTTTAGAAATATTAATATTACTGCAACCGAATATGTAGGAGCAAATGGTAATACTTATATTCGACTATCTGGACATGCTGGAATTAGAGCTTATTTAAATGGAACTCGATATTTAATCAATAACCCTCGTATTTTATACATGGGTGTTGGTACTCAAGGTATGAATAATGTATCAGTAGGTGCCGCACGCTTTGCTATTGTTTTCTCGGCAGCTTACAGAGTGGTTGAGTTGATATTTAAAGATGAGTACTCATTAGTTGATTTTTTTGTGAATGTCACAATGGATATGGCAAAGCTTGCTATTAGTATTCAGATAACTGCGGCTATTACAGGAGGCATAACTACAGCCGCCTTGGCGACAGGAACAAGTGTTATGCTTGTTGCTTTAGGTGTATTTGCTGTGGGGTTATTAATTGGGCTAGCATTATACTGGTTAGATGAAGAGTTCCAAATTAGTACTACCATTATTAAAGGTTTAAAAAATCATCGAAGAAGAAAGCCTGAAACGCCTTATCATCCAGACCAATTTTTCTCTCAATGGGGGAGGTTCAGTCGTGGTTAAAATAGATCCTACAAAATTAATATTATCGTCTATAGCTCTTTTACTTTTAGCTATTTTCGGCATCTATCTATCAACTACATATTATATTGATTATTTCAAAATGAAACCTAGAATTTTATTCTCATTTCAAACTGGATTTCCTTGTTTTGCAGCTCCTTTAGTTCTGTATTTTTCATATTATAGTTTTATTTTGGGATACAATAAAAAACTACAAAAGATGAATAATAAGCTGGCTGGTTACTTAGGGATTATTTGTATAATCGGTATAGTTTTTAGTTTCTTTTTTTCAATTTATGTCAGTATTGATTTAACATCTAAAGGCTACTATACGTGCTATAAATCATCTATTTTTGCACCAAATGAATATGTTATATCAAAGGATATGTGTAAATAATACACATACCCTGACTGGTTTTTACTTAATCATCTCACTATTGATACTGTAGCTGGATGTGTTCGCCATTAAGTGATTTCTTGATATTGACTCATATTTCATTTGAATACGTTGATATGGCATAGAGTCATTATCTTTTATAGAGTCTGGAAAAATATCAGAAATTTCAATTAATGAAACCCCTGTTAGTTTGATCTCATAATATTTTTCAAGCTGCCCACTTTGGCTTGTTCTGTAAAATGCGAAGATAGCTTCTAAAACTTCATTGCCGTCCAGTGCGACAGACAGTAATGGGGATGATTTATCAATAGGCTTAGTAAATACAACTGGCCTATAAGATGCATTCTGCTCTCTAAAAGAACCACTATTTAACCCAATAACTTGAATTTCATCTTCATGGCCAATTTGATAACGATTTCCTATTGAGTCAAGGGATGAACAACCTGCAGAGATGAGCCCTTGGTTTTTGCCTTTTAAAACCAAATAAATCGGATTTGCCATAAAAACTCCATGTAATAAAAAAATTTGATATCGATAAATAATAACAATGCTAACCAATGTTAAATATTAATTTAACTTATGGTAAGAATATGGGAAGGTTTAATCATGTTCAATAAAAATATCAAACTGATATTGAATAACCTTTAGAAGAGTTATAAGTGGAGATGATTGCGCTTTGAAGGAAAAACTCCCTATAGTTTATTGGTAGCAGGGAGTCGACAATTTTCTTTTAATTTGTTTTTAAAGGTAGGTTTTCTGCGCAAGCGGATGCGGAGCTCCATGCCCATTGGAAGTTATAACCTCCCAGCCAGCCGGTGACATCGACCACTTCGCCAATAAAATATAACCCTTTGCTTTTTAACGACTCCATCGTTTTCGATGAGATCTCACGTGTATCAACGCCACCTAAGGTCACCTCTGCGGTACGATAACCTTCAGTGCCGTTTGGTTGCACTTGCCATTGATGGAGTGTGTTATGTAGTGCTTCAATCTGTGGGTGATTGAGTTGTTTAAGTGTGCACTCGGGGATCTGTCCTAGTTCTTGTAATACCTCAATTAAGCGCTTAGGTAATAGTTTAGTGAGTGTAGTTTTGAGTGATTGGTTGGGGTGTGCCTGTCTTTCTTCGGCTAAATATTCCGCCAAAGAGGTTTCGGGAAGTAAGTTAATACTCACAAACTCGCCAGGGTTCCAGTAATTAGAAATCTGCAAAATGGCGGGACCAGATAGGCCACGATGGGTAAATAATATGTTTTCTTTAAACAAAGTGCCATCTGCTGCGCTGACCGTTGCAGCGACAGAGACACCCGAAAGCACTTGTAGAGCTTCTAACAGGGGCTTATGCAATGTAAATGGCACTAAAGCGGCACGAGTGGGTAAAATGTGATGACCAAACTGCTCTGCAAGCCGATAGCCAAAAGGTGTTGCTCCAAGGCCGGGCATTGATAACCCTCCGGTTGCCACAATAAGTGAGTGTGTACTTACTTCACTTCCATTTGCTGTGATCACAAAAGTGTTATCTATTTTCTCAACACAGGTCACTTCACTACGTAATTTAATCGTGATATTGGGTAAATTGCACTCTGCTTCTAACATATCAACAATGTCTTGAGCGCTGTTATCACAAAACAGTTGGCCTAGGGTTTTTTCATGATAAGGAATATTGTATTTATTCACCAAAGCGATGAAATCCCACTGTGTATAGCGAGCAAGTGCTGACTTACAAAAGTGTGGATTGCCAGATAGGTAATTGCTGTGATCAGCATAGATATTGGTAAAATTGCAGCGTCCACCGCCTGACATAAGAATTTTTCTACCGAGTTTTTTGCCGTTATCCAAAACAAGTGTATTGAGTCCGCGTTTTCCTGCTAATGAGGCACAAAACAGTCCCGCAGCACCTGCGCCAAGAATAATAACGTCATAATTTTTCACAATAAAAATTCTCTATATATGTTTGATTCTAAAATACTAATCACGATAGGAGTGGTTATTTTACGTTATATTTCAACCGTTGTAATGTCATGGACAATGAAAAGTCTTGAATACAATATTATAATTAGGTTCTGCTGAACTTTTGAGCTGATTTTGTGCAGTGTAGGCAAATGTTCGCTGTGCTGTTAATCGGCTTGGATGATTATCGAAAAAGGTTAGTAGGTTCCGAGAAATTCGCCAAAAAAGATGAATTAACTCTGATTTGCATGAAATTCTGATAAAAAAGTTTCGAAAAATCAGAATAAAAACAAATCGTGTAATACTATGATAAATATAGGATAATAATCATGTTGTACTTTTTTGATCGGTAGTTAAATCAAAAAAAGGTTAGATTTTGCTTCCACCGCTAGCGTTTGTCACTGATAATGCGCCGCGTTCATGACCAACATAAAATGGCTTAACGTCTATGCTACATCTTTTTACAGGTTTAGAATTTTATACAGGCCTATTATTAGTTCTGGCACTGTTATTTGTGCTGTTCTATGAGGCTATAAATGGCTTCCATGATACCGCGAATGCGGTAGCTACGGTTATCTATACTCGTGCGATGCGAGCGCAATTTGCGGTCGTGATGGCGGGTGTGTTTAACTTCTTTGGTGTCCTGCTGGGAGGGCTGAGCGTTGCATATGCAATTGTTCATTTACTTCCAACGGATCTGTTGCTTAATGTGAGCTCAGCTCACGGCCTTGCAATGGTGTTCTCACTATTGTTGGCTGCAATCATCTGGAACTTGGGTACTTGGTATTTTGGTATCCCTGCATCAAGTTCTCATACCTTGATCGGGGCGATTATCGGTGTTGGTTTAACTAACGCGATAGTCACAGATTCATCCATCGTTGATGCGTTGAACATACCGAAAATGATTAGTATTTTCATGTCTCTTATCCTTTCTCCCGCTATCGGTTTTGTGATTGCTGGGTTGATGATTTTTATTCTACGCCGTTATTGGAGTGGTACTAAAAAACGTCGCCGCATCCACTTGACGCCAGCTGAGCGTGAGAAAAAAGATGGTAAGCGCAAGCCACCATTCTGGACTCGTACTGCGTTGATCCTTTCTGCCGTTGGCGTAAGTTTCTCCCATGGTGCGAATGATGGCCAGAAAGGCATTGGTCTTATCATGCTTGTGTTAATTGGTGTCGCTCCTGCAGGCTTCGTCGTTAATATGAACTCTAGCGGCTACGATATTGCAAGAACACATGATGCTGTTGTTCATTTGCAACAATACTATGAGACACATAAACCAGCTCTAAACCATGCGATTGAAAATACGCCAGCTATCGTCGATGAAGATGAGATCAGCAAAGAATTCCATTGCGATAGTTCACGTACACCAATTGTTCTGAGCCAAGCACAAAAGATGCTAAATGGCATCCAAAGCTATGATGAGCTCACGCCTGACCAGCGCAACCATATGCGCCGCTTATTAATGTGTATCTCTGATACGGCTAGTGCGGTAGCAAAATTGCCTGAAACCAGTTCACAAGATGCCAGCTTGTTGAAAAAACTGAGTAATGACCTGCTGTATACCGTTGAGTATGCGCCGCTGTGGATCATTATTGCGGTTGCTTTAGCACTGTCTATCGGAACCATGTTTGGCTGGAAACGTGTTGCAGTCACTATTGGTGAGAAGATTGGTAAGAAGGGTATGACCTATGCGCAGGGCGTTTCTGCTCAGGTTACCGCTGCGGTATCAATCGGTGTAGCAAGTTATACCGGTATGCCTGTTTCGACGACTCAGGTGTTGTCATCTGCGGTTGCAGGTACGATGGTTGTCGATGGTGGTGGCGTACAGAGTAAAACCATTAAGAGCATTGCTCTAGCATGGTTATTGACTCTGCCAGTCTCGATTATCCTTTCAGGTGGTTTGTACTGGATTGCGTTGATGGTGATCTAGTCGTTATTACTAAAAGATGAATGAAATCAATAATAGTGATGAGCTGAATAAGTTCATCACTATTTTTTTGCCTTGAGAAAAAGGTCGACAAAAAAGTTGTTTTTGTCATCTCATTAAGCCGCAACAAGTAAGTAAATTAAGCTAACAGCAACCAGTAAACTTAGCTGGCTAATTTGCAAAAATTGTTTACGGATCCTTTCACAACGTGCAATGACCTCTGGGTCAAAATGGTCTAAATACTGCTTATTGTTAATATAGCGAACAAGTTTTAGTTGTTTATTTAATTGGCCATGAGTTGTAAAAAAGCCATTACCATCAACAGATTGGTAAAGCAGTGGGTCGGTATCCCGTAGGATGTAGAGTAAAACGCGGATCGAAGAAAAATAGCGCATCATATTAATGATACATAGGATGCATAAGGCCCAGAACAAGGCAATCATACTGAACATACTCACCTCCTCAGATATCAGCCTACGCTGTTGCAACAAAGGAAATAAAGCAAACACAGTGACAATCAAGCTTATTGTTTATTGTAGGATAATACGTTGCCTAAAAAAAGTGCAAAGGGGAGCATTTTTAAACGATTTTTGTTTGTATTTGTGTAGATTGGGAAGTGATGTTGGGCGAAAGTATGTAATGAAAGGACGATTTGCTAGTGATCATGGCATACTCGTTATACTTCAAGTCGCAGCGCCTTCGCGTAAGGCATGGTCGCTGTGTTGATGTACAGTTTATCGGTATCTCAAGTTATTTAAAGCATCGATTGCGAAATATTACACATCATTCTCATTTATATATTAATATTAAGTAGATGATGTTATTGTTTTCTAAAATGTTATGTAGCTAATCTGTACAGTTGTGATCGAGGTGACAATTGGCACCTAAAGATGCAGGTATATTAATAAATAAGATAATTGGTGAGTTAAGAGGCTAACTGAATAGGCTCTTAACTTATCATAAAATCAGCATTCGGAAGGAGTTTACTTTATGGCGTACAAACATATTCTCGTAGCGGTAGATTTATCACCTGAAAGCAAGGTGTTACTGGATAAAGCGGTTTCTATGGCGAAACCTTACGGGGCTAAAGTATCCATGATCCATGTTGATGTGAACTACTCAGATCTTTACACCGGTCTTATCGATGTAAATTTGGGCGACATGCAACAACGTATCACGGATGAAACGCGTAATTCGCTGAAAGATCTCTCTGCTGGTGCAGGCTATGAGATCCAAGAAACATTGAGTGGTAGCGGTGACTTAGGCCAAGTGTTAGTCGATGCGATTAAAAAGTACGACATGGACTTAGTGGTTTGTGGTCACCACCAAGACTTTTGGAGCAAATTGATGTCATCAGCACGTCAGTTGATTAATACTGTTCACGTTGATATGTTGATTGTTCCACTGAATGACGATGAAGAATAATCGATTCAATTAGAATTGAAACATTATTCACTAAAAACGCTTGCTTATGCAGGCGTTTTTTTTGGGTAAAAAAATTTAAATTAAGTGAGCTATTGGTAGGTCAAGAAATTTTTTTTACTCTAGAATAAAAAAAAACCTTGAAACTTGAATACAAACTAGTGATATATTCAATAAGCAAATGCAAATCAACCTCACATTTCCTAAAAAATAATCACAAGAAAAAGTGAGAAATATCACAACATAAAATTTAAAAAAGGAAGACACAACACATGAATTCACTATCTTCATTCTTGGAGTCTGTACAAAAAAGAGATCCTCAGCAGCCTGAATTCCTTCAGGCCGTTCGCGAAGTATTTACCTCACTTTGGCCATTCTTAGAAAATAACCCGAAATATCGTGAACAAGCACTGCTTGAGCGCTTTGTTGAGCCTGAAAGAGTGATTCAGTTCCGTGTTTGTTGGGTCGATGATCACGGCCAAGTACAAGTGAACCGTGCTTGGCGCGTTCAATATAGTTCAGCCATCGGGCCATTCAAAGGCGGTATGCGCTTCCATCCATCTGTTAACCTTTCTATTTTAAAATTCCTTGGCTTCGAACAAACTCTGAAAAATGCACTGACAACATTACCGATGGGTGGTGGTAAAGGCGGTTCTGACTTTGATCCAAAAGGAAAAAGCTACGGTGAAGTGATGCGTTTCTGCCAATCACTGATGACTGAGCTGTATCGTCATTTAGGCGCAGACACTGATGTCCCTGCTGGTGATATTGGCGTTGGCGGCCGTGAAGTTGGTTTTATGGCGGGTATGATGAAGAAATTATCTAACGACACTTCTTGTGTGTTTACAGGTAAAGGTCTTTCGTTTGGCGGTAGTTTAATTCGCCCAGAAGCAACCGGTTACGGCTTAGTCTATTTCACTAATGCGATGCTAAAACGTCATGGTTTAGGCTTCGAAGGTATGCGTGTGGCAGTATCAGGCTCAGGTAACGTAGCTCAATATACAATCGAAAAATGTATGGAGCTGGGTGCTAAAGTGATTACTGCATCAGACTCTAACGGAACTGTTGTCGATGAAGATGGCTTTACCTCAGAAAAACTTGCTCGCCTTGAAGCGATTAAAAATAACTATGGTCGCGTTGAAGCTTATGCGAAAGAGTTCGGCTTAACTTATCTGGCTGGCAAACAACCATGGTGTGTTCCTGTTGATATCGCACTGCCATGTGCAACGCAAAATGAGTTGGATCTGGAAGCAGCAGAGTTGCTTATCAAAAATGGTGTTAAAGCTGTTGCTGAAGGCGCAAATATGCCAACGACGATCCCTGCAACTGAACGTTTCCTTGAAGCAGGTGTTTTGTTTGCACCCGGTAAAGCAGCGAACGCAGGTGGTGTTGCAACATCAGGCTTAGAAATGGCGCAAAATGCGGCACGTATGGGTTGGAAAGCGGAGAAGGTTGACGCACGCTTACATCATATTATGTTAGATATTCATAACCACTGTGTCGAGTTTGGTGGTGAAGCTAAACAAACTAACTATGTGCAAGGCGCAAACATTGCCGGCTTTGTTAAAGTCGCGGATGCAATGCTCGCACAGGGTATTTTGTAATGCTCTGATTAAATGAACATACGCGAAAGGGCGGCTGTATTATAGCGATAATTCACCTGTACATACGCCCTTCGTTGTTATGTTTTAATGCATGGATAAATATCAAAACGATGGCTTTTGGTCGTGACTGCGGAAGGTGCTTTTTGCCCCGCAAGGGGTTCTGCATAGTCAGGACGTTTCACTACCACACGGCGTTTTGCTAATGCTAAAGCAGGCGCTAATAAAGCATCTGCGTCATCATCAGCACCAACTAGCGATTGAAAGACTCGCATTTCTTTTTTGACTAACGCACTTTTTTGACGATGTGGATACATAGGATCAAGATAAATAACGTCAGGCGGCGTCGTGATATCCGCTAAGGCTGTAATACTTGATGCATGAATTAAGGACATTCGTTGTTTTAGCCATTCACCGATTTCACTATCTTGATAACCACGTTGTAGACCATCATCAAGCAAGGCTGCTACTACGGGATGACGCTCCAACATCCGTACTCGACAACCCAGAGAGGCTAGCACAAATGCATCTCGGCCAAGGCCAGCTGTTGCATCGATGACATCAGGTAAATAATCCTTTTTGATACCCACTGCTTTTGCAACGGCTTCCCCTCGACCGCCACCAAACTTGCGGCGATGTGCCATTGTGCCTGAAACGAAATCAACAAAAATACCGCCCAATTTGGGTTCATCCAGTTTACGTAATTGCAGGTTTTCAGGGGTGAGCACCAGAGCCATAACTGCATCAGGACTATGGATGAGTTGCCATTTTTCAGCAAGTTGAGAAAGAGTGCCGTGATCGGCACCCTCTTCACAGATCAGTTGGATCTTGATGTGATCAGCCATCGATACCATAGCTCTTCAACATCGCATCTAACTCAGGTTTACGTCCACGGAAACGCTCGAACAGCACCATTGGTTCCTCTGAACCCCCGCGGCTGAGAATGTTATCGAGGAATGATTGGCCTGTTTCGCGATTAAAAATACCTTCTTCCGCAAAGCGTGAGTAAGCATCAGCTGCTAATACATCAGCCCATAAGTAGCTGTAATAGCCCGCTGCATAACCACCGGCAAAGATATGGCTAAATGCGTGCGGGAAACGACCCCACTCAGGAGAGGGTACAACAGCGACTTTTTCTTTCACTGCATATAAGGTAGGCATGACTTGAGCGCCTTTGGTTGGGTCATATTCAGCATGTAAGCGGAAATCAAATAGACCAAACTCTAGCTGACGTAAAACAAACATGGCGGATTGATAGTTTTTGGCAGCTAACATGCTATCAAGCATTTCACTCGGTAATGGCTCGCCAGTTTCATAATGACCGGAAATGAATTCAAGTGCTTCAGGCTCCCAGCACCAGTTCTCCATAAACTGACTTGGCAATTCGACGGCATCCCACGGTACACCATTGATACCCGCAACATCTGCGACATCGATCTTGGTCATCATATGATGCAGACCATGACCAAATTCGTGGAATAAAGTGATTACTTCATCATGGGTAAACAGAGCTGGCTTATCACCTAATGGCTTATTAAAGTTACAAGTCAAATAGGCGACAGGGTTCTGTAAAGAGCCATCTTTGTGTACCATTCTTCCTGCACAATCATCCATCCATGCACCGCCACGCTTGTGCTCACGCGCGTACAGGTCAAGATAGAAGCTACCACGTAGGGTATTGGTGTCATCATAGAGTTCAAAGAAACGCACATCTGGGTGCCATGTTTCGATGTCTTTGCGCTCTTTAGCGGTGAGGCCATAGATACGATGAACCACTTCAAACAAACCTTCGACAACACGTTGCTCAGGGAAGTAAGGGCGCAGTTGCTCATCACTGAGTGAGAATTTGTGCTGCTTTTGTTTTTCACTGTAATAAGCCAGATCCCATGATTCAAGTTTATCAACACCATAGTGCTGTTTAGCGAAAGCAGTCAACTCGGCTAGTTCACCTTTACCTTGTTGGTGTGCACGATCAGCTAAATTAGTCAGGAAATCTAATACTTGCTCAGGGGACTCTGCCATTTTCGTTGCCAGAGATTTTTCGGCAAAATTTTTGAAGCCAAGTAATTGAGCAAGTTCGTGGCGCAATGCCATCAACTCTTCAATCAGCTCACTGTTATCCCATTTACCTGCGTTAGGCCCTTGATCAGAAGCGCGAGTGCTGTACGCGTGGCTCATTTCACGGCGCAGTTCTGCGTTGTCTGCGTAGGTCATTACAGGTAAGTAGCTTGGCATATCTAGGGTTAATAGGTAGCCTTCTTCACCTTTTGCCTCCGCCATTGCCTTGGCAGCAGCGATGGCGCTTTCTGGCATGCCAGCTAATTCTTTTTCATCTTTAATTAGCTTAGTCCAACCCATGGTGGCATCGAGAACGTTATTGCTGAATTTAGAGGCAATTTCAGACAGGCGAGCAACAATTTCACCATAACGTTGCTGTTTTTCAGCTGGCAGACCAATGCCTGACAATTCAAAGTCGCGTAAGGTATTTTCGATCGATTTTTTCTGTGATTGGCTTAGTGATGCAAACTGTGCGCTGTCTTTGAGTGATTTATAAGCTTGATATAGTGGTTCGTGTTGACCCATCCATGTGCTGAATTCAGAGAGCAATGGTAGGCATTTTTCATAGGCTTCACGCAGCTCTGGGCTATTTTTGACTGAGTGAAGGTGGCCAACAGGTGACCATACACGGGACAGCTTATCACTTGCTTCTTCAAGCGGTTGGCATAGGTTATCCCAAGTATATTGATTAGTTGCTGATAGGATATTTTCGACAGTTTGACGGTATTCTGTCAGGACTTGTTGAACCGCAGGAAACACATGCTCAGGCTCAATCTTAGCAAATTGGGGTAGTACAGAATCGGTTAATAATGGGTTTGTCATATAAACATCCTGTGATTGCAGGCTTGCACGGGTAGGCCAAGGCTTACTGTATTGACAATAAGTTAAACGGCTGACTTCGAGTGAACGAATGTAGCACGCCACTGTGAACATGAAAATTATATGGGGGCGGAAATGGAAACCTCAATACACGATAACGCTTTTTGTTCTTAATCGTTATCAATAAATGTGACTATTTCATTCAGTAAGCTTTGGAAAACAATTGATTCGGGCTATAATCGGGACTCAACCGAAAAGGAAGATCGTCGTCTCCGGTGAGGCGGCTGGATTTCAAATCCAGTTGGGGCTGCCAGCAGTCCCGGGCAGGTTCGACTCCTGTGATCTTCCGCCACTCAAGTTCAATACACCTCCACTGAAGTCAATTAAACCCTTTAAATTCAAAATATAAAAGCAATTCATAGTCAATTCAGTTCAACTGGGGTTACCCCACATCAACCCAAAATGTTCTGCGCAATAAAATTAGGATATTTTTCTTGCAGAGAAAGGGTTTAAAAATGGCAGTGCATTGTTTTTACATAAAATAATGTGCTTCCTATCTATTCATTGATGGCCTTATTTTTTTGTTAAACATGCTATATTGTTGTTCATAGTTTATGCATAACGTATAGAGAGTGGAGACAATTTGATGGGCGACAATCTTCCTGAAGCGCCACAGGGCGAATTTGTTTTGTTCCGTAGTGAAGATGGTCAGACTCATGTCGAATGCCGCTTTGAGTCGGATACGTTGTGGTTATCTCAGGCTGAAATTGCCAATCTTTATCAGGTAACACCTCAGGCAATAACTCAACATGTTAAAGCTGTTTACGAAGAGGGTGAGCTTGTACAAAATTCAACTTGTAAGTCTTTCTTACAAGTTCGACAAGAAGGTAATCGGCAGGTTAATCGCAACACGCTGCATTACAACCTCTTAATGATCCTCGCGATTGGCTACCGCGTCCGTTCTGTTCGCGGAACACAGTTTCGTCAATGGGCAACGCAAACGCTAGAACAGTATCTGATCAAAGGGTTTGTGATGGACGATGAACGTCTGAAGAATCCGCCTATCGGTCAGTCAGTCGTACCTGATTACTTTGATGAGATGCTCGAACGTATCCGTGATATTCGTGCCAGTGAGCGGCGGGTATATTTACGGGTGAAAGAGATCTTCACTATGGCAGCGGATTATGAGCCTTCCAATAAAGAAACCACTCGTTTTTTTCAAACTATCCAAAACAAGCTACATTTTGCTTGTACGGGAATGACTACCGCTGAGTTTATTGCCAGTCGCGCAGATGCCAACCAGCCGGATATGGGCTTAACCAGCTATAAGTCCGACGAGGTTCGTAAAACTGATGTCACTACTGCAAAAAACTATCTACGTGAGAATGAACTCAAAGAATTAAATCATATCGTCAATATGTGGCTCGATTTTGCCGAAGACCAAGCACTGCGCCGTAAGCAAGTTTTCTTACAGGATTGGGATACTAAGCTGGATCAGTTTTTAAGTTTCAACGACCGTGAAGTTTTGCAAGGTGCTGGTGGGATCAGCAAAAAAGCGGCTGATGAAAAAGCCAAAGAGATATTTGATATTTTTGCTCAAAAACGTCGTCGGTTAAAAGAGGCAGAAGGGGCGAGGGCGAATATTGCGGCACTGAAAGATTTGCTGAAAAAAGGGAAGTAAAAGAAGTAGTGAATTCACTACTTTTTATAATATTTATTAAGTGTTGATTTTTATTTTAAGTAAAATAATTTTTATCTGTAAGGAATTTATTTGTAATATGGATGCTTAATAATTAATACTAATGTGAGTTATAAATGATATTTAAAAACTGCTTCGATAAAATTGTTGCTTTTGATTCCAAATTAGATACATCGCAGAAGATATTAAGAAATCTTATCATTATAATTGTTATAGGATTTTTTTTTAAAATGACTCAGTATGAAAAACTATGGAAGGGATTTTTCATACTCCTTTTAATATATTGGACTTTTTCTGTTTTTCATTGCTTAATTAAAGTATATCAAAGAGTTTATAAGACAACGCTAGGTAAAGGTGTTGTGATACTAGGAAGTGCAATTTGCTTAAATTTTGCTCTATGCCTTTCGGGGATAGTCATTAATAATATTACTTCAGTTTCACCAGCAAGTTTCCCTCATTCCTTGATATTTATTTCAATTGCAATGATTCCAGTGATTATCCCTCTTGGAATGATTTTTTTATTTGTAATTATATTCATTACAACTCCAATATGGATCTGGTTTTTTGTATATGATGAAAAATTCAAGCAGTTTTTGGCACCTGGATATAAACCAAATGACAAAAAATTCTTATATAAAACTACGGTGATAATACAAATATTTTCAATTGCTACTTACTCTTGGTTCATTTTTCAATTTGCACAAATTACAGGCGATAATTATATTTCGTACATTAATAGTAAGTCTCAATGGGTAATTTACACATTTGAAATGTTTGACAAAAATCCATGTGTAAATATAAAAGAAGGAAAAGTTGCCTTTATCAGTGATGATAATGTGCTTGTCGCAACAATATACAATGATGAGTATTTATTTAAAGTTTTACAATGTGAAATAAAGTAAAAATGTTAGTAGTAAATGTCCGTTTATAGCGGAGATTTACTATCTAAGGCTTGATTTGAAATGAGGTATTCCCACCAATATGCTATTAGTTAGTGTCATAATCAATAAAATTCAAGGCACTTTTCTTGCGTAATTTTCTAACCTTCACTTCCTACTCAAAAACCAATTTGGGGGCACTGCTATTTATAAAATTCAGTAAATTCATTTAATGTTAATACTATTACCCATCATGTTCGACTCTTGTGATCCCATTCAGCTCTTTACCTCCCACTTAATTGATCATTTTAACGCCCAATTGTGATGTTATACAGTGAGGTATTCGCCCAATCGACAGTGATAGACTCCTAGCCCACAACTGATTATTAGTATTAAACAGATGAATAAGCTGGGTTTGCGGTAATCGGTCACTTTACCCACACTCGCCAAGCAGGACAGTTGATTATCCAGTTGGCTGAGATGGAGTAAGATTTTTAAGGATAGCCTCAGAATAGAAGTGGAGGCTTTTTGTATATTAGTGAGATGAGATAAACGTTGATAGCTTATAACTGATTATCTTTAGAATATCTTGCTATAAATCTTTTGACAGCTCAGTGGGATCTAATGATGCCAAGATTCTTTTAATCAGGTAGATTGCCTAGCTAGAAATCAGTCTTAGAAAAACCGGTCATATTATCCAGCTCCATTTCACGGCCTAATGCCGTCATTGGATGAACAATTATCAGGCCCCGCACGGATTTTTTCAGCTTGCCAAGATCAGCTTGTTCTTTCTTAGTAATGGCGCGTTTGAATGGCATATCCACTAGCTTCTGCGCTTCTTTGCTGAGTTTCTTGCTACGCACTGACTTCAGACGAACGATTTCAATTTCCAGTGCCGCTTTTTCTTTCTCAAGTTCTGCGTGCTTTTCAGTTTCGTTCGTCAGCTGCATACTTGCCATTTGGTGGCGAATAAGATCTAAGCGGTCGCTCAGCAGCTTAATTTGTGTTTTTTCAATTTCTTTCATTATTAATTAACCGTGAATAAATTTATTGTTGGTAAGTATACACAATTCTGAGTCAGAGAGCGAAAAGGGACATGAGATGAAATATGCGATTACAAATAAAGACCAGCTCATCGGTATCACTGAATTAGAAAGGAGTGATCCTCCTATGGGGTTTGTGTTTGGTGCTTTAGAGCCCACTCAATGGTATACCTTAGACACTGATGACACTGATTATAAAATATATGTCTACGGGACAGATGAAGAGATCGCCAGCGAATCCATCATCATTGAAGACCATTCAGATGAATTGGGTGAGCAATGTATCGAAGTCACTGTACTTGTCAAATCAGCAGAAATATATGCGAAATTTTTTCAACATCATTTAGATGCTTATGAAAAACAATTTTTTAATTTGTAGGAGTAAAATATTTCAACATAGATAATTGATTTTACTCATAATTTAGTATGGCCACTTAGTTTCAGATTAGTTTTCGTGCTACCCAAATATGCCAATAGTCTTGTTCAACAATCGGCGTTTGTGCAGACAAATGAAGCCGCAATTTATCGATGAGTAACTCTATTTCTGTGTCATTCAATTCATGTAAAATCGAACGCCCAGTCCGAGCGCTAATATCTTGAGCGAGTGATTCGAAGGTATCGTATATACGGCGTGTTTCACGAAAAACTTGGGAAGAAACTAATTCAAAACCATTCTGTTGTAGCGCATTTTCCACTTGTTGTTGAGTAGGCCTACGTTGTGCTTCAACTTCAATTAATTTTGGAAAACATTCAAAGAAATAACCGCGCAAATGATTTTTACCACCGGGTAAGGTGATATTTTCCATAGTTCTATCCTGAATAATAAAATATCCGTTATCTGCAAGGATCCGATAAATTTCTTTGAAATTATTATTGTAGTCATTAAGGTGGTGAATTAACGCTCTTTCAAACGCGATATCTATGCTAGCGGTGTTTAACCCTGTATTTTCAGCATCGCCTTGTTGAAAAAACAGATTTGGATAATGGATCGATTTTTCTGTCGCTGTTTTAACCATGTGCTCAGAAAAATCAATGCCAATAACTTGCTTTGCATTCATCGAAGCCCATGCGCGGCTATAAATTCCACCACCGCAGCCGATATCAGCAATCACTTTATTATCGGCATTAATTTGTTGGGAAATAAAATCAATCCACTCTTGTGCTGCATTACGGGTGGAATAAGTAGCTTTGTTTTTTTCATCATGAAAGTCGATAGGCATGCAACAGTTCCCCTTATTAAGTGGATTATTTAAAACGATCTTGGTGCTTAATTAAAAACTGTTTAACACTGGTGGGTGCTTTGCCTGTAATTTTTTGGAAATTATCAAACACCATACCTTCACGTGACAGCTCACCCGCGGTAAACGCTAAATAATGGTCATAAATGCTTTTCATATAGGCGAGCTCAAGAGCGTTTGATTGTGCAAAATCCCAAAACTCTTGCGGATCACTCGCTTGATAGCGAAATGGTAGGCCTAGATCTTCTGTTAATAATGTTGCAATTTGGGCGTAGTTTTTATTTTCATAGCCCATGCGATAAGTTTGCCCATAATGTTGTTCTGGTGACAGCAAGCAGTACGCTGCCAGTTCAGCAACATCTGCGCAGTCAACCCAACTTAAGATGGCATCGCCGAAGTAGGAGCGCAGTACGCCTTTATCAGCACTGTTTTCCCCTTGATAACCTAATAGGTTTTGCATGTAAGATTCAGGGCGTAAATGTGTGAAGTGAATACCAGACCATTCAATATAGCGCTCAATCATTTGATGCCATGCCCAATGGGCGACCTGCGCGTTGTCATCGCCACAAGCGCCTAAATGCACGATATAACGTATGCCACATTGTTTGGCAATATCGACGAAAATCTTGCTTTGTTGCAACATATCGATGGTATAACCCGTCATCATAAAAACGGAGTCGATACCTTCAAGTGCAGACCGAATGGTTTCTGGTTTGTTGTAGTCCATTTCAACAAGTGGGTAGGGGGAATGGGCAAATTTTGCTGGATTTCTCACGGCAAGAACAACGTCTTGATAACCTTTTTCCAGCAATGATTGCACTAAATAGTGACCAACCTGCCCTGTAGCGCCAGTAACTAAAATTTTATTTTTCATTATGTTAGCACCATGCCGTTCTATGAAAGTTCAGTGACTTAAAGTGCTAATCTAGCATTTCTGTTACTGGTGTTGTTAGATGTGAGTGCCGTGTATCCAACTTAACACTGTGTGTTATAGCTATTTTGCAGTGTATCCACCAAGGCTTGTGCTGCGGTAGAGAATTGATGATGAGCGGAATATAACACCCCGACACGGCGTTCAACCACTGGCTGGCTCAGTTCAAGACAAACTGCTCCGAGTTCTGTCATTTGTGTGCGGCATAGTGCAGGCACGGCACTGACACCGAGTCCATTAGCCACCAACTTTCCAACTGTGACCAATTGATGGCTTTCAAACGAGACCCTCAATGGTAGGCCATGTTGTTTGAGCTCTTCTTCGATCATTAAACGCACTGAAGAGGGCGATTGTAAGGTAATAAATTCTAGGTTAAGTAGCTCACGCCATGAAACATGTTCACGATCTGCCAAATGACAATCAGGGGGAACAATCGCAATAAAGCGTTCTACACCCAGCGGAGTGAAGTTGACCTGCTCTGAATCAGGGGGCTCAAAAACGATGCCTATTTCAACTCGCCCTTCATGCACCATTTCTATCACTTGCTCATTAATCACATCATGAACGGTAATATTGATGCCTGGATAGCACTGTCGAAATGTTTTGAGGATTGGGGGCAGCACATTGATAGCAAATGATGGCATCGCAGCGATAGATACTTTACCTCGTTGAAGGGTGAAATGCTGGCGCATCATTTCTTCTGTGTTATCCCAATCTAAAAGCAGTTGGCGCGATGCTTTTAGTAAGGTTTCGCCTTCTGGCGTTAACATCACTTTACGCGTTGTTCTCAGTAATAATGGCCCACCTAATGTTTCTTCTAATGATTTAATCGTCAAGCTAAGTGCTGGCTGCGACATATTTAATCGTTCGCTTGCATGGGCAAAGTTCAAAGTGTGAGCTACCGCTGAAAATGCGCGTAACTGTTTGATACTCATCTTCATGGTCAACCTCAGTAACTCTATGAATACATTTAGTTAACATTTATTTAATAAGAAAAACAAATGAATCCGTCACAAATTTAAAATTAACAAATCATTTTTGGTCATTAATCATGTCCGTAAAGACAATTGAAGGAGTCGATCTATGGCTGGGCTTGATAAACGTGTGATGACATATCAAGAAGCGCTTGATGGTTTAACTGACAATATGGTCGTACTAGCTGGCGGCTTTGGGTTATGCGGTATTCCTGAAAATCTGATTGCGGAAGTTTGCCGTCGAGGGGTGAAAGAACTTACTGTTGTATCTAATAATTGTGGCGTTGATGGATTTGGTTTGGGTGTCCTGCTTGAAGCATCTCAAATACGTAAAATTATTGCTTCTTATGTGGGTGAAAACGATCTGTTTGAACAACAGGTTCTCAAGGGAGAGCTTGAAGCAGTACTGACTCCACAAGGAACATTGGCGGAGCAATTACGTGCTGGTGGTGCTGGTATCCCTGCTTTTTTCACTGCCACCGGCTACGGTACGCCTGTCGCAGAAGGTAAAGAAACCCGTGAGTTTGATGGGAAACACTACATTATGGAAAAAGCGATTACCGGTGATTTCGCGCTGGTAAAAGGGTGGAAAGCTGACTGGTATGGCAATGTTATTTACCGCAATACAGCACAGAATTTTAATCCTCTGGTTGCGGCGGCAGGGCGTATTACGGTTGTCGAAGTTGAAGAGATTGTTGCTCCCGGTGAATTAGATCCCGCCATGATCCATACCCCAGGTATTTTTGTTGATCGCTTAATACAAGGGCAATTTGAAAAACGTATTGAACAGCAAACGTTGCGTTGTGTGGGAGGGATCTAAATATGCTAACACGTGAACAGATGGCAATCCGTATCGCTCGTGAGTTGCAAGATGGTTATTACGTCAATTTAGGCATTGGTATCCCAACGTTGGTGGCTAACTATATCCCTGATGGTGTTGATGTGATGCTGCAATCTGAAAATGGCTTATTGGGTATCGGTGAGTTTCCGACCATCGAGCAATTGGATCCCGATATGATTAATGCAGGTAAGCAAACCATTACCGCACGTAAAGGCGCTGCGATTTTCGATTCCGCACTCTCTTTTGCCATGATCCGCGGCGGCCATGTCGATTTAACCGTATTAGGTGCATTTGAAGTTGATGTGAGCGGCAATATTGCTTCATGGATGGTTCCGGGAAAAATCATCAAAGGTATGGGAGGGGCTATGGATTTGGTCGCTGGCGCTGAAAATATCATTGTTGTGATGACTCACACAGCGAAGGATGGGAAATCTAAATTATTGCCCGCCTGTACTTTGCCATTAACGGGAGCCGCTTGCATTCAACGTGTGCTTACTGATCTAGCTTTGTTGGATATTGCTGATGGAGCCTTCATTTTGCGTGAACGAGCACCAGGGGTCAGCATTGATGAAATAGCCGTTAAAACAGCAGGAAAATTAATTATTCCAAATCATGTTCCTGAAATGAGTTTCGCTGGGTAAGGAGAACACAGATGCAAGATGTTGTTATTGTTGCTGCAACACGTACGCCTATCGGGGTTTTTCAAGGTGCATTGTCATCCCTTTCGGCCGTTGAGCTTGGCGCTATTGTTATTCGTTCACTATTAGATAAAACCACTATTTCAGAGGACGATGTCGATGAAGTTATATTTGGTCAAGTATTAACAACTGGCTGCGGGCAAAATCCAGCGAGGCAAACAGCATTAAAAGCGGGGCTTTCGGTAACGACGCCTGCTGTCACTATCAACTTAGTGTGTGGCTCTGGTCTGGAAGCAGTGAAACAAGCGGCACAAGCTATTCGTTGTGGTGATGCTGATATTATTATTGCTGGTGGCCAAGAGAGTATGAGTCAAGCGCCTTATTACCTTGATGGAGTGCGTTCAGGGCTACGATTGGGCCATCAGACAATAAAAGATAGCTTAGTGCATGATGGTCTATGGGATGCCTTTAACGATTATCATATGGGGGTCACGGCGGAAAATCTTGCTGAAAAATATACGATTACTCGTGAGCAACAAGATCAATTTGCGCTGAATTCACAGAAAAAAGCGCTAGCCGCAATACAAATGGGGCGTTTTAGCGCTGAAATCACCCCTGTCACTATCCCACAGAAAGCAAAACCTTCACGGGTTGTTGATACTGATGAACAACCGAGACCCAATACTCAAGCGGAAAAATTGGCCCAGCTCTCTCCTGTATTTCGTTCCGTTAATGGTTCTGTGACAGCAGGCAATTCTTCTTCCATTAATGATGGTGCTGCTGCGGTGATGCTGATGAGTGAAGCAAAAGCTAACAGCCTTGGTGTGCCAATACTGGCACGGGTCGTCAGTTATGCGGTTGTGGGAGTCGATCCAGCTATTATGGGGATTGGCCCTGTTGACGCTGTCCAATGCTGTTTAGAAAAAGCCGAATGGTCGATTGATGAGTTGGATTTAATTGAAGCCAATGAGGCTTTTGCTGCCCAAGCGCTCGCGGTTGGTGAAGTACTCGGTTGGGACAGTGAAAAGGTGAATGTGAATGGCGGCGCTATCGCATTGGGCCACCCTATAGGTGCATCAGGTTGCCGCATTCTTGTCACGTTAATTCATGAAATGGCACGGCGTAATGTCGGGAAAGGGCTTGCGACACTGTGTATCGGAGGAGGCCAAGGCATTGCATTAGCGATAGAACGACCACAAGGAGCCAATCATGCAACATATTAATGTCAGTATTATTGGTGCTGGGTTGATGGGGGTCGGTATTGCAACTCATTTTGCAAGGTATGGTCATGCTATTTGGTTGTATGACACTGATGACTCAAGAATTGCGGAAGCCAAAGTCGTTGCGAGCCATATCCTTGATGAGCTGATCGCAGCTGAACAGTTTTCACCAAATAATAAGCAGCAAGTGATTCAACGATTATATGGAACGACTTGCTTAAAAGATATTGCGTCATCGAGTTTAATCATTGAAGCGATCCCTGAAAGGCTAGAGCTAAAACATACGTTGTATGCGCAACTGGAACAATATATTGCACCAGACGCTATTATTGCTAGCAATACCAGTGGGCTGCTTCCCGATGATCTTGCTGCACATCTCAATTATCCAGAACGTTTGCTCATCGCGCATTTTTGGAATCCCCCTCATTTTATTCCTTTAGTGGAAATTGTACCGAGTTCAGTCACCAAGCCTGAGTATCTTAGCGCCGTTCAGCAATGGCTAGTTGAAATGCAGTTAGAAGCTGTTGTGTTAGAGCGCGCAGCCCCTGGTTTTGTTGGTAATCGCTTACAGTTTGCTTTACTTCGAGAAGCGCTACACATCGTTAACAGTGGTATTGCGAGTGCAGAAACCGTCGATCGCGTGATGAGAGCGTCATTAGGGCGGCGCTACGTGATGGTCGGCCCTCTGGAAGCCGCTGATATGACAGGACTCACAACCGTATTGGATATTTGTAGCCATTTGTTGCCTGAGCTGGCATCGGGTAACGAAATGATGTCATTAGTGGCGGAAAAAATTGAGGCTGGGCACACAGGTTTACGTAGTGGGCAAGGTTTCTATTGTTGGGATGAAACACGTAAAGATTATATTCAAAAACGCAGAGAGCATCAGTTACGTTTTGGCTTAGCGCCGTAATTTCTCTTTTATTTCCTATATAAGAAAACTGAGGTGTCATAATGAGTGTATTAATTGCACTAGCGGCGCTGTGCCTTCTAATGTTGGCAGCTTATCGTGGATACAGTGTTATTCTCTTTGCTCCTATCGCAGCGATGGGGGCGGTATTACTGACCGATCCGAGTGCTGTCGCCCCTGCTTTTACGGGGCTATTTATGGAAAAAATGGTTGGTTTCGTTAAGCTTTATTTCCCTGTGTTTTTACTCGGTGCTGTTTTTGGTAAATTAGTGGAATTATCGGGCTTTTCTCATTCAATTGTTGCTGCTGTTATTAAAATTATAGGCAGACAGCATACTATCCCAGTCATCGTTATTGCGTGTGCTTTATTAACCTATGGTGGTGTCTCTTTATTTGTGGTGGTATTTGCCATTTATCCGTTTGCCGCTGAGTTATTTAGACAAAGTCATATTCCCAAACGCTTGATCCCTGCAACAATAGCGCTAGGAGCATTTTCTTTCACGATGGATGCTTTACCGGGTACACCGCAAATTCAAAATATCATACCGACCAGTTTCTTTGGTACAACGACTTGGGCAGCACCTTGGCTGGGTTTGATTGGTTCAGTATTTATTATTGTACTTGGATTAACTTACTTAGAACGTCAAAGACGTAAAGCTAAAATTAAAAATGAAGGTTATGGTACTGAATTACGTAATGAACCAGAAACCCCCGAAAATATTGCGTTGCCTAATCCAATTATTGCGATTGCTCCATTGTTCTTAGTGGGTATTTTAAATTTAGTGTTTACTTACTTTATTCCTAAATGGTACGGAGCTGAAAATGAATTAATGCTACCAGGGCTCTCTGCGCCCATTATGACTAATTTAAGTAAGATCACGGCTATTTGGGCGGTTGAGGCGGCTTTACTTGCCGGTATCTTATTAGTGATTATTTTAGGTTATCGTAATATTCGCGGGCGGCTGGCCGAAGGGAGTCGGAGTGCTGTTAGCGGTGCGATCCTTGCTGCAATGAATACCGCTTCAGAGTATGGTTTCGGTGCTGTGATTGCCGCATTACCTGGTTTTTTAGTGCTTTCAAAGGCACTGTCAGCCATTCCTAATCCGTTACTTAATGAAGCGATTAGTATTACAACATTAGCGGGTATAACTGGTTCAGCATCGGGTGGGATGAGTATTGCCTTAGCCGCGATGGCCGATAATTTTATTGCAGCAGCTCATGCAGCGAATATCCCTCTTGAAGTCTTTCACCGTGTCGCATCAATGGCGAGTGGTGGCATGGATACGCTTCCGCACAACGGTGCGGTGATCACATTACTTGCGATCACAGGTTTGAGCCATAGAGAAGCTTATGGTGGGATCTTTGCGATAACAATTATTAAAAGCTTAGCGGTATTCTTTATTATCGGTGTTTTTTATATGACAGGTATTGTGTAAGAACGCTAATGGTATTTTTATTTGAGGAAAATAATGATGAACTTAAATGGAAAAACGGCCCTTATTACAGGCTCAACCAGTGGGATAGGTCTAGGAATAGCGAAAGTATTTGCTCAAACGGGCGCTAACATCATTCTTAATGGGTTTGGTGATATTGAATTAGCAAAAGCAGAAGTGGCACAGGGTAATAAAATACCGGGTTATCACGGGGCAGATTTAAGTGATGAGGAGCAAATTCAGGATATGATGCACTATGCTAACCAAGAATTTGGTGGTGTAGATATTCTTATTAATAATGCAGGTATTCAGTATGTTTCTCCTGTGGAGTCATTTCCTGTTGATAAATGGAATGCAATCATTGCTATTAACCTTTCGTCCGTATTTCATACCTCGCGTTTAGCCTTACCACATATGCAGAAGAATAATTGGGGAAGAATTATTAATATTGCTTCTGTGCATGGTCTCGTTGCTTCAAAAAACAAATCAGCATATGTTGCTGCTAAACATGGCGTTATTGGTTTAACCAAAAGTATTGCATTAGAAACCGCTCGCACTAATGTTACTTGTAATGCTATTTGCCCTGGCTGGGTATTAACACCGTTAGTACAACAGCAGATTGATCAGCGCATTGCCGATGGCGCTAATCCAGAAGAGGCGGTAAAAGAACTGCTAGAAGAAAAACAACCATCAGCGCAATTTGTTACTCCTCAACAAATCGGCGAGCTTGCCCTGTTTCTATGTTCTAAGAGTGCCACTCAAGTTCGAGGTGTGGCTTGGAATATGGATGGTGGTTGGATTGCTCAATAATATACCCGTCATACTTCAAGTTGCAGCGTTGTTGACTACGTTCATTCGCACTAGTCACATAGTTTTCTATGCTCCTAGCGCCTCATTCGCTTGTCGCCTAGCTGCACCTCGAATTATTTAGGGTATATACTCGTTATATTTCAAAAAACGGTGTTAATGAAGTCTCCGATTGATCGCGCTCGACAACATGGTAAAGTTTACCCATAACAGGCCTAGCCTCACTATTGTTCAATGGATTTATACACCAAAATGGCAAAACTTACCTTACAAGAGCAGATGTTAAAAGCGGGACTTGTGACCAGCAAAAAAATGGCAAAAGTCCAAAGAACGGCGAAAAAATCACGCGTTCAGGCGCGTGAAGCACGAGAAGCCGTTGCGGAAAATAAAAAAGCCCAAGTTGAGCGTGATAAGCAACTTAGCGAGCAACAAAAGCAAGCGACGTTATCGAAAGAGTATAAAGCTCAAGTGAAGCAACTGATTGAAATGAATAGAATTGACCTACTAAAGGGCGATATTAGCTTTAACTTTACTGATAATAATTTGATTAAGAATATCGAGGTCGATAAACAAACGCATGCCCAATTGGTTAATGGGCGCTTAGCGATTGCGCGTTTATCTATCGATAACAATGGGGTCAGTGAGTATGCGGTGATCCCTGCGAGTGTGGCGGATAAAATCGCTCAGCGGGATGTGGACAGCATCGTGCTACACAGTGCTTTGAGCCCAGAAGAACAAGATGAAGACGATCCATACGCTGATTTTAAAATACCTGATGATTTGATGTGGTAGCAGGCTAACTTTTCAAAATGGGCTAACGCTATGCACTTTGATCTCTTCCTGAGTGATAGGGTGGACAAAGTGCAACTCACTGGCGTGCAACATCAAACGTAACGGTTGCCCAGTATCAAGCTGCTGGGTACCACCATAGAGGTCGCAGCCTAAAATAGGATGGCCTAGCAGCTGGCTGTGAATACGTAACTGATGTGTTCGCCCTGTTTCTGGCGTCAGCTGCACACGTGTGACTGGCAATTGTGTGCCTCTTCCCAACTGATGATAACTACGTTCAATCACGTGATAGTGTGATCGGGCTGGTTTACCATGGGTAGAGCTGATTGACATCAATGGAAACAGGGCGGGGTCTTTGGCGATTGCCGCGTCTATCGTGCCTTGATCATTGTTCAAGTGCCCACAAAGTAGAGCATGATATATTTTTTTGACGGTGCGCTGGCTAAATTGCTGGCTAAGCGCCGCATTGATTGTTTTATTAAGGGCAACGACCATTAAACCTGAAGTCCCAAAATCTAAGCGATGAACCAAGGTACAATCAGGAAATCTTTTTACCAGCCGATAATGCACGGAATCTAAATTTAGTGGGTTCTTTCCCGAAAGACTGAGCAGTCCGCTGGGCTTGTTGATCAGTGCCAGATGATCGTCATGGTAGAGGATTTCGATTTCATCATGGCACGGAGGGGCAATAAAGGTATCGATAATTGTGGACATGTTACGGCCTAATCGAAGCATAAGGCTCTATAATAACTAATTTTCAGGTAACAAGCTAAATTAAAGGCAGAGTTTGTTATACTCTAGGCAGTAATGAAATAATTGAATAGGCGATAATGGCGATGAATGGAACAATCACAACATGGTTTGAAGATAAAGGTTTTGGGTTTATCAAAGATGAAAATGGCGATAACCGCTATTTTCACGTGGTTAAGGTCGCCAATCCTGATTTGATTAAGAAAAATGCGGCGGTCACTTTTGAACCAACGACCAATAATAAAGGGTTATCAGCCTACGCTGTTAAAGTGATCCCTGAAAGCAAATATGTTTATATTGCAGGTGAACGTATTAAGCTCACATCTATCAAATCTTATGTGGTTTATAGCGAAGAAGTTCCTGCTGATACCGGTATTAATAAAGAAAACACTGTATTGTCCGTGGGCGCTTTGATGAATAGCATCAGACCAAAATCAGACATTAAACCAGGTGATATGCGCTCATTGAAAAAACTGGCGATTACCACATTACACGGTACAACACTGACCTTCTCAGAAGATGAAATTGATATCGATGAAACGGTGAAATTAATTAAGTGACCTTAGGGCGGTAAGATATGTTGGAATTTTTAAAAAATTACGATAATTTAACAATTAGCGAAAAAAAAGTATTAAAATATCTTACCGATAATATTGCTGATATCCCTTATTTAAATATTAATGAATTAGTGGCTAAAACCTTTGTATCAAAAACGGTGATCATTAATTTATCTCAAAAGTTAGGGTTCAGTGGTTTTAAAGAACTTAAATTTCAAATTAATAATTATATTTTAAGCAAAAACAAAACAGAAAAAATAAACCCGTCATCCTATAAAAAACAACTAGAAAGAAATATTAATAAAAGCTTCACATTGATCAATGAGGAGCAAATTGCGGATTGTGCTAAAACTTTACGTCATTCCCGAAATATTTTTATTGTTGCAAGGGGCACCAGTAAAGCGGTCGGTTTTTACCTTGAGCATATGCTGTTTGCTTTGGGGCTACATTGTTTTTTTATTAATGATTACAACTTATCTGATTCATTCACTCGATTAGTCACCAAGGACGATACAGTGATTTTTATTTCCCTCTCAGGAGGAACGAAAAAAATTATTGAAACAGCGAGGATCGTGCAACTAAAAGAGGCAAATATCATTAGTATGACGGCATTTCATACCAATGAATTGACGAGTTATGCAAGTAACGCTTTGTTTTGTTTTTCAGATAGTTATGACACTAAAGCGGATGATACTAAATCCAGAACTGGCTTTTTTATTTTAGTTGATTTACTGATCAATGAATTGGAATATTTACTATAAAATAATTTAAATAAAGTTAAATTAGGCCCTTTTTCACCTAAATAAACGGGCTATGTACTATTACTTATTTTAATTTAACGTAAATGGTCTTGGTTTGTTGTTTTTAGTACACAAAAAATATCCTCTTTGCTATTTACAGCAGTTTCCTTCCATATCGCATAAAATAAAATGACCTAGGTCATAATTAATGACCTAAGATAATATTTAAAACCGCAATATCATTTATTTTAAGAAATGCCCGAGCTAGTATCGCTTTTATTTTATATTCGAAGTCATAAGGAAAAAAATATGGCCAGAAAAAAGTTCGGTGAATCAATTCAACGTTTTGGGAGAACGTTACTTCTCCCAATCGGTGTTTTGGCACCAATTGGTATGATACTGGGTATCAGCGGTGCTTTAGTACAAACCTATATGATTGCTCGTTTTCCTTTCCTAGGGAATGAAACCGTCAATGCGTTATTAGTCAGTATCCGTTCTATTGCAGGTGTTATTTTTGATAATATTCCGCTCCTTTTCGCAATGGGGGTGGCTTATGGCATGAGCTTAAAAGATAAAGGCATTGCGGTTTTTGCCTCTGTCGTTGGTTATCTAACATTAATTATTACCATTAATATCTGGCTGGTGCTGACAGGTAAGCTTGCTGATCCGGCCATTATGACTCAGGTTGGGCAAATAAAGGTGTTAGGCATACAAACCATGAATATCA
Organism: Providencia sp. 6390; assembly: GCF_058148425.1. Classification (NCBI taxonomy): domain Bacteria; kingdom Pseudomonadati; phylum Pseudomonadota; class Gammaproteobacteria; order Enterobacterales; family Morganellaceae; genus Providencia; species Providencia sp. 6390. The sequence goes on from NZ_JBYVYL010000011.1 coordinate 61,137, forward strand.
GCGCCGCAGGCGGGATCATCACAGGTTTAATTGCCGCATGGGCCACCGATAAATTCTATAACCTTGAGTTACCGACAGCATTTGCCTTCTTTTCAGGTAAAAAATCAGTCTCGATTATTATGATTGGTTTGATGATCGCAGTGGGCGCGGTTTTACCTTTCATCTGGGAAATATTAGTACTTGGCTTGATGAAACTATCCGCCGTGATCCTCAGCCCTGTCGGACCATTCTTTACTGCGGGTGGTGAACGACTGTTTATTCCATTTGGTTTACACCATGTTTGGAACGTTTTATTTAGATTTACAGAAGCTGGTGGTTCTTACGTTATTGATGGGCAAACCTTTGTAGGTGTTGTTCCTGCCATGACTGAAGTGCTATTCAAGCAAGGACCAAACAGCGAATACTGGGCAATGATGCCAAGTCTGACTCGTTTTATGGCGCAGCAGCAGATGTTGGTGACCTTGTTCTTATTCCCTGCTATTGCATTAGCCATTTATAAAACATCTAAAAAAGAGAACCGTGCTGAAGTTAAATCGATGCTAGTCACCATGGTATTAACGGCCATGTTAGGTAACGTGACTGAACCATTAGAATTTACCTTCGTCTTTATCGCACCACTTTTATATTTAGTTTATGCAGTCATTGTCGGTATCGGTGCAGTGCTGCTTTCTTTAGCGGGTGTTGCAATCGGCTACATCAGGGGAACAGTGTTTGACTTCACTATCTTTGGTTTGTTGTATGAACACACGAACTGGATCTTCTTAGTGATTATCGGAAGCTGTTTAGCGGTTGTCACTTACTTTATCTTCTACTGGGCTATCATCAAATTTGATATCAAAACACCAGGCAGAGAAGAATCAAGTAACCTGAAAAATACTTTAATTAAAGAAAAGCGTTATGGCGAAATTGCAGAAATCCTGATTAATGCATTAGGTGGTAAACAAAATATTCGCAACGTTGATAACTGTATTACCCGTATGCGAATTGATGTCGCAGAAGTGAATCAAATTGATAAAGATTTAATGTTGGAATCTGGCTGTACTGCATTCTTCTTCCCATCGGCAAACCATGTCCATGTTGTTTATGGGCCGAAAGTTGAGTTTGTACGTAATGCGGTTGATGAAGCAATGAAGAAATAAAGAAGGGATACAAAATGAGAGCGTTATACGATTCTAAAAGTAAAACTATTGATGACCGTGGAATAAAAGATCTGTTATCAAATGAAGCCAAATATTCAACTTGGTTAATGTTTGAATCAATGCTAGCTCAGGCTCAGGCTGAACTTGGTTTTATTCCTCAATCGGCAGCGGATGAAATTAAAGAAAAGGCGGTTATCGAGAATATCGATTTTGAAGAAATGAACCGTATTTACCAAAAAATCGGTCATGGCTTTGTACCATTTTTAAAAGTATTGGTGAATGCTTGCTCAGAAGAGAGTGGTAAATATATCCATTATGGAATTACTACCCAAAATATACAGCAGAGTTCACAGCTGTATATGATGAAGACTGTACATCATAAGTTTATGTTGCTGCTAGGGGAGATCATTGAGAATTTATCCAATTTAGCACTGAAAACCAAATCAATGGTGATGGCTGGAAGAACGCATGGTCGCCATGCAATTCCTATCACTTATGGTTATAAAGTTTCTGTTTGGATCAGTGACTTTATCGATTGCTACCAACGCATGCAAGAATGTGAAAAGCGTGTATTCACTATCATGATGGGTGGCGCAGTTGGGGCATTTAACTCAATGCCCGGTGTCGGTTTAAAAGTGCAAAAAAGGGTTGCCGAGCTAGTGGGCATGGAAGCGATGGAAGTGCCATCAAGAAACCTTAGCACACATAAATTAGAGTATATGGCCAACTTAGCGCTGATGGCGAATATCTGCCATAAAATTGGTGAAGAAGTTTACAGCACAACACTTGAAGAAATTGCTGAGGTTTCTGAAGGGTTTACTAAAGGCACGGTGGGTAGCAGCACCATGCCACATAAAATTAACCCTAAATTGGCAAAAGGGATTATTGCTAACTCACAAAAATTATACTCATTACCAAGTGTTGGTATGTATTCCGCAGTGAGGCCGTATGAGGGCGATAGCAGTTCATACATGTTGTTTGATGGATTGATTGAGGAAGCGTTAGAGCTAACCACAGAGATCTTGCTAAGAACAGAAGAGCTTTCTAGAACTATTGTGCCTCATGAAGACAGAATGCTACACAACGTTCTCAGAAATAAAGGGCTAGATAATACTGAGTACGTGATGATGAAAATGGCTGAAAAGCTGGGTAAAGATAAAGCTCACTCACTGCTTTACGATGAAGCAATTAAAACTGCTGCTGATGGTGAAGATTTTTATACCAACCTAACGAAGAATGAGGTCATTTCAGCGGCATTTAGCCATGATGAAATCAAAGAGATGTTAGATCCTCGCGCTTATATTGGTTTATCAGTTGAAATCGCAGAGAAAGAAGCAAAACGTGGCTTTGCTACCTCACAAAAGATCCAACAGCATTATAAGTAAAACGTAATAATAGAGAGTTACCGGCGTTTATGGTAACTCTCTACTCTATCCCTTCTAAAATTTATCTCAATCCTTCAGTTAACATTGATAATCATCTTTTTTGGAGTAAGTGTTTATCCATATTGGATTAATAAATACGCTACGGTGAATATTTAGTCTTTTTATGATCTGTTTTCGGTATTTTATGTTTTCGTAGAAAAAGATAAAATGTGAATTCGCACGAGAAAAATCTGTAATAGCGGGTGAGTAATACTGAATTTTTAAGTATTCATTCGTGTTTCTTATGCATCTACTTATTTCTTGTACTTTATCATTAAATTTAAAATTACCATTATAAATAATCACGCATTGGTTAAATAAATAACGAGATGCTTACTGTATGAAATGAGTGAATTTGATTTTTTATTTAAAATAACGTCGTGGATTTGTTAATTTCATCGACTATTTACATAAATTAGTATTTTATTTTATATTTTTTTAGTAATTAAGATTTTGTTAGTAATTTTTGATAGTCTTTTTGAAATAAAACACCAATTAAATTGGTTTTATCTGTTAATTGTGTTTTTTAATTGGTTTTTAGCGGTTTTTTTATTTGTTTTAACTCATATCTATTTTAATTGTTTATTGTAAATTATTGTTTCTGAATTACATGTATTGCATGTAACCTATTTTACTACGTTATTTAATCAAATATTTTTTCTTATTTTAAAAGCAAATTTGGCTTTAGTTAGATTGCTAATTAATAAGGGGTTTTATTTTACTCCTCTTCTGTGTTGATCGAAAAAACCGATCAAAAATAAAATGATGATAGTTATTATCTATCAAATTGAACCTTTTTGATCGAAAAAAACAATTTTTAACTCGAAACATGATTCTATACCTTAATGCGAGTTGACGAATATTTTGCTTATAAACAACACATACAATGAATCAGTTAATAATGATTCGAGAGGTTTAGAATGCGAGAAAATGATCCGTTATCCAATAATATTGGCAAGATGTTGAAGTCTTATCGTAGAAGAACCGGATTAACAGGAAGCGAGTTAGCCAAAAGAATTAATGTGAGTCAGCAACAAATATCCCGTTATGAGAATGGGGTTAATAATATAACATTCGATAAACTGATTGTACTTTTTAATGCACTTGAAATGGATGGATCAGATATTGAGGTGTTTTTCGAAAAAATCAAACGTTTTGTTGATTCTGACGAATATAAAAACATGCACAGAGAGTAATAAAGCATAGACAGATATTTAAATTTAATTGAATTACAGTTTCGTAATTTAATTAAATTCGATCATTTTAACTGTGTTTTTATTTAAATGGTATTAACCCTCCTCTATTGTCAAAATTTTTGCAATAAATAAACATAAGGAACTTTTATGAAAGTTAAATCACTGGCACTTGTTGTTGTTTCAGCTCTGTCTTTAAGTTCAGTTGCTGCATTTGCTGCAACCACAACAGTTAATGGCGGTACTGTTCATTTTAAAGGTGAGTTGGTGAACGCAGCATGCGCTGTTGATGCTAACTCTATAGAACAGAAAGTACAGCTTGGCCAATTCCGTACTGCTAAGTTAGCAAAAGCAGGCGATACCAGCTCCCCTGTTGGTTTCAGCATTCAGTTGAATGACTGTGATACTACTGTTGCAACTTCTGCGAAAGTGGCGTTTAAAGGCGTAGCAGCAAATGCCGCTAACCCAACTGTTCTGGCGATTGCTGGCTCAGCTGCGGGTTCTGCGACTAACGTCGGTATCCAAATTTTAGATTCTAAAAGCGTACCTCTAGGTCTTGATGGTGCAACATTTGGCAGCGCTATCACCCTGACTGACGGTAACAACGTTCTACCATTCCAAGCACGTTACTATGCACTTGGTGCAACAACAGCGGGTATCGCTAACGCTGATGCAACGTTTGCGGTTCAGTACGAGTAATTATTGCGCGATGGATGAAAGGTTAAAAACCTAATAGGCCAAGGAAGGCTTCTTATCAACAAAACTAAAAAGGTGAAAGCTCATGAGAGGGCTGATACTTGCTCTACTACTTTTGGTTTCTCCGCTTATGGAAGCTGGAAATAAGTGGCAAGTCCAACTTCCTGGTGGGGGGATGCGCTTTCAAGGGGAACTGATTGCTGAAGCTTGCAGTGTTGAAACTTCAGATAGAAGTTTAACGGTGGATATGGGGCAGTTGCGAACCAATATGCTCAATGCACCCGGTCAAGATACCGACCCTGTGATCTTTGACATTCATCTCCGTGAATGTAGCACTGCCGCTAGCGAATATGTCTCAATCACTTTTTCGGGTATTGCTAACGATAAAAACCCAGCGATCTTTGCGATTGGTAATGGACCTAACACGGCAACAGGTGTGGGGCTGGCTATTTTTGACTCAAAAAATACCTTGATCCCAATAAATAGTTCACCACGAAAAATAGAGCGCGTCAGTAACGGTGATATGACTTTACATTTTGTCGCTAAGTATCGTGCGACTAGTTACCAAATTACGGGCGGAAAAGCGGATGCTCAAGCGCTGTTTTCGCTCACTTATGAATAAAAACATCAAAAAGATGTTTACGCATATTTTTAATGTTTTTAGTAAAAGAAGGACAGATGTAAACATGAAAACAGGAACAACTCGTAAGCTAATTACTGCGTTATTTATATTACTCTGTTCAAGTATATCGACTCAGGTATATGCAGGTGTAGCACTCGGCGCAACGCGGGTTATTTACCCAGCGGGGCAAAAACAGGTTCAACTTGCCGTTACTAATAATGACGAAAAAGGGGTTTTTCTCATCCAATCATGGGTGGAAAACGCTAACGGCCAGAAAGACAACCAGTTTGCTATCACACCTCCGTTGTTTTCTATGCAAGGTAAAAAAGAAAATACCTTACGGATTATTGACGCGACTAATAACCAATTGCCTAAAGATAGAGAAACTCTGTTTTGGTTAAATGTCAAAGCAATACCTGCTATGGATAAGTCAAAGCAAAATGAAAATACGCTGCAATTGGCTATTATCAGCCGCATCAAACTCTATTATCGCCCTACAGGTTTGGCGATTGCGCCAGACAAAGTCGCTGAAGAATTACGCTTTAAACGACAAGCAAACTCATTGGTTGTCATTAACCCAACACCGTATTTTGCCACGGTGACAGAACTGAAACTGGGTGCGGTGAAGTTAGACAATGTACTCGTACCGCCATTCGGAGAAATGTCAGTGAACGCACCGGTTAATGCAACTGGCGGTATTTCCTTCCAAACCATCAATGATTACGGTGCATTAACCCCAAAAATGACGGGGCGTACTCAGTAACGGCTGGCTTTTTACTTATAAAAACGAGCTAACCATCATTTTGAATTAAATAACTTACTGAGCGATTTAGCAGATCGGGTCGGAGGGAACATGTCATATCTGGCATCTGAAAAAGAGCCACTAATTTTGGGGAAGAAAACATTTTTTGGCAATCAATCTGAGCGCCGTTTTCCCTTAATTCCATTGGCATTCTTTATTGGTGTCTGCCTATACCCAACTTGGGCAGAGGCAGAATTATATTTTAACCCACGCTTTTTGGCTGATGATCCATCTGCTGTTGCTGATTTATCTGCTTTTGAACAAGGCCAAGAAGTGCCTGAAGGCACTTATCGTGTTGATGTCTATCTTAATGACGGTTATTTATCGACCCGAGATGTCCGTTTCACGGCAGATAAAAACAGCAAAGAATTATCGCCATGCTTAACACTGGGTGATTTAGCCAAAATGGGTGTCAAAACATTGGCAATTCCTGATGTTGAGAAGATCCCTAAGGACACTTGCCAACCATTAAAGGCACTGATTGCTGATTCTACGTCAAAATTTGATGTCGGCTTACAGCGCTTATACATCACTGTGCCTCAAGTGTATATGAATGATAGAGCGCGAGACTTTATCCCTCCTGAATACTGGGACTCAGGTATTACTGCGGGTATTTTAAATTACAGCCTCACAGGAAGTCGTGCGCGTAATCAAAATGGAAGTCATAGCAGCTATACCTACCTGAATTTGCAGAGTGGATTAAACCTTGGGCCATGGCGTTTGCGTGATAATTCCACATGGAGCCACAGTAGCGGTAGTGTGAATAGTGAAACGCGTTGGGAACATATCAATACTTATTTAGAGCGTGGTATCAATGAGATCCGTTCACGCTTGACGGTGGGTGATAGTTACACGGCGGGTGATATTTTTGACAGTTTTAATTTCCGCGGTATCCAATTAGCTTCCGACGACAATATGTTGCCGGAAAGCGAGAAGGGTTTTGCCCCAGTGATCCGTGGTGTTGCGCGCGGTACTGCTGACGTTTCAATTAAACAAAATGGCTATGAAATTTACCGTAATACTTTCCCGCCGGGGCCTTTTGTTATTAATGATTTATATGCGGCAGGGAATAGCGGTGACCTCCAAGTCACCATTACAGAAGCTGATGGTTCAATACAAAGCTTCACTGTGCCTTATTCTTCAGTACCTTTACTACAACGTGAAGGGCATACCAAATATGCGGTCACCGTGGGTGATTACCGTTCAGGAAACGGTCAGCAGGAAAAACCGACTTTTGTGCAGGGCACTATAATGCGCGGTTTATCATATGGTTGGACTGTATATGGTGGAACGCAGCTGGCGAATCGCTATCAATCTTTTAATGCTGGTATTGGTAAAAACATTGGCATATTTGGGGCTCTATCCATTGATATTACACAAGCCAACGCCAAGCTACCTGATGATAGTACTCATCAGGGGCAATCTATCCGCTTCTTATATAACAAGTCGTTGAATGAAACAGGAACAATTATTCAATTGGCTGGTTACCGTTATTCAACAAAGGGCTACTACTCATTTGCAGATACCACTTATAAGCGAATGGATGGCTATAATCTTGCGACGCAAGATGGTGTTATACAGGTCACGCCAAAATTCACTGATTACTACAACTTAACGTATAACAAACGTGAAAAAATTCAATTAAGTCTGACTCAACAGTTAGGTGAACAATCAACGCTATATGTCACGGGAAGCCATGAGACATATTGGAATACCAATAAATCAGATAAACAGTTACAGGTTGGTATCAACACGCTGATTGAAGGGATCAACTGGGGATTAAGTTATAGCTTATCGAAAAACTCTTGGCAGGATGCAAATGACCAAATGTTGGCACTGAACGTGAACATTCCATTCAGCAATTGGATGCGTTCAGATAGCCAATCCATCTGGCGTAATGCGAGCGCCAGTTATAACGCATCCCACGATTTAAAAGGTCGTGTGACGAATACCGCAGGTATCTATGGAACATTGTTGGATGACAATAACTTAAGTTATAGCGTGCAAACAGGCTATGTCGGTGGTGGGCAGGGCAACTCTTCAGCGACGGGTTACACCTCTCTTAACTATCGCGGTACCTACGGTAACGCTAACGTGGGGTATAGCTACACGAATGATTTACGCCAGATGTACTACGGCTTAAGTGGTGGGGTTTTAGCCCATGCGAATGGGGTGACATTAAGCCAGCCAATGAATGATACGGTAGTTTTAATCAAGGCGCCGGGGGCGGGAAATGTCAAAGTTGAAAACCAAACTGGTGTAACAACGGACTGGCGTGGCTATGCAATATTGCCATACGCCTCTGATTACCGTGAAAACCGTGTTGCCCTCGATACCAATACATTGGCCAATAATGTCGACCTCGAAGATCCTGTTGTCAGTGTCGTACCAACTCGAGGGGCCGTGGTGCGCGCGGACTTCCGTCCTAAAGTGGGTGTAAAAGTACTGATGACTCTCATGAGACAGGGTAAGCCAGTGCCATTTGGGGCGGTAGTGACTTCAAAAGGCAGTAATGGCGGCAGTATCGTTGCAGACGATGGTCAAGTTTATTTAACCGGGTTACCTCTAACAGGGCAATTGATTGCTCGCTGGGGTGATAGTCCAGATGCACAATGCCAAGTTAGCTACACATTACCTGAGCAAAGCCAGCAGGAAATACTCAGCAAGTACCGTGCAGAATGCCTCTAAGGAGTTAAAAGTGTTTGATAAATTAAAGATTTTTTTTGCAACGCTGCTGACATCGATGCTGTTTTCTGTAACGACTTATGCAGCAGATAGCACGATCAATATTAAAGGTAATGTTAAAGATAACACCTGTGCGGTTGCTCCGGGGTCTCAAAACCAAGTGGTTGATTTGCTAAATAATGCCGTTAGGCAATTGTATGCGGTTGGTGAGGTGACGCCGGTTATACCATTTCAGATTGAGCTCACCCCTTGTGGCGCATCAGTGATAGCGGTCAAGATTGGCTTTGTGGGTATTGCAGATGCCAACAATACGTCATTGCTCGCATTAGATCCTGGCGCTGCTAACGCTTCGGGGGCGGGTATACAAATTTTAGATGGTAGCAGAACGCCATTAGTGCTCAATGCCAATAGCAGCAACATCACGTGGACACCACTGGTTGCAGGTCGAGGCAATACTTTGCAATTTTATGCACGACTGATGGCTTCTAAGTTGCCTGTTGTTGCTGGGCATGTGAGCGCGACAGCAACGTTTACGCTTGAATTTCAGTAAATAGAGGATGCCATGATTGATAACAATTGGAAAAAGATCACGGCGCTGATATTGGGTTTGTTATCTGTTCAGATAACCTCAACCTATGCGGCGGACGTCACGGTAACCGTAAATGGCAGTGTAGTGGCAAAGCCTTGTACGGTTGCTACGACCACAGCCAATGTTGATTTAGGTGACTTGTATACCTTCAATTTGATTTCTGCTGGCTCTGCCTCTGAATGGCATCCGGTTTCATTGAATTTAACGAATTGCCCTGTTGGTACATCTGCCGTCACTGCAACCTTTAAAGGAACCGCCGATACCACTGGCTACTATAAAAACCAAGGCACAGCAGGCAATATTCAGCTGCAGTTACAGAATAGTGCAGGTACCAATTTGAATAATGGTGCGCAGCAAAAATTGCAGGTCAATGATTCGACATTGTCGACCAGCTTCCCATTACAAGTTAGAGCGTTGTCAGTCAAAGGTGGTGCGACGCAGGGAACGATACAAGCTGTGATTGATGTTACCTACACTTATCAGTGAGTTAAACCATGAATGTAAAAAAAACGATTAAATTACTTTCCGCTAATCTGCTGATTTATTTAGCCAGTATCTCTTCTGCCTATGCATTTACTTGCTATGACTCAACAGGTAATACATTGAACAGTGCTGCGGGGACAGGAACCGCCAACGTTTATGTTAACCTTCAGCCGAGTGTACAAGCAGGGCAAAACTTAGTCGTGGATCTGTCGCAATCCATTTTTTGCCGTAACGACAGTCCTTCAATCCGTAGGGACTTGGTGAGTATGATCCGAGGCTCTGCTTATGGCGGAGTGCTGTCGAGCTTTAATGGTTCACTACGATACTATAGCTCAAGCTATCCATTCCCACTGTCATCGCCGACTCATCAACAGAATTTCCCTTCGGGGAATTACACTGCATGGAACACGCAACTGTATTTGACACCTATTTCAGCAGCAGGTGGTGTGGTTATTAATAAAGGAACCCATTTTGCTACATTAGTGATGTATCAGGTCGGCTCCGATATTATCGGTGGTGGTAATGTGCATACTGCGACCTTTACATGGAATTTATATGCCAACAATAATGTCGTTGTTCCGGTTGGTGGCTGTGATGTTTCTTCGCGTAATGTCATCGTTAATTTGCCTGAATATCCGGCGAATGCGCCAGTGCCACTCACCATTTACTGTGCAAGAAATCAAAATATTTCGTATTACCTGACAGGCTCTACGGATACGAGCTCCTCCATATTTACAAATACCCTTTCTGGTACGAATGCGGCAAAAGGGGTAGGGATCCAATTAGTACGCAATGGAAATGCGATCCCAGTTAATCAAAATGTACAGTTAGGGCAAGTGGGAACCTCTGCCGTAAGCTTAGGTTTAAGTGCACGATATGCACGTACCACAGGGCAGGTTAGCGCAGGAAAAGTACAATCAGTGATTGGCGTTACTTTTATCTATGATTGATTTGTAAATTAGGCTGAATTGTTAGGCGGCAATAATGTAAGTAAGAATATTGTCGCCTCATCTAAAGGCAGTCAACAGGCCTTAATGAAAGGCGCGATACCTTGAAGTATGATGAATATAAACAAGCGGCCAACGGTTGAGATATAATGTGCTGGCCGCTTATTGAGCACTATTTAGCGATGAGTTCACCAATTTTCACCGCAGCCCAACCCGCTGGTGTGGTTGCACCGCCGACGATATTGGTCATTTCTGAAATCCCTTCTGGAACTGGGATATTCGAATTCACTGCAGCTTGTGTGTACTCTTTCGAAATATCGGTACCTACATAGTAAATGGAAGTCAGTACCAATGTGCCACAGATAAACATTCTAAACATATTGCGCTTACAGAATGGCGTTACCATGGCTAATAAGAACATCAATGAAGCAAGGTCAACGAAAGGTAATACTTTGTTGCCTGGTAGGACGAAGGCTAGCACAATCGCCATTGGGATCAGCAATAGCCCCGTTGCTAACACAGAAGGTTCACCAATTAACAGCGCGGTATCCATACCAATATAGAAATCACGATTAGGGAATTTCTTTTTCAATTTGGCTTCAACAGCATCGCGAACAATTAGCAGCCCTTGGACTAGAATTTCGATCATTTTAGGCAGCAATAACATGGCTGCTGAAACGGTGACCGCAAGTGCGACCGATTCACTGATTGGGTAGCCTGCCATGAGCGCTAATACCAAACCTAAAATAAAGCCCAATGTTAATGGTTCACCAAATACGCCAAATTTTTTATTAATGGTTTCGGGTTCGAGGTTAATTTTATTTAACCCTGGGATTTTCTCGATAATATAGTTTGTCACAATGCCAAATGGCACATACATAATACAAGTTAGATGCGGGAACGAGATACCTTGCAAATTATAATTACGCTGTAGATAAGGTGCAGTAATATCTGCCGCGACTAAGGTGGCGATAAAAATCACATAAGTGATACCAATCGACAACCAGTAGCTTTCAGTACCTGCATACACCACAGAACCGACTAATAAGAATATCCAGTAGTTAAAGATATCAATATTAATGGTTTTGGTTAACTTGAATAAAACCATCACTAAGTTGATAGCAATAAAGCCTAATACTACTGGCACCATAATTGGTGAGCCCCAGCCAATCGTCGATGCGGTTGGCCAACCCGTATCAACCACCGTGAGGTTTAAACCCATTTTTTCAACCATCGATTGCGAGGCAGGGCCTAGATTCGATAGTAATAAGTTGATCACTAAGCCAACACCGACAAAACCGATGCCGACTAACATACCTGCTTTAAAGGCGGTGCCAACGCGGACGCCAAAGCATAATGCAATAATAAAGAATATTATTGGCATCATGACCGAAGCGCCCAAGCCTATGATGTTGTTAATTATATCCATGCCTTCCTCTCTATGCTCGTTATATTTCGCGCCGTGGCGTTGTCGTTTTCGCCTAGCCACAGCACGAACTATTTAGAGCATATTTATCCACTGTATTTAGAGTAAAAATCTAATAACTAAACAAGTAACTTATTGATTTTCAATTGCTATAATGACTCAAAATACATAGGGTTTATTTTTGTAGGGTATAGGGTGCCCCTGACAGGTTTCACCCTATCGTTTATTTTTTATATTTTTTTATCGACGTTCTGTTGGTTAAATTAATTATTGTTGTTTTAAAAATATCTCGGCAAATAGTTTTGGTGTATTACTAAATGCATCTAAGGTACTGCCTGCCATGTGGGGCGTGATGGTCACATTGTCTAATAGATAAAATTCGCTCTCCTCTTTTAATGGCTCATCATCAAAGGTATCGATAGCGGCACCCATAATGCGTTTGTCTTTTAGCGCTTGCAGTAAGTCGCGCTCATTAATTAAACCTGAACGTGCAGTATTAATAATTACCGCAGTAGGTTTCATTAATTTAAAGTGTTTTTCGTTGATCAAGTTTTGCGTTTCAGGGGATAAACGCGCGTGTAGTGAAATAATATCCGCGACCTTGACCAGATCTTCGAGTGAATCGACCTTGGTGTAGCCGTCAACATGGTCAACGTATTTATCGTAAAATATGACGTTGGCATCAAAGCCCTTAAGGAATTTAGCCACTAATTGAGCAATATGACCAAAGCCGATTAACCCAACGGTTTTACCGCCAATTTCTGGTATTACATCTGCATTAACAAAATCTTTACGCCAATATTTGTCCTTTAAGGCATCGTGTGCACGTGCAATATTGCGTGTTTCAGCTAACATCATGCCAACGGTAAATTCAGCCACACTGCGTGCGTTACGCCCTGGCGTATTCATGACTTCAATGCCTTTGCTTTCCGCATAGTCTTTATTGATGTTTTCGATGCCGCCACGTAATACACCGATGTATTTCAGTTTTGGCAGCTTATCGATCACTGCTTTATTCACTGGGGCGAATTGAGTGATCACTAACTCAACATCTTGTAAATCTGAATATAAATCTGCGGGTAATGCCACCGCTTCGGCGCCGTGTTGCTCAACTTGCAAGTTGTCTTCTTGCAGTTTTTCGATAGAAGGGTGTGCCCATTGACGAACGGTAACCTCATAGCCTTGTTGGCGCAGCTTTTCTAGCCCCGCTTCCATGGTCGGTTTATCGATAAATAGATCGGCGATTGCCAGACATTTCATGTTGTTCTCCAAACTTTTTTGTCAAATTTGTTGTTGCCCTAGGGGCTAGCGCATTAACATCCCACCAGTGACATCAATGGTTGCTCCCGTCATATAACTGGCTTTTTCTGAAACTAAAAATACCCCAATATCGGCAATCTCAGTGGGGGAGGCGACACGCCCAACTGGAATGCGATTCAGATAATATTGCGGGTCTTTTTCTAGATTGCCGCGGATCATTTCTGTATCCATAATGCCAACGGCAATGTTGTTAACATTAATACCTTGCTTAGCAACCTCACGCGCCAGTGATATAGAGAAGGCGACTAAACCTGCTTTGCTGGCGGCGTAATGTGAGTGGCCTGTGGTTGAACCATGAAACGCCGCTTGCGAGGTGATATTCAGCACTGAACCGGTTATTTGCTTGGTTGAACATTGATTAATAAATAATTGGCTTAAATGGAAAACGGATTTTAGGTTAATATTCATCACGTTATCCCATTCTTTCAGTGTGATATCAGCAACCATACCTGTCGGCCAAATACCTGCATTATTAATCAGGATGTCGAACTGTTTAAAGTGAGTGAGTCCCTGTTCAAACAACGCGTCGATCTCTTGGCTGTCGCCTAAATTGGTTTGGATAGCAATCACATTAACGCCATCTAAACCATTTAACTCTTCAACTAACGCCAATGCGGCTTCTGGGTGGCTGCGATAGGTAAAACAGACGTTAACGCCTTCTTTTACTAGTGATCGCACCAATTCACGTCCTAGGCCAGTTGCACCGCCCGTGACCAGCGCATTTTTACGTTGCAAATTGAGTTCCATGGTCAACTAACTCCTTAATTAAGCATCAATAGGTTGCTGGTGGTTATGTGATTTCCACGTCGGTTGCATATCATCTAGCATGCGTTTGTACATGGCATATTTCTTGGCATAGACGGCTTGCTTATCGGTTTGTGGGTGGATCACTTCAGACACTTTGACCATCGCATCACATGCCGCAAATACATCAGGGAAGTAGCCTTCCATCACTGCTGCGGTCATGGCTGCTCCAAGGGTGCCATGCTCTTTCACATCAACGATTTCTAATTGGCTTTGGAAGATGTCGGCAAAAATTTGCAGCCAAACCGGTGAATGAGTAATACCACCTGCAATACGGATCACATTGCTTAATTGTGGGTTAATGCGGCGTAGTCGCTCGACGTGATAAAGGTGACTAAATGCGACGCCTTCATAGATAGCACGTAGGAAGTGAGCGCGTTGATGGAAACTAGTGACACCAACAAAACCTGCGGTGGCATCGGGAATGGTGTTTGAGCCAAACACAAATGGGAAGAACATCAATTGGCTCTCATCTGGCGTGGTGGAAGCCACTAGCTGATTACACAGCTCATACACCGAACTGCCTTTGGCTTCTTCGAGTTGCTTATCCGCTGCCATAAATTGGGTGATAAACCACTCTAAATTACTGGCAGACGTCGGGCTGGCTTCAGTGATTTGCCAGCGGTTTTCCATTGGATAAATCGAGGTCATAAACAAGTCTTTATCCACTACTGGTTTGTCGGTGACGTACTCGTTGATGCTCCATGTTCCTGCAACAATGGCTAATTTGTTGATTTGGTTGATACCTGAAGCCAATGAAGAAGCTGAAATATCAAAAATACCACCAGAAACGGGTGTGCCTGCTTTGAGGCCAGTTAGTGCAGCGATTTCTTCTGTGATGCGACCGCAGCAGTCAGTGGATAATTTGATAGGTGGTAGTTTGTCTTTCCACGATAGCCCGCCCCAAAAAGCAAGCAATTCATCGTCGTAGCAGCGATCGCGTACGTTAATCAAGTTAGTGCCTGAAATATCGGTCAGCTCTTGCGTGGCTTCGCCAGTCAGGTAGAAACGGA
The DNA here is from genome assembly GCF_058148425.1 of Providencia sp. 6390. NCBI lineage: Bacteria > Pseudomonadati > Pseudomonadota > Gammaproteobacteria > Enterobacterales > Morganellaceae > Providencia > Providencia sp. 6390. The sequence continues at coordinate 76,280 of NZ_JBYVYL010000011.1, forward strand.
TCAGGTCTTTCACCATAAAAATATAACGAGCCTTTTCTAGTGATTCAGGTTCGTTATCTTGCAGCCAAGCGAGTAGGGCGACAGGTTGTCCTGCCCAAATCGATTGCATAGTTTTAGGCAGAATGTCACTTTCAAATTTAGGTGATTGATACCATTGCTCGACATATTTTTTGGCACGGTTGTCGGTGGAAATAATACCGTTACGAGTCGGTTTTCCCTGTTCATCAACCAAATAGAGACCATTGCCATGCCCAGTGACTGAAATACCAATAATATCAGCTGCATCAATGGCGGATTTTTTGAGGACTTCTTTGATAACTAAAAGGTTTGATTGCCATAATTCCTCAATATCCCTTTCGGTAAAAAAGGGTTTTGGGGTGATCATACGGGTGGTGTTGGACGCAATAGACAGTACTTGGCCTTCGAGATCGTAGATAGCGGCTTTAGTCACCGTGCCGCCATTATCGATCCCCATAATGTATTTTTTATTGTTCATGATGTTCCTCTTACCCTGCATATTTCGCTATACAACGTTATTGTCTTATTGTGAATCGCTGTAGAACGTTTATTTTGGGTTTATCATTATTTTAATTATTTGAGCTGTAATGGTGTTGGCGTGTAGGGTTTACAACTCAAATTTTTATTACCACAATGTGTGTTCACTAGTGGTAATGCCGTTAAAACCGGTATAAAAAATCTTTTCAACTAAGTATTTTCGCTTAACAAAGCCGCCAGCAATAAATTGCGTATTGGCTTGGTTAAAGCTGCGTTTTAATAAATCAAAACAGGTACAAGCATATTCAGCGGGTAATAATTCAATTGCATCCACATCCACGGAATAGTTTTTGACCATATTGCTGGCCTGCTCCAATGAACGTGAATCCACTAATAACACGCGAAATATAGTTTCTAGCCCCTCTTTTTTGGCATAACGTAGGGCGGTAAAATTTGACGAAATAACACCATCCACCTTATAAAAGTTTTTTAATACGGTGACGCCAGCTTGATCTGGTTTAAATCCACCTAATAATTCCAAATGGACTAACACCTTTTTCCCCGCTTTATGGCATTTCCCAATCATCGACTGTAAATTGCCGATATCGGCGTCTGGCAATAAAATATATTCAGAGTGGCTCGCAAGCGCGCGCTCGAAATATTTATAGTTGCGGACGGATGGGATGATGGTGTTATTTAAGTTCATTCTAATGGTTCCTAATTTTTATTTTGATAGAGCGCAAATGCCTCTTCAGGTGATGCATCGAGATGGATAATGGCGTTAAGGCCAGCCACCATCGCAACAGGTTTCGGGTCTTGGGTGATGTTACGACCAACGGCAACGCCTTTGGCACCCATCTTCATACAGTGCTCAACAAATTTGAAGTAACTCAGTGTATCGGTTTTTGGCCCACCGAGTGCTAATACTGGCACCATTGAGGCTTCAACAATCAAATAGTCGTCTGGCGTGCCGGAGAAACGGGTTTTGATAATATCGGCACCGAGTTCAACGGCGATACGGGCAGAGTCAGCAATCACCTTGGCTTCGTTGGATTCAGGGCTAGTGACCGCATAGCCATATGGCAGTGATTCAACGATAAATGGCATGTTCCATTGTTCAGCTTGTTTGACCAATCTTGCCGTCATGGCGTGGGTTTTCTCTTCGTTGAATGCACCTGGGAAAGTCATGCATACCATACCGTCAGCATCCATTTTTAGTGCTTCTTCTGCGCCAAAAACTTGTTGGGTATCAGGCACGCTGTTGTCATACACATTGACTGTAGAATCGACACGTAGCACGATTGAAACATCATTGAACGCATCTGCATAGTTTCTTGCCATACCATAAGTGATTAAGGCGCAATCTAAACCGTTAGCAGCCAGTTCAGGCATTCTTTTGATGGTGTTATCGATGCCTGCGGTTTTGGTGGAGAAAAAATAACCGTCGAGTGCCAGTGTGACGGATTTACCATCTTTTGCAAAAATTTTGGATAAGCGGCGTTGTTTAGACATAATATTTCCTTTATAAAAAATAAAAAAAGCCCTCAGAGACCATGTTGATCTCTGAGGGCTTTCAGTTCACTGACCCTGTGGTTTGCTGTTTTTCGTTTTTGTGGCGAAAAATAGCAAACCTAATCGGTATTGGATAACGTCTTTTTCACACTGATAGGTAATTTTCTTATTAGTTGATTTTAATCGGAAAATTAATCTGTCAGTCAGTTTATTAAAGTTAGCTGTTATTGAAAATAAGTTAATTTTAATAAACTGGGTATAGCTATTATCTCTACCATACCCGAGTTTGCGTTGTCTAATGAATGTTGCGAAATTGTGATAAGGGTCGCGTTAAATTTTTTACTCACAATGAATTAATAATTAGGGAACAGAAGCCCCTAATTATTAGTTTTCTTATTTTATGACTTCCCTTTCCATGTGAAGTCAGTTTCTATCGGGGTTTTAGAATTTATAAATTTCAGAGTTGTATCAATTTTTCCACTCCCGCTGTGATTTGTATAGCATTGTTGTTTAATTGTATAGCGTTTGAGTTGTTTTAGCTGGTCATCAGTGTGTTTGTATTCGCCATTTGAATTTGGTGAGTATATTGTTGGATAAGTAATACCATCACTATTACCATCGCTAGGACTAAAGCTGTTATGGCCTGTATATTTATTCTTGGCTATCTTATTATCGACAGATATTTGTTGCAATAGTGTTTTACCTTTATGGTAAAGGTCTATTTTTACCTTAGGAAAAATAATCGCAAATCGGTTATTAGCAAATATATCGCCAGGTACTACACAATTAGTTTCTGAAGGTAAACCAGGTTTATTGATAAAATATTTAGTGGTTGTAGATACCGTTATCTTTCCTATTTCATCGGGTTTAGTGCCTGTAACAGATACAGATTTATGCTCTTTCCTTGGTATATTAAAACCGGAGTCGCTTTCTGCAATTAATTCAATTTCAAGGTTTTTCCCTATGTAGTCTTTATTTGCTTTTAATTCTGTTACTATCATTTTATCCAAGGATGAAGTTGAATAACGGTCTACTTCTTTACCATTTATTTTAAATAAAATAGTTGCTTTTTGGGCTTTATCAAACTCAGTTTTACTGTTACTGCTCCATGAAACTTTTACGTTATCATCTGTATACACGGGAGCCCATTTACCTGCATCAATATCAGTATTACCGTTATTACCATAACTAACATTATTTATGGTAACATTAGGTTGAGTATAAACTTTTGCGACATATGACCCACTACTTTCTTCAAAGTAATCATTTGATTTAAGCCTCATGGTTAAACGAGATTCGCCTTGCCCCAAGCTATTTATATGGCCTTGAGGGGTTAATTTAATTGCATTCAGATTTCCTGACTCCCAAACGATATCAGCGTGATTTGGGATTGGTTTCTTTGTCTTTAATTTCTGAGAACTTGTGTTGTTATAAGCGATTTTCTGGATATTACTTTCGAATTCTATATTGAAGCGAGTTTTTCCTAATTGATAAGGTACAGTTTTACTGTCAGCTTTAAATTGATCTGTTTCTACTGATTTAATCGTAATTGTGGCAGTTTTTGGACTTGGTTTCTTCTGAGTAATTGCACCACTGTTTTCATCAATAGTTGCAATATTCGTATCGTCAATTGAGAATTTAATTATCGGTTTAGTGCTGTTTGTATCAGGATTATTAAAGACGGCTTGAGCCTGTTTATCACCAATATCACCCCATGTTGCATTAAGCGCACTCTGAGGTATATGTAATTGTGGATCAGCTCGGTCAATATTTAATTTATAACTCGCTGCTGCTGAATTATAAACCCCGTTGCCTTGAATACGGGCAGTGATTTTTACAATACCCGCTTTATGTAATTTCACCTTACCGTCATTACCAACAGATGCTACGCTAGTATTGCTACTTTCCCATACAGGAACTGCACCACGAGGTAAGCCATCCACAGTCATTTGCTCATCATAAGATTTTGAGGAATATACTGTGTTTTTATCTTGGTTTTTAAAGCTCAATACTGGATTCGCTGCTCCTGATTTTACGGTTAATGTTTTAAGTGGTTTTCCATCAACCTTAGCCGTCAGGGTGTAAGTGCCTTGTTTGTTTGAAGTCGCTGTCGTTTGGTATGAGCCATCTTTATTATCAATCAATGGCTGTTTGATAATAAAGTTAGGATTATTACTTTCGATAGTGACATTTGCACCTTTAATTGGATTACCAAAGTCATCTTCCGCCTTGACAATAAGAGTCATTGTCTCCGTATTATCAGCACCGATTTCCATTTTATCGCTGGCTAAAGTGGAGTTTGCTGGATTGATATCCCCTTGTACCACAGTGACTGTTTTGGCTTGAAGCTCCTTGCCTTTGGTTAGAGCGGCGGTCATAACTAGCTCACCAATGGTATTGCTAGTCACTTTTACTTTGGCAATACCTGATGTATCAGTGATCGTGGCTAAATCATATTTTTCTGCCTTACCTTCAAGATGCCAAGCCACCGTGATCTTTGGCAGAACATTGTCAAATTCATCAACGACTGTTGCAAAGTAGGTAACACCTGTTGGATCACCGGCTTTTAAGATGTCATTATCAACTTTAACTTGGCTGATTTTCCAGAGTGTAGCATTCCCTTGTACGGTAATATTTTCTTTATCTGATAATGAGTTACCTGATACTTGGACCGATATTTCAGCTTTAGCGATTTTTTTCGATGTGACTTCCATAGTATAAACGCCACGCGAACTCTCTGTTACTGAGCCAATCGTAACATCAGTGTTGTTGCTTTTTGCGGTGACTTCTTTTGCAAAACCATGCAGTAAGTTGCCATATTGGTCTTTGAGGGTCACGGTGAGTGTGGTTGTTTCTCCCGCATTGATGGTTGATTTGGCTAGTCTGACGGTTGATTTTTTTACATCAATTGCAGATTGCGTAAAGGGTACAGAGGTTTCAATCCCTTTAAAACTCGGGTTTGAACCCAAGCTGACTGTGACTTTAGCATCACCGACCGTTTCTCGTGTAACTACGATACTGCTTTCACCGTGTGAATTGGTCAGGGTTTGGTTGCTTCCTTTTATGATTGTGCCATCGTTGGTACTCCAGAAAATCACTTCACCTGCTTTTAATGAATTGTGGTATTTATCTTCTAATTCAACAGAGTAGGTCACATTTTTCCCAACAGTTGCCGATGCTGGAGTGGCTCCGATTTTTCCTTTTATCTGCGCAGTTTTGCTTTCAGGTTGGATAACTAGAGTCGGTTTTTCATCAATCTCTTGGCTGTTAATATGCAGGGTTAATTGGGTTGTTTGTGCTTTGGTTGCACTAAGTATAGCTTCATAAGTTCCTAATTTTATTTCTCTGAAGGCAGACTTCAATGTTATTAAGTTAGCTGGATCAGAAAGTTGAATTTTGCTGGCTAAGTTACCTAACGGATTACCTTGCTCATCTTTTGCTGCTACTGTTAGTTTAGTTTCCCCAGAGCCTGCATTGATGATGCCAGAAAAAAGGTTAACGGTGGATTTACGTTTAGATATTGCACCAACAGTAAAGGTAATTGTGTCTTTACTCTCTACTTCATTATCACCTAAAAGTACTTTGACTTTCCCTGTACCTGCTTGAGTGCTTTTTATTTTAACAATCGCAGTTCCTCGGTTATCGGTTTTGCTGATTAATTGCTCTGGTTTTCCAATATCAGAACGCCAGCCAATAGCGACTCCCTGACCTGCATTGTGATGACTTGCGTCTATAACCTGTGCAGTGACTTCTATTGTAGAAATTCCATCAGCATTGGTACTTAGCTTATTAAAATCTATTTTACTGATATGGTAGGTAGAGCTATCGGCAACGAAACCAATCTCAGCCTGTTTTTGTACTGTTTTTGATTGTGCGGTAATGGTATGAATATCAATAGCATCTCCTGTTATACTTGCTTGATATATACCGGCACTCAGTTCTTTCTGATCAGAAAATTTAACTTTTTTATTTAATGAACTCCAAGTAACAACTTGACCAGTCACTGGGTTATCCCATTTATCCAACAATGTTAATGTTGCAATAGCTTTGGCGTTGTTATTTGCAGTAATCGTGCTTGGTTCCATCGTCAGCAGGCTGCGTTTTTCATCCGCTGCAATTGCTTTAAAGATAATTTTCTGCTGACTTTCTTTGCCAGTATGTAGTTTTGCGGTAACGGTGGTTTCACCCGCCTGCGTACCGTGCAAGATAACGAATGTTTCACCTTTTTCATTGGTTGTGGTGATATTGGTACTGAGTTCATTTTTATCATGGAACCAAGTAACAGGCATATTTTTTAATATATGGCCTTTGCCATCTTTAACGATCGCGGTTAATGTTACTCCGCTACTTTCGCCTAAATTACTGACAGTCACTGGTGTGCTAACTTTTTGTAATTCAACAGTTGCTGTTTTGCTATCCGCAATTGACTTGATAGTACTTGTGATTGGTGTTTCTTTATTAATATTTGCTGAAATAGTTATTACGTCAGAAATATTGCTAGTCGTGAGCATACTTTCAACATAACCATTTTGATCTGATTGAGATATTTCGGGGGACATTTTATTTCCAGTACCTGCTTGGAAATGGACATCGATACCTTTCAGAGGGTTATTGTTTGCATCGGTAACTTGCGTTCTTATAGCAACTTTATCTGCATCATTAGCGATGATAGTCGCAGGTAATGTATTAAATGATGAAAGTTGTGCAGTAGATTTATCTGCAATAAAAGTGACGGCTGTTGCTGGCTTCTTTTGACCTGCTAAGTGCCCGGTAACAGTGACATTTGTTGCTTTATAGCTGGTGACTGAGACGGTTAAAAAGCCATTTTTATCGGTTTTATAACCTGTGTTATGAAATTGCACATCTCGATTATTTTGATCTGAAGACCAATCAATAGTGGCATTTTCAATAGGGTTTCCTTGGTCATCTTTCACATAGGCTTCAAAGATGATCTCTGCTTTACCATCAGCAATAGCGTTATTGTTTCTAGCTTGTAAGGTGGTTATTTGCGAGTTAGTGACATTGGCGATGAATGTGGTGGTTTTGTTCGCTATCTTACCGTTGATTTTTGCTGAGACAGTCACTGTTTCTGCTTTTGTATTGGTTAATTCGACTGTGGCAGTACCATCTTTTGCTGTCTTAGCCGTCGTCGTTTTATCCGTTTTACTGCCAACAAATTTACCGCCAGTTGTCATGAATTCAATATCCATGTTAGGCAGAATATTACCTTTGAGATCCGTTACTTTTGCGGTAATCGTTTTTGGTGTTTTACCATCAGCAAATGTGTTTTTATTAGGAATGTCCAAATCAGATGCCGCTATTGTTGCGGTAGTTTTATCCGCAATAAAGTTGAGTTTGGTATCTTGCTTAACTGCCGTGCCATCAACTGTGGCGGTAATGACATTTTCACCTGCTAGAGTACTTGCTACGGTAATACTCGCTTGACCATTGTCATCTGTTTTATTGCTTGATCCACTGAGTGTGGTTACTTTGTTTTGATTTGATTGCCAAGTCATCGCCATGTTTTTTAATGGATTACTATTGGCATCGACTAAAATCGCAGTAACCGTAAATTTTGCTTTACCATCAGCAAGTTGTGGTGTTGATGGCGAAGTTTGCAATGGTTGCTTAAACTGCACGCTATTTTTATTACTGGTAAAAGTCACTGATTTATCAAAACGTTTAGCCCCCACTATCGCAGTGACTAAAGTTTTACCAGCGGCTGTATTGGTCAATGATGATTTCGCAATACCTTTACCGTCTGTTTTAACCGTTTTCTCGGTCAATTTACCATTATCACTGTCAAAATTGACGGTAAAGCTAGGAACTGGGTTGTTATTGGCATCGGTGATAATGGTTGCGATATTTATTGCTTCGAAACCATTAGCAATGGCTGTATTTGGGGTAATTTTAAAATCAGTAGAATTGATTTTTGCTGTTGTTTGATCAGCGATAAAGGTTAAAGGGACGGTTTGTTTAACTGAGCCGCCATAATTAATTGTTAACGTTGTTTCGCCCGCAGCGGTGCTGGTGATTGGAAGAAAAATCTCACCTTGCTCATTGGTTTCGAGATGTTTTGCTACTTTTGCGGGTTTAGCGATTTCAAATTTAACAGGATGTGCAATGAGTGGGTATCCAAGAGCATCAATCACTTTAAATTTTAATTGATTTTCCGCTAATCCATTCGCTGTAGTGCCATTTTTAATCAGTTTGAGTTCACTTAAATGTGCAGTTTGGCTATCAGCAGTCAAGGTTACATTGATTGATGTGAGTAATATGTCACGTACAACAGGGGTCAAGGTGATGGATTCTGGTTTGGTACCTGAAGTAATGGTGGCACTGTATTGCCCTGTAGAAACACGGGTAAACTCAGAAACTTTAACAGGCGGATTTTCAGTTGCTGAAGAGGTTTTTTTCATCGCAGCACGAATGCGTTGCGGTGTTGCTGACGTGGTTCTTAAACTAATTTCATTGGCAGCAACATCAACCAGTTGATTGTTTCTATCTTTAATCGTGATGGTAATTTTTTGTTGTGCTTTGCCATTGGCAGCTAAGGTAAAGTTGTTGGGCGAAACGTGACTATTACCTGCAAAAATGGCGGCCTGATTTACAGTGACTTGAACGGTGGTATTCGCTGAACGGTTACCTTGTTTATCAATGGCAACTGCATTAATAATATAGCTATTAGTTGCTTGCTTTCCGACTTGATAGTCAGGTAGCTTAACGCGATATTGACCTTTTTTATTATCAATCAGTTGGCCATTCGCTGCGATCAGCTGCGGTGCAGACCACTCAATACGATCTAAACCATACTTACTATTTACTGTAAAGGTTAACGGTTTTTCTTCACCTGCATAGCCGGTGATCGGGCTACTGACAGATAAGTTGATCACTTCTTTTTTACGATATTCGAGCACAATATTATTATTGCGATCGACAAAATCGTAGCGGCTGCCTTGTAATGTACGTAATGCAGCAACATTATCAGGATTGATTTGTTGTTGCCATGCGGTGCCTAACTGGTAATTGAGCTGTAAACCAATTTTCGAGTCGCGCTCATCTGATGTACCACGGCGTCGCTCTGCATTAATGGTCAGTAATGGGAAGGGGGTGTAGCTAAGGCCAACAGTGAGTGCCTGTGGATCAGTTCGGCGTTTATCTGAACCAAATAATCCGACTTCATCGCCATAGTATTGTTCATAGCTGAGTTTTGCGCCGACATGAGGGTAACTCGGTAACCAAGCTTCACTGCGAATATCCCAACCATTAGCCGCACGCTCTTGATAATCCTCTAAGTCTTTAGAATCTTTCCAATTAGATAAACGATGATAGCTGTTAGCGGCTAATTTCAGATAGTCACGGCGATATTCAATACCAAGCCCCATGCGTGAATGGCTGCGTGATAAATCATAATCAAGGAAACTGTTTGCACCTAACATATAATCAGGTTGGAACCAGCGCATACCTAAGCCAAGGTTAGTTTGCGCTCGTCCATCAGTACGGTGCAGACTACCTTGAGTAAACAGTAACTTATCTTTCTTATCATACAGTGGTATTAACAAGTCGACTTGGCTATTTTGTAGCGCAAAGCTTTCATCGACATCTAATTGAATGCGTGAATTACCAACATGGCTAAACCATTGCTGTAAATAGCTGTTGGCTGTCGCACTTGCCATACCACGCGCAAGCGCTGATGCACTGTCTTTGCTTGGATTGTTCGATAAAAACTGACCTGCCTGTGAGGCAAAGTTAGCAATATTTTGCTCTTGGTTATTTTGTGATTTTTCAGGTTTAGTTTCAGTATGCCATTCGATGGTTGGTAGAGCAGCCATGGGCACATCTAATTCATCGCCTGCTTGTAGGTTATCAAAGCCATGTGCAAAGGTGCGAAATTGATTGAGTTTGCGTAAAGCATCGATACTCATATTATATTTTTTGGCGACAGAAAGGGTGTTTTCACCTTCGGTTAAAGTATAAATTTGTGTTTGTCTGTCGATTAATGCATTTTCTTTTGCTAAAAAACGGATATTATCTTGTTGGCTGCTTGAGATAATAGGGGTAAATACTGATGCGATAGGGAAACTTGCTTGGATCGCAATATTTAACCACGCAACTAATTTAAGGCGTTTAGGAAATGTTGCTGGTATTTCAGTTTTCATTGAATCACTCCGAAGAAAACATAATTAGTTTGAATGGAAAAAGACATAGTGGTGCTATAGCTCGCTAATTTATATTCAAGCGAGCGATGGTTGGGTCATTAATATTTTATTTAATGACACTTGGATGTGTATTAATGAATAATGGTACTACTTTATCTTATGATGTATTTATGACTAATCAGGATTTATTATGAATTCAGATATTGTCTATTCATTTTTTGGATGATATCCATTTTGTTATTATCTTAGGGTCTTCTTTTAATGTGTTTTTATTATGCTTACAGTAATAAATAGAGTTTCAGGAAATATAAATCAGTTTGAAATCACAGTAAGTATGACTTTATCAGATGCTTTCTCGGGTAGCGGGGTAATTTCACTGCTCATCATAATGAGTTGATTGCTTTTTTCTACTCGAGTACTGATACCCCATTGTCCTTTATGATAGAGACTTTTAGGTATTGCCATTTTAAACTCAGCGGTTCGGCTGGCGTTTTTAGTGGTAAATTGATAATTGAGGCTATCAGGCTTTGTGTTTTCTTCTATTAACAAAGGTGTAATAGACAGTGTGACCGTTGCCTCACTAGGAATATCCATTGTTTTAGCATAGATATGTCCTTCTAATTGCATGAAATTATTTTTATTTTTTTGTTCAATAAAATTTTTTGAACAACCTGAAATAGATATTGCTAGTATTAATAAGCATAGCGACAGTATTATTTTTTTGCTTTTTATAAATGCAATCATTGTTGTGCTCTTTATTATTTACAATACAGTTCTGCCAAAGAATTTATGAATAAAGCATTTAATGTATGTATAAATACTTCTGTTCTCATTCATTGTAAGAATGTTATTTGCTTCTGATTTAGTCCCAGTGTAAAGAATTCCAATTCGTGGAAGTGTCATAATCAGATTCTCATCCAATTCCACTTTCTTAAATGATAATCTTAGTTGCCTAACTAATTTATAATAACTACTTTCGGTCACAATAGTTCCGCGACTTTCCCATATTTCATACATGACCTCTCTCTTACTTATTGTTTTATCTAATAATAATCTTAATAGACAAGACTCGTTCTCTGAAAGATTGATCGTTCTTTTACCGCGAGACAGCGTGCGTTTAAATGGGTCATAAACAACATGATCAGATAGGATAAATATTTTTTTTGGTTCAATTTTGTCATTGCTATTCATAATATTTCCCATAAATATATTTCCTATCGGCAATTAATTATATACATCCTAACCTTCAGGGTAGTGTTGTTCAATATAAAAAAACGACACACTATAAGATATTTATAAAAAAAAGACGATTTTTAATAAAATAATCTTAACTATCTGGTATGGGGTAATTTAAAACCTTTTTCTGATCTATATATATCAATTTAATATAGTTATTTTTTATATTTTTAATGGTAGTATTAATTATAGACTTAACTTAATTAAAAAAGTTAAGTCTATAATTTTTGGTCGAGGATTTTTAGATAATGGTGAGTAATGAGAAATGAAGTTTAATGCAGCTTAGTAAAAATTGATTTCTTCTTCTTCATCATCACCATCAATTTTAATACTGTTTATATAGTCACTCATTTGATTCACGAACGGTTGATTCATCAGATTTACTGCCGATACTCGGTAGAATGCTTGCTCGAATGTCTTTTTCAAAGAGGCTTGATTATCAAATGCATCTGGGTTTTTGAGTGTTTGCATCACACCAGCAATAAAGTTTTCTTTCTCTTTTAATGTAGAGTTCGTCAATTTTTTATAAAGCATTAAAAAATTAGCTGTACGGTATTGCGGATTTGGATTATTTAAATCTTCACTGATTTTTAACTGAGAGAGGAATTGGTTAATTTCTTGCTGTTCTGCATCTGTGAGATCAATATAAATGGTACTTTTAGGCCTATTTTGCTTTGTTTCAGCCGATTTTGCAGACCATGCATTACTCACTTTATCTACAATATTATTGCTCGTATTATTTGCGGGGGCATTGGCTTCTAGCATCGATTTCAAGTGATTAGTTGCTAGTGTTGTTATCATCTTTTCCTCCTATACCACATAGATTGACCATGTCTTGATAAGCCGCTTTTCTTTCGGCCAATACTTGGCAGCGACTCTGAATTGACAGCATTTGAGTTAATACGTGTTGGGCGGCAATTGAGGGTGAAAAATAAACAATTTCATTATTGGCTTCTATGGCGATTTCTCCATCTAGGCTAGGAGAAATCGTAATATGCGAGTTTTTCTGCTGACACTGTTTATCGAATGTATCGGGCAAATAGAGTATGACTTGGTTTGTGTCAGGCTGCTGCTCAATAAAATGGTCGGTAACGATCTGTTGCAAACGAGGATCACTGAAAAATGTCATCAGTTGTTGTTTTAGGTCTTCTTGGCTCTGCTTCCACTTTTCTTGGTAGCGTATTTCGCTGAGCTCAATACTTTCAATCATATTCGACAGTAATTGTTTTAATCCATCATGATAACCCTGCTGATAAGCTAGATGACGAATATGTTCTATTTCACTGTGAGCTTGCTCAACTTGTGCTGAAGCTTGCTTTTGAGCTTGTTTTTCGATGCGTTTTGCATAGCGAAATGCACTCATTGCATGATGTTTAATCAACACTTTCTCAACAGCGGTTTGTTGGATATTGGGCTGCATTTTTTCTGGCATAGTGGCACGTTTCTTCAATAATATTCCAAGGTAACAGGGTTCTGAATGATGATGGAATGAGCTGCAATGTTTCGATACTAAACATATATTTTAATCGGTTGCTATACACATCGCCGAAAGGAGCCATATAGGCTAAAAGCTGTTCAGCACCAAGGGCAAGTAGGGTTTGTGGTGTTGACATCGTTGAATTACTGATTTGCCAAAGAGGATTACTAAATTGTTGGCGCAAATCTGCATAGCGACTCAATTCGCCCCACCAAGGTAGCGGCCCTGCATCCAGTATTACCCCAAGACCCAGTGCAACTTGGGGAAGAAGATCCCATTGGTTGGCAAAACTACTTGGTAATAATGGCGTATGGCTATCTGGCCAAAGTAAAGGATACTGCTTGATTAATCGCTGGTTGTGTATTTTCTTTAGCGCAGCAGGTAATTCATGATAATAAATTTGGCTATATTCAGAATGAAAATAGCTTCCTGGCGCTAAGAAAATATCCGCTTGCAAAAGAGGATGAGGGTTATTTTGCTGAGTCATCCGCTTTTACCTCGATCGTAGCTATGTCCTGTGTCTTATTTTCAGTTTTTAGCGATTTTTGGCGACGCCAAAGTAATATTGATAAGCTAATGATACTTACCCCAGCAGCAGCAATGATGGCAATCCAAATTGGGTTAAGCGAGTTTTCTGGTTGCTGGCGAACTTGATGCTGTAGAGGAGGACGGCTAACGACTACAACAGAAACATTGTCATAACTGGTTTCAGCAAAACTACTTGTCAGGAACAATTTAATTTTGTTCATCATCAGTTTTGGATCTTCATTACCTGCGTAAGTAACTAAACTGGATATTTTTTGGACTTGCTTAGTGGGTTTATTGCCATTTAATGGATAGCTAACATGCACACGTGCGTTAACCACATCAGGAATGGTCAATAATGATTGCTCTAGCCTCTGTTCAATCAGTGAAAGTAGTCGCGTTCTTTCGGCTTGTGGTGAGGCGACCAAAGAATCGCCAGGAAAGGCTTGAATAATTTCAATCGGCTCCTTTGATGGCAAGTTGTATTGGCGCAGTAAATCAACAGCAAGTACGAAATCTTGCGGTGAAACCTTGATTGAATCTCCTTGCTTCGTATCTTGTTTACGTGATGCCTCAACACCATGCTCTTGCAGTACTGCGAGCACTTCATTACTTTGGCGCTGACTTAGATGACTCAGTAATAATTGGTTATCGCAGCCGACTAATAAACCAATAAATCCAATCAATAGCAGTTTTTTAAATTTATTCATGGCTTATTGAGCTTTTAACAATGTATCAAGGGCACCGGTGGTTTTATGAGTCAATGTTGAAACAAGGTTCAGCCCTAAGCTGTATTGAGCGATGGCATTCTGCATTTGCATCACTTCCATCGGATTACTGACATCCATGGCATTTGCTTGTTGAAACAGCCCTTCTTTTGTCTGTTTTGTTTCCACCGTATATTGGGCAAACAGTGATTTGACTCTGTCTTCAAGAGATTGTGTGGAGCTACTTTCAGGGAGATTATCCAAAAGTGTCGGCATAGAAAAAGCAGCATTAATCGGTTGCATAAGCATGGGTTCCTAAAAAGGGTAGAGCATCAATAAATCAATGCTCTATTGATAAATTACACGTTACGAATAATCGCTGACGCAGTATCTTTAATTGATTTCATTAAGTTACTTTGTAGCTGTCTTGCCATGTTGTAGTTACCACTGGCAGCAGTAATTCGAGCCAATACCAGAGGGTTATCTACCTCAAGTTTATTGCCTTTCTCGTCTTCACCTTTAGTTAATTTAGCCAATAGATCACCAAGCTCTTTTGCTCTTTTGCTGACACCAGCACTACTGCGATACATCATGCCGATTTCGTTGGTTGAATCAACGGGGGTTGGACCTGCGGGAGTTTCTAATGTCGAAACATCAAATGTTATGTCTGCCATATTTTACCTTACTAGTTAATTAAATTTGGGTTAAAAGACCAAGAGTTATGACCTAAAATAATATAACCTTGGTTATTACTGATAAACGATTTCCCTGCCAGTTGGTTTGTTGCCAGAGAGATTGAGAATTGAATATATTTATCGCCCCATTTATTGGCGAATTGATTAGCTAGTTGAAGTATTGAGGAAGTCTGTTTGTCATTTAAGCTACCTTGAATAAGAAAGATGACGGTTTTATCTTTATTGATTTTTTTCCATGGCACATGGCTTTCGGCTAAACCAACTTCGGCTAACTTTAGTAATTCATGTGAGGGAATGGTAAAAACTTCACTATTTTTATAACAGCCTAAATAATCACGCATAACCTCATTAATGATTTTTTCATCTTTTGCTAAGGTTTGCTCTTTTATTTTACGTACAATAGGTTGGCAAGGATTAGATAAATCAACTTTGAGAACGCTAGGAATATAATCTGCAATCTTTGTTTCAATTTCTTTTTCTAAGATATCAATTCGTTTGATGGTGTATTTCTCATTATACTTTTCCTTGTAAAAGCGTTGGATACTCCAATCGGCTTCACGCTGTGTTTGTACTAATATCAATGTTTCATTTTTATTATCTAAGGTGACAATAATCGGATAATTGCTACCTTGTAAGATATTTTCTACGGTGTTGATTTTTTTACTTAAATTACTAGATGAATAAATCTGAGCTATTAGCACAATGGAAAATAAAGCAATAACAAATAAACCTAGAAAAATAAATTTCTGTTTAGATTTGATTGCTGGTGATAGTTTTGTTTTTCTATCGTCAATACGAATATCTGCCATTATTGGCTCGAAAATAGATATTTCCCATGGTGTATTCAGTATTTTGAATGCAATGGGAAAAGAGTCTGCCAACATCAGTTCTTGATAGACGACCGGTATGGTAATTGATTTTACACCATCATTGATGCTTAAGATTAACGTTGAATCATCACTTTCATCATTCTTTATGTCTGGCTCTATTTGTGTGTTAACTGATAATTCGTAATGGTTTTTGTCGCTGGGAATATAATACGTCGTGAAGCCATTATCATCAACTTCAGTTCGATACTGCACATTTGGGTCAATAACAATCAAATGCTTATCTACAGTGAGCATCAGCTCCTGCCCATTCATAGGGCCGCTAGCTATTTTCATAATGCAAGTGCGGCTGGTTGTACTTTTCATAAAGTAAATTCCGATAACAAGAAATTAGCGCTAGTAAAACGTATTGGCTAATTTTCGTCAGTAGAATTTATCTTAATCATTCTGACTGATTATGTAATAGATCAGGTATGAGTTATTCCGGACTATTCCTTTGTGTATTGCTGCATTTTCCGCCATTTTAGTGCTATCAATTTATTTAATATAAAGTAGAAACATTATGGTGAATACAAATATTGCTGCATTACTTGATGGCGTAGAGGAGAGATTCTCTTTGCAAGATAGCTTGGTGTTAGTTGTACCTAATGTAACAGCTGGCACATTAAATTTTCACTCTTCTTGTACAGGAGGGAAATTTAATATTACGGAACAGTCTCTGTTTGTTTGTTCACCATTAGAGTTTGATTTTATTAATAAAGATGGCTGGTCAGTTTTTTCAATGGTACTTTCTGAAGTTATAGAAATACTTGCTGTTATTGATACGGCAATGGGGCAATCTTTTCTTGCAAAAAACGAGGATGTGCAATTAAAAAACAATGAGGTTATTAGAGTTTCAAATGATTTCTCATCTGATTTATCAATAAAAAATTTAATAATTGATTTAATTATTCAACAACATTCTCAGTTTAATGCATGGTGCAATATATTAAGGCGCTATGAAGCTTATGGCATTATGCGTTTTTTACTTTCTGCCGCTGAAAAAGATAAGAATGCTAACATTAATCAATTATGTAAAAAGTATGGTGTGTCAGCATCTTATTTTAGACAACTGTATCGAGAAAACTTTAATAAAACAGCGAAAAGAAAAATCATGAGTGTTCGTATGGCTTCCGCAATTCTTCAGCTAATAGAAAGTGAAAATTCAATATTAGATATTGGATTAGAAGCGGGTTATTGCTCAGCCTCTCACTTTACTAATGATATTAAAAATGAGCTGGGTTTAACGCCCTCTGATATTAGGCACCTTGGAGTAAAATTATATGAACAGTAAAAGCAACAGAGTAATATTATTTACGCTCTTTTTACTGGGTATGAATAGTTTTTTAGCGCAAGCTGAAATGATCACTGCTGAGCCAGTGAAACAGGAAATAAATCAAGAAACATTTGTTGCCAACAATATTGCGGTAGGTAAGGTTTTTGACGCGATCGCTGAACGCCTCAACAAGCCGATTATCTTAAGCAAATTAGCCGCTCAGAAACGTGTAACGGGTAATTTTAATTTAGCGAATGCGGATGAAATGTTCAAAGCATTAACTCGCCGAATTGCCTTGGTGTGGTATGACGATGGCGCGGCTATTTATGTTTATGATAATAGTGAAATGCGTAGCGGTATTATTCCTATGAATAATGCTACTAGCCAGCAAGTGCTTAGTTATATCAAGAAGAATGGTATTTATGATGAACGTTTCCCTGTGCGTACTCAAGGAGGCAATAGTTTATTGTTTGTGTCTGGGCCACCTTTGTACGTTGAGCTAATTAAGGCGGCAGTACAGTATCTTGATGAGCAAGTTAAGCAAGAGTCATTATCAGGCGGGGAGCTAGCTGTGATCCCCGTTAAATATGCTTCTGTAACCGATAGAAGTTATGCGCTACGCGGCAATAATGTCACTGTTCCGGGTATGCTAACGGTGATTAACGATTTATTTAAAAACACGCCAGCTGGTGTGGTACCGACACAAAAAATCACGCCGCCACCGAAACAAACTACAGGTGATGAAATTGATACTTTAATGGATGCACCTATCGGTGAACCTGCTTCATCGCCATTCAATCCATCAGTGAGTTCTAATGTTCCTTTCTCGATCGTCGCTCATCCAGATAGCAATAGCTTGATTGTGAAAGGCTCTCCTGAGCAAATTCGTTATGTTCGCCAGTTGGTTAGAACACTAGATTCTCGCCGTCGCCAAGTTGAATTATCACTATGGATTATCGATATCACACGCAGTGAACTTGATAACTTAGGTGTGAATTGGGAAGTGGGTACGATTAATACAGGTAATACGGCTTTTTCTTTTAACCGTAGTACTTTATCAAATAGCACTGACTTCCTATTACGTGTTGATGCGCTGAGTAAAAGTGGTAATGGCCACATTGTGTCGCGCCCAGTGATCTTAACTCAAGAAAATATCCCTGCATTGTTTGATAACAACACCAGTTTCTATGCCAAGTTGCAAGGTGAACGGATTGCCACTTTAGAACAAGTGACATACGGCACGATGATCAGTGTGATGCCGAGAATTTCTTCTGGCAATCATGTTGAGATGGAAGTGAATATCGAAGATGGCGCGGAGAAGCAATCGAAAAGCGGCGAAGCGTCAAATGTTGAAGGCATCCCGTCCGTTAATCGTACCACCATCAATACTGTTGCACGTATCGCTAAAGATAGCAGTTTACTCATTGGTGGCTATACCCGTGAGCAAATTATTGAAAATGAAAGCCATATTCCATTATTAGGTGATATTCCATTATTAGGTGGCCTTTTTAGCCATACTTCCGTCAACAAACAAAAAATGGTACGTCTGTTTTTGATCCAGCCCCGCTTACTCGATGAAAATGAAGTTTGGGATGGACGTCAATTCTCTGAAAATAATCGTATTAAAGAACAAAACAGCCAATTACATGGCACGGTTCAATTCTTAAAAGCCTATATGGGGGAGTCATGGCAATAGCTCCAATGGGTTTGGGTTCCCGTATGATCAGTAGCACCCATGAGAAAACTAAGTCATCAAAAAGCAGTGACGATTCAGATGAAGTTTCGCGCGGTCAAGGGGTGATTGATAGCTCTGGGGAATACGCGTCGATGTCGATGCTTGCCGCGAGCCATGTGAAACGCAGTGGCTCAAAACAAGGCGAAACTGAAGATTGGATGCAATTTGCGGAGCGTATCCTTGATGAGCATGCTGATGAAACCATTCTCAATGTTGAAGGTGCACTTAATCGCCAATTTATGACACCAAAAGAGCTACGTGCTTTTTTATTACGTTTTTTTGCTGATCCCAGTGACTTACTGATGGCGCTCGCCGCACTAATTAATCGCGGCAAGTTAAAGCAAGAACAACTTGAACAGCTTAAAAAATTGGAAGAGCAGCTCAAAGCGGAAGATACCGATAGAAAAACCCAAGCAGGCGTTAATATTGCGCTGATTGCTAAGGCATTTGCTCAAAAAGTTAAGCAATCTGCAGGTAACTTACGCATGTTATACCGTGAGTTTCTCAGTTATGACGGCCCTGTTGTGTATTTGTATGAGCAATGGGTGGAAGAAATGGAGAACCAAGAGCGTGAAAATATTACGCGTTACTTGAGCCGAGCATTGGCCTGTGATTTACAAGCGTTGCCACTCGGCGATATTAATATCAGTGAATTTGGCAGCTATTTCATTCGAGTGGGGCGATTGCGTGAATTGCAATCACTCGATCATGTCTTTACTCAACAGTTTTTTCAGTCTGGATTATTTCGTCAATACGATAGTTTGATAACACCTGAGTTTGAAAAAAAACTGAGTCAATTATTTACCAACGGTTTACGTAATATTTCCAGCTTCGAAGAGAATCTATTGTTGTTTTTTTCATCACAATTAAGCGCATTCAGTACCGATCTACGGGCGCGTTTTTTGCAATTATTAATTTTAGCTTTTGGAACAATACCTACGGCAATTTTTGTTTCATTGGAAGCACGAGATCAATTAATACAGCAATTAAAGATATATATGGATTATGTGATGGCAAAAGAAGAAATCATGATGCGCAAAGATTTATGGGACAAGGAATAAACGCATGAATAAGTTTACAGGGTTTCTTTTAGCTATGCGCAGCCGTCCCGAACTCATGGTATTAGTGATTATGGTATTGGTCATTGCAATGTTGATCATTCCATTACCGACTATTTTGGTCGATTTTTTAATCGGCCTGAATATTATGATTTCTGTGCTGATATTCATGAGCTCCTTTTATATTACACGTATTCTTAATTTCCAATCATTCCCTTCAATTCTATTAATTAGCACCTTATTCCGTTTGGCATTATCGATCAGTACCAGCCGATTGATCCTGATCGAAGCAGATGCTGGGGATATTATTGCAACTTTTGGTGAGTTTGTTATTCAAGACAATTTAGTCGTGGGTATGGTGGTGTTTGCCATTGTGACTATTGTGCAATTTATTGTTATCACTAAAGGTTCTGAACGTATTGCGGAAGTGGCTGCTCGTTTTTCTCTTGATGCGATGCCGGGTAAACAGATGAGTATTGATGCTGATTTACGCGCAGGGGTGATTGATGAAGCGACGGTTAAAGAGCGTCGTGGCGATTTGGAAAAAGAGAGTCAATTATTCGGTTCGTTTGATGGTGCTATGAAGTTTATTAAAGGGGATGCTATCGCAGGGATTGTTATTATATTTGTGAACTTGATTGGTGGTATTTCTGTTGGTGTCGCACAGCAGGGCATGGATATGTCAACCGCGCTGAATACTTTTACGTTATTGACAATTGGTGATGGTTTAGTGGCTCAGATCCCAGCGCTGTTAATTTCAATCAGTGCCGGTTTTATTGTTACACGCGTTGGCGGCAATGATAAAAACTTAGGGCAAAACATTGTTTCTGAGCTGTTTGCTAACGATTTTACCATACTGATTACGGCATTTATTGTGTTATCTATGGGCTTTTTACCGGGCTTCCCGACAGCCATATTTATTTTCTTAGCTGCGCTATTATCGACACTGTTTCTCGTGCGTTTTTTGAAGACACGCAAAGAGAAAAAACAGCAAGCTAACAATGAGTCAGTGAATGTTGATTCAGAGGTCACTGAGGGGGAAACTCAGCGAGAAAATAGCCATGTTGAGCAAGAATATATCCCTGAAACATTGCCGATTATTATTTCGGTTAATCAAAAATATAAAAAGCAGCTCGAAGAAAAAGGCTTTTTATCGCGCATGAAAAAGGATGTGTTTGTCCGTTATGGTTATCGGATCCCTGATATTGCGATTAACTATTCACCTATTGTTCCTGAGAATAAAATCATCATTTTAATTAATGAAGTCAAAGCGGGTGAATATGACATTTGCTTTGGTAGTTATCGTTTATTAACCATGAGCGATGAATTGGAATATTTAGGTATAGAGCTGAAACATTTAACCGATGAATATGGCGCAATTAGTTCTTGGTTTAATCCGCAAGATATAGAGCAAGTTGAACAACTTGGTTTGATGTCACGGGATGATGTTTCCGAAATGATTGATTGTGTGGGGACTTTGCTACTTCGTCATATTAATGAGTTTTTTGGGATCCAAGAAACGAAAAATTTACTTGATGATTTAGAAGCCAAATACCCAGAACTCTTAAAAGAGTGTTATCGCCATTCGACCGTGCAAAAAGTCACTGAAGTTTTCCAGCGTTTATTAATGGAAAAAATCTCAGTGCGTAATATGAAATTGATTATTGAAACCTTGGTGCAATGGGCCCCAAAAGAAAAAGATGGTCTGATGTTAGTTGAACATGTCAGAACGTCGATGTCTCGCTATATCTCTTCTCGCTTTGCTGTCGATGGGCGCTTAAATGTACTGATGGTGAATTCAACCTTTGAAGACACTATACGTCAAGGTATTCGCCAATCTTCAGGTGGGGTTTATTTGCACTTAGAACCTGAAAAAACGAATGAGTTAATTCAAGCCGCTGAATTGGCTCTTGAAAATAGTCATTTATCTATTCGCGATGTCAATGTTTTAGTGCCAGTAGATATACGCCGTTTTGTAAAAAAAATTCTAGAAGGACGTTTTCCCGAATTAGAGGTGCTCTCATTTAATGAAGTCTCTGAAATGGTGAAAGTGAATATTATTAAGACAATATAAGGAAATCTCCTATGAAATACCGTTTTGTCGATGCATTAAACCAATTTTTAAACTCGATGGGTCGCAGTGATTTAGTTAACCCACAATTAGATTGTCATTCCAATATTCAATTAGAAATGAGTGATTCACCTGCTATTAATATCGATTTATCCGGTGATGAGTTGATTATTTGGTGCAATATTGCTGACTACAGTGCTGCGCGTTTGGATTCGGCTAGCCATGCCTTATTGAATATGATTGTCGAATATCCACCTCGTAATTTTCAACCGGGTCAACCCGCGCTCAACCTTGTTGAAAATGAATTGGTACTCTCCGCGGTGATGAAGGAATCTGCGTTAAATGACACGCAGCTATTTGCTGATAGCTTTGAAGAATTCTTTGAGCGCAGCAATCAATTTAGAACCTTGCTTGTTAGCTAAATGATGAATCTATTTGATTCTTGCGCGCATCCTGCGCGCATTCATGGCTGCCTGATTGAAGCACCACTTCATGGGGTGTTTATCGGTGAAATTTGTGTGGTAGAACGCTCCCTGCTTTCTAAAGAGCGTATAGCAAAAGCACAGGTTGTGGGTTTCAAAGAAGGTTTAACGGTGCTTAGCTTAATTGGTCGCACACAAGGGCTGACACGTGAAGTGGTGATCCGCCCGACAGGACTTCCTTTCGTGTTCGACATGAGTGAGCAGCTAGCGGGCAAGATCTTTGATGCCGCAGGGGAGCAAGTTGGGGTTCTGGGGGAAATAGGCGAAAATTCTGTCTTGCATGATCATCGGGTGATGCGTATTGATAATCCGCCTGCGAGTGTGACATCACGTAAACCCGTCAATGAGCCCCTTATAACAGGCATTCGTGCTATTGATAGCCTACTAACTTGTGGGCTGGGTCAACGCATTGGCATTTTTGCAGCGGCGGGTAGTGGTAAAACGTCACTCATGAATATGATCATCAATCATGCAGAGGCTGATATTCATGTTGTTGCACTAATTGGTGAGCGTGGACGCGAGGTTATTGAATTTATTGAAGAGCTACAAGCGTCTCCTCATGCGGCACAAACGATTTTGATCTATGCCACCTCAGATAGCCCACCGATTGAGCGCTGTAATGCAGCTTTACTGGCGACAACCATTGCAGAGTATTTTCGTGATCTGAACCGTAATGTGCTGTTGTTTGTTGACTCAATGACACGTTATGCAAGGGCTCTACGTGATGTTGCCTTAGCCGCGGGTGAGCTACCTGCAAGACGTGGTTACCCTGCTTCCGTGTTTGAACAATTGCCGATGTTACTTGAGCGCCCTGGACGTATGCAACAAGGCTCTATTACTGCCTTTTATACGGTGCTGCTTGAAAGTGAAGAAGAGGCCGACCCGATAGGTGATGAAATCCGCTCAATTCTAGATGGACATATTTATTTAAGTCACAAATTAGCGGGACGTGGGCACTACCCTGCCATTGATGTACTACACAGTATTAGCCGTGTTTTTCAAAAGGTGACAACAGAACAACACCGTCAATTTGCGACCAAGGTTCGCGATCGCCTCTCAAGATTGGAACAAATTCAACTGTATTTAGAGTTGGGTGAATATCAACGTGGCGAAAGTGAAGACAACGACAATGCGTTAGATAAAAAACAGGACATAGAACAGTTCTTACAGCAAAAAATGGATCAGGCTGAGCCTTTTGAAGGCATGTTAAAGCATCTTAGTTATTTGGCTTCCTAATGATTAAAAATCTTCTGACGTTAACAGAGCGCCGCCTTGATCGTACTTTGCAAGAACAAACGAAATTACAGCTAGCGATTAAAGCGTTAGAGCAACAACGTACTGATATTCAATCTCGAATGGTTGCTTTGGGAACACAAACAAATTTGTATGAGCAAGCTGCACAATTGAGCCAAGTTGCATTTTGGGAACGGCAAAGATTAAAGGCTGCTTTATTGGCTGAGATTGCTCATTTGCAATATCAAACGGAGTTAATTGGCAGTGAGTTAGCCAAGTACGAACAATCAAGAAAACAAATTGTTGCACGCATGTTTGCTTTGCGTAACAAGTGCGAGAAATTCCGAAATTATCTAAAGCAACAACGGCTTGCTAGATGTTTAAAATTAGAACGTCAGCAACAAAATGAAATTGAGGAGTTGTCCGTCTATGGCAACAATAAAACTGGAGTTTAGTGAACCTTTATCTCGACCAACGGAAGATCTGTTTATTCCACCAGCGGCAGGAAAAAAAGCAGATAGCCAAACGGCGATTAAAAAACGCATTGTAGATGCTGCATCAAAAAAAGCGTACCCATCAGAACCTAAAAAGCATCGTTGCAAGTGGGCTGAAGAAACGCTGGCACCGTTAATAGCTCAACTACCCGCCAATATGCAACAGGCTGAAACGGTAGAAAAGTTAATGGCATTTTGCCAATTGAATTTAGAGGTAAAAAGTGAAACTCCACTTGATGGGCTGCCATTGGCAAGTGAGTTATCGCTAGCTTCATTGAGTGTGCCTACAACAATGCTAGGCTTACAAGTGGGTAACAAGCCTGCTGCTGTGACAAAAAGTCAGATAACAAATAATACAGTGGAAACTCATAAAACAATTTCAAATTATGATGAAACTACTGAAGTTATCACACCGAAATTAGTGACTGAATTAGCGTCATCATCTATTAATCAGCATGCCAAGTCATCATCAACATCTCATTCACTGTTAAGCGATGTTGTTGATATGCCAGAAAAACCATTATCTACATCAGATAAAACATTATCTATGTCCGACAAGCCATTAACGTCTGTTCGTGACATGTCACGCGGTGACATTAAGGTAACTGATGATGGTTCCACCATGTTATCAAACAAACAGCCGAATGCATTGATGACAAATAAACCATCGCAAGCTGAATTACCTAACGAAAGTAGTTTGAAAAACAATCAATTAAGTACTAACTTGGAGGCGATGAACGCCAAGTCAGCTATACAGTCTGGTGAAGCGATCATTAACCCGCCGATCCAACACCAGCAGTTGGATAATCAAAATGAAAGCCCAGATGTCTTAGCGATGCAAAACAATCTCGGGGCTCAAACATCGACAAATACGACGGCAATGGCAGGTACGCTTTCTCAACCGCGCCAGCAAACCAATAATGTCAGCAAAATAGCGGAAGCAATGGCGAAAACAGCCTCAGTGACTGCTGATAGTGTCGCGAAAGTTGAAGGTCGTAGCCTGACTTATACTTTTAATCAATGGCAAAACAGTCCTTCAGTGACGTTTGAATTGGCTGCTCGTGGTAGCGAACTTCTTGCGACAACCACCAGCCCTGAAGTTCATCGGGCTTTGCACGAAAATCAGCACCTGTTTCGCAGTGAGCACCCCTTGTCGATTCGTCATGAAGAACAACGTCATGAGCGCCAACGTCAACAGCAGCAAGAACAGCCTGAGCAAGAAGATAATTAATTATGTTGAATATTCGTCGTATTAGCCAGCAGGCGATCCAAACTCGAATTTGGCAACACTGTTATCAGCCTGAGTTGGGCGTGAGAACGCCAAAGTTGGGAACACGCTATTTTCAACTGAATTTAGTTAGTTCTAATGAAAAAGTACAGGTTTTGGTTGGGGCTGAAGATTGGTGCCATTATCACTGGCCATCATTGGTGTATTACGCGTGGAACACACTAGACGGCGCGAGCTTGCTCAGTTTATTCCAATTTGAATATTGTGACACTCTGTTTTTCTCCGAGCATTTCCGTTGTGAATCACTCGAAATAATTGATTATGGTGCGACTCAGACACATTGGTTTTGTGTGCAAGAACCTCTGCTTGGCCAAGTGTGGTTATCTACACCGATTGAAGGATTAGTGGCAAAAACAGCACCAAAGACAATGTTAAACGAGTTGAAATTACAAGCGGATTGGGTGTTGGGACACAGTCATATTAGCGCGAAGCTTTTGCAGTCTATTACGCTGCATGATGTGTTTTATATCCAACAATTACAACTCACGATGTCAATCGCAGGGCGTTTTATTGCTCGCTTTCAAAAACAGCAAGAAGGTCAATTTATGATTGAAGAAATGATAGAAACAGACTTGGTAGATGATGAATTATCTCAGGAAGAACAATTTATTGATGAGGCCATTCAGCCGTTTGATGTTAATGCCTTATCAGTAAAACTGACGTTTGTGTTAGGACATAGCGAAATAGCCGTCAATGAATTAGCGAATATTCAGCCTGGTTCCGTGTATTCGATAGGTGAAAATAAAGAGCGTGAAGTTAAAGTCTATGCGAACAAGCAACTGATTGCTGAGGGTGAGCTTATTTACATTGGTGATAGTGATGAGTTGGGCTTGGAAATTACGCGGCTAGTGAGTTTAGGTAATAAAGGGTTATAGCATGTCGATTGTATCGAATGAAATCCCCATGCTGGCGGTTGTTTCACTGGCAACCTTACTTCCTTTTATTATTGCGGCGGGAACTTGTTACTTAAAAATATCTATCGTGCTGATCATGGTACGCAATGCGATGGGGGTACAACAAGTACCGTCAACTATGGCTTTGAATGGTATTGCGATGCTGCTATCGCTCTTTATCATGATGCCTGTTATTCAAGATATTAATCAGTACATGCGTGAAGAGCCTGTCGATTTCGGTAATGTCGAATCCGTTGATAATTTTGTCGATGGTGGGTTGGGGCGTTATAAAGCGTATTTACAGAAATATTCAGATCCAGAATTGGTTAACTTTTTTGAATCAGTACAGCAGGGGCGCAGTGAAGATGAAATCCATGCAGAAGAAAATCAAGCGACGTTGTTTTCATTACTGCCTGCTTATGCATTAAGTGAAGTGAAATCTGCGTTCGAAATTGGTTTTTATATTTACCTTCCTTTTGTAGTTATCGATTTAGTGATATCGAGCATTCTCTTAGCATTGGGGATGATGATGATGAGCCCAGTCACAATATCAGTACCCGTGAAGTTGATTTTGTTTGTCGCGATTGATGGGTGGTCGCTGATTTCGAAAGGGCTAGTGATGCAATACCTTGAACTGGCACAACAATAATAAGGAGACTGGATATGGATGATATTATTTATAGTAGTAATAAAGCCATGTTGTTGATCGTTATGCTGTCAGCGATCCCGGTTATTGTCGCGACAGTGGTTGGTTTATTTGTGGGTCTGATTCAAACGGTCACACAATTACAAGAACAAACTTTACCTTTTGGTATCAAGCTGCTGTCTGTTTTTGGCTGTCTATTTATGATTTCAGGTTGGTTAGCCGATAAAGTGATGAATTATGCTTTAGAGGTCATGACCACGGCGATACCTGCAATAGGATTGCTTGGATGAACCAAGAGATCTTATCTTTTTATTCCTCCATTTATTTTACTTTTCAGCAGGGGTTACTCACATTAGCCATCGCTTGGCTGCGTATTTTTCCAACATTAATGTTTTTACCTTTTTTAAGCAATAAACTACTTAATAGCGGCATTATAAAAAACTGCATCACTATCTATATCGCATTGGGGCTATGGCCTTTTTTATCTGCGCGTGAAATATCATGGGATGATATTAGTTTTGTTGAAGTTGTCATCTATGAATTGGCGATAGGGTTAGTGATTGCATTGATACTAGCATTGCCATTTATGATTGCGAATGTGATCGGTGAGCTGATAGATACGCAACGTGGTGAAACGATCAGTAGTATTGTCGATCCTGCTAGCGGTACTGAAGCTTCGGAATTGGCAGTATTTATTAGTTATATAGTTTGCATGATATTCCTATCGCAAGGTGGCATGCTAGTACTGGTCAAAACATTTGCACAAAGCTATCAATTATTGCCTTTCGCGGCTGGATTTTCACAGTTTAATAGCTTGCCACTTGGTGAGTGGATTAATCAAATGGTGGTAAAAGGGGTTGTATTAGCGGCACCTATCTTAATCACCTTATTTATTAGTGAAGTGGCTTTAGGTTTATATTCTCGATTTTGCCCGCAGCTAAATGCATTTTCATTATCCTTGGCTATTAAATCTTTTATTGCATTCACGGTTTTTTTGCTTTATTTCCAAAATGAAGTTCCTGATATTTTGGTGAATATGATTTCGATTTCACCACTGAATGATGTTTTTGTTTCGCCTTGATCGAGAAGAAATAAAATGGCAGAAAAAACAGAACAACCTACCGATAAAAAGATCAAGGACTCGGCTAAAAAAGGGCAGAGTTTTAAAAGTAAGGACAGTGTTGCAGCTCTTGTTCTGGTTGTTAGTGCTTATGTGATTACAGGGGCAACCAGTTTATTTGAAATTGGTGGGCTGATGAGACGTATTCTTTTATCACCACAGAATATTAATGCGGATGCGTTAGTCAGTGAGTTTATGGGTATATTTCTTAAAATTGTCTTACCTGTATTATTAGCCTGTTTTCTTTCGGGAACCATCCTTTCTTTATTACAAAGCCGTTTTCGTTTAGCAACTGAAGCGGTGAAAATTGATTTTTCAAAACTCAACCCAATTTCAGGGTTCAAAAAAATATTTTCACTTAATTCTCTAAAAGAGCTGGTGAAGGCATTTCTTTACTTGATTGTATTCTCAGTATCAGCGGGGGTGTTTTTTGTTATTTGGCGACACGATATTTTCTTACTTTATCGCAGCACGATTAATGGTGTGATTTATCAGTGGGTTGAATTGTGTGTCACTTTTGTGGTGGTGTTTTTGGGGGTTGCTCTATTGATTATTGTTGTGGATGCAATAACGGAATTCTTCTTGTTTATCAAAGGATTAAAAATGGAAAAACAAGAGGTGAAAAAAGAGTATAAAGATAATGAAGGTGATCCACATTTAAAAAGTGTTCGCAAGGAGCTACATCAAGAAATCCTGTCCGAAGAAGTCAAATCGAATGTACGTAACTCAACCTTTGTTATGGCGAATCCAACTCATATTGCCATGCTGATTTACTATGATGATAATATCGCACCATTACCTTTTTTATTATACAAGAGCCGTGGGCTGCAAGCTAAACTAATTATTAAATATGCAGAACAGCAAGGGGTCCCAGTTGTTCGTGATATTCCTTTAGCCCGTAAAATCTGGCGCTATTATCAGAAAGATCATTTTATCGATGAACATTGCCTACAAGATGTTATGCAAATCATCGATTGGCTAGTTCGTATTGAATTAGAAAAAATGGGAATAGATATTGATGATGAATCATTGAAATTAATAAATGAATATAAATCTATTCAAGAATAAATAGAAAGTTAGTCTAATTATTAACAGGTAATATCGTTTTTTATAAGAAATAACCAAATTGATTTATTAGGATGCAATTTATTAGGGCTTGCATCATATATCTGACATTAACTATAGAGAAAAGATATGAGTGAACAAGAACAGGAAAACATCAATATGGATGAATTGATGGAGGACATTACATCGGCATTAATGTCTGGTGCGACTTACAAGGATATTCATGGCATGTCACAAGAGATGATGGATGGTATTTATGCATATGCCTATGAATTTTATCAACAGGGAAAATTAAAAGAAGCAGAAACCTTTTTCCGTTTTTTGAGTATTTATGATTTCTATAATACTGATTATGTTATGGGATTAGCGGCAGTTTATCAATTAACTAAGCGTTATGAAAAAGCATCTGAGCTATATGCATTGGCTTTCGTGTTAGCTAAAGATGATTATCGACCTTTATTTCACGCAGGGCAGTGCAATTTGATGTTGAAAAAAAGCAGTGCTGCTTTGCATTGTTTTGAAAGTGTTTGTAATAGCAGTACCGATAGTGAGTTAAAAGCCAAGTCTCAAGTCTATCTTAATGCATTAAAGAAAAATCTTGAGAAATCAGAGTCACAGCAGGAAGACTCCCAATAAATGGAGGAAATAGTATGGCAGAGATTACTAATGCCAATATCGTACCAGATAGAGTGGGCCTTGTTAAAACGTTTCAGCAACAAGGTGTTAGTTTATTAGGTGTAGGTACAGATGTTGCAAAAGAGATGATCAAAGCATCTGAAGCGTTTGGTGAGTTTGAATCAACAGAGCAAATTAAACGCAGTAAAACGGAAAACGGTCCACAATTAAAAGAGCCTGAATCAGGTCGCAATTATATGGCGGCTTTTATGGAGGCATCCTCAAAAATTCGCTCTATCATAAGTGATGGCTATATTTCTGATTTGCGTAATCAGCTACATCAATTGAAGATTTCATCAGATGCTATTAATCAACATGGTGAATCGTTAATCAATAAATTTGAAAAGGAAACTAATCAAGCAAAACAGAAGGAGCAAGAATTTAATAGCGCTCGAGAAGAGTGGAAAAGTAGTCAAACTGAGGTTAAAAATGCCACTCATCATAAAACAAACTTAGAGAGCAAGCTGACAGTAAATCAGCAATCACAACAGCTGACAACGGATAAATTAGCATCAACACAGAAGCAGTTAGATGCGCTAATTAGACCTCTTACTGAAGAAGATAATCAGATATTTAATCAGTTAACCCAGAAAATAGTGCAACTGAAATCTGAACTTGCAGGCTTGCAAAAAGAAGGCAAGCAATTATCTGTACAGTTAGCACAAGCAACAAATCAACTTACCGTATTACAGAAAAAAGTATCAATCGCTGAAGCTAATTATTCTAAAGTTGGTAAAGAGATTACTCAATTAGCAGAAGCGGCTAATGCAAGTCGTGAATCACTTAGTTCGTTTTTTGAGCAAAACCAGCATACTCAGATTGATGGTGATAAGTGGGAAAATACCCTTGCCTTATTAACCATGCTGACCGCTTCATTGAAACAAGCCATGAATGAAGACTCTCTTAAGAGTATGAAAGAGCAAGAAGCGGTGATGGCGAAGATCAGTGAAGCCAGCCGTAAAGATTCTGATAAGAAAGCCAAAGAAGCTGAAGAAGCAAAACGCAAAGCAGATGAAGCCAATAAAGCCGCATCTTGTGCCAGTAAAGTTTTTAGCTACATCATGTTAGCCGTTTCTGTGATTGCAACAGTGGCAACATTTGGTGCAGCCGCCCCTCTTACCCTCGCTGTGGCTGCAATTGGTATTGCAATGGCAGTGACAGATATTGTTTTAGAAGAAACTGGCAATGGCAGCATTATGCAGCATCTGGCAACCGCAATCGGAAGCGTTGTCACAGATATGTTGATTTCATTTGGTATGTCAGAAGAGGAAGCCAAAAAAATTGGTAGCATTGTCGGCATGATTGTTGCCGCTGTCGCCATGTTAGCACTTTCACTTGCTTCGATGGGATCCTTTGTTAAAAATATCGCCAATACGGTGAAAAACGTCGCTAAAATGGCAGTTAATGTGGCTAAAACGGTTGTTAAGAGCACCGCTAAGGCTATCGCTAATGCAATAGTGAATGTGCTTAAAAATTTATTAAGCAAAATAAAAACTTTAGATAAAGCTGTCGATGATGCGGTCGTACTGACTAAGTTTGCCAAATTGGTGGATGCTGCTGAAGAGTTTCAAAGTGCGGCTAAAACGGTAAAAGCCGTAAGAGCAGCCAATCAAGTCGCGAAGAAAGCGGATGATATTAAGGATGTGGTGAAAGTCGCTGATAAAGCCGCGGATCAAGCCGATAGCATTAAAGATATTGCGAAAGCAGCAGAGCAGGCAGTAGATCAAGTGGATGATGCAGCAAATGCAATTAAAACGACAGAAAAGTTGGGCAAGCAAAGCCTATTAGCCTCGCGTATCGAAGTCGGAGCAAAAGGCGTCGGTGTTGCTACTTCAGTCACCAATGCAGCGACGGTTGGGGGGCTACGTTTATATGGGGCTTCGCAGTTGAAAGAGCTAAAGGAGATGCTGGCAAAAATGATGATGAATGATGAGATCATTAAAGCACTCGATGAGCTGCTTGAGTCATTAATTAAGATGCTGTCCAAACAGTATGAAGTGTTTAATGACATGTTTACAGGCACGTTGTCATCTTTAAAAGAGTCTAATGAACGTAAAGCAAACTCCATTAATTTATCTAACTATGCTTAGTTCCAATATATAAAGGAAACTTATTATGACTATAATTTCATCACAATTACCAACTTCTGTTTCTACGCCAAAATCAGCGAATATTGAAGAACTAGCGACTCAATCTTTATTGGGTGAACAAGGACAGATATCTACAACGATTGCACAACCTGTTTCCGTTAAAGATGTACTTGGCACGTCATTACCACAATTGCAAGATAAGCCATTACTGAGAACACCAGAGCAAATCGCAAACAACTCATCTGCGTTATTAGATGTTAGTTCGATGAATAAAGCGGATGCGTCAAAAGTACTGGATATGGTTAGCGGACTTTCAAGCGATGTTATGCATATACAGCAGTATACAGCAGCGACCAATGCAGGTATTGAAAGGATCACTCGAGATATTCTTGTTGATGAAAATAATAAATTAGCGGAGATGTTTCCTACTTTCGCAACTTTTGATGAAAATAAAGTTAAGCAGTTATCACAAGCGGCAAACTTGTTGCTAGCAGCAGAGGCTATTGGTGGCGAGCAATTGGTTGACAATATACTTGAGGATCACATATCAGGTAAACAGTCCCTTGACGCAGCTAAACATAGCCAATTTATTGGGATTATGAGTAGCGATATTTTAGTTGAACTCAGAAATTTGCTTAGCCAAATTAAATCCATTATCAGTACTACAGACCGTCAAATTCAAGCCGACTTCTTGAAATTGAAAACGCAAATGGTGCAGAGTGCCGCTGATACCACTATTCAAGAGGGTAAAGCAGCATTTCAGGCGGCATTAGCTGGATTCATGGTTTCAATGGCAATGACAACAGTCAGTGCATTGGGGCAAGCGAAGCAACTGCATACACAAACAAAAGCCATTAACACCCACGGTACAGCAAAAAATAATTTTAATACCGATGCTCAAAAATCAATGGAACTGAGCCGTTCTTCGATGGTGAAAACCGGTAATAAAAGTGTTGATCAACAAAATGCATTGGCAGGTGCTCGTCATCAGGATGCCGCTAATCGTAGCCGATTGGAAGCAGATAAACATGATATGCAGCTGAATCGGATCTCTAATGAAACAAGACAAAAATCGGCCATTATTGAAACATTTGGGCGTTTGTCAGATAACTTAGGTCAGGTTGCTTCTGCGGCTTTAAACCAAGAAGTGAAAGTTCTCGAAGCCCATAAAATTATTTTACAGGATATTGGTGATACCGCTCGCGCCATCGCCAGTGACAAAGAGAAGCAAGTTGATACCGTGTTAGATCTGATGAAGAAAGTTTTTGATGTTCTAAAAGATATTATCGAAGGCCAGATCCGTACCTTCCAAGCCGTTGCTACGAGAGGCTAAGGGGGTCGCCATGAATACAAATATTGCAGCCATAAGACAGCCTAGTGATTTGATGTCGATGCTTTCTATTAAAGCTTCTGCGGGTGATCACATTAATACCTCCCCCCTTGAGGGGGGGCATTTTGTTTGTGATCCAAATATGGATCCTATTGAGCAGGCTGAGGCGATATTATCACACTATGGTGTAGATATTCCTGATGATATATCATCAGGAAAATTCAAAATGCCAGATGGATTGAGTGACGAACAAAAATATCAATGGATCTTGAATAGTGAAAAGTTAGCAAATCTCGAATTTAAAAAAACGACGGATGCATTTTATAATGCGAGGGCAAGTTTACCTCAAGGTGTCATTGAAGATGGCCGCTCACATATTACAGGTATTTTTGATTTAGTCGGCAATGTTAATAAAAATTATCAGCAAATTTTTGGTGAAATAACCAAAAGCGCTACTGAATATATGAAGGACTTTAATACAACTCTAGGTAAGTTAAGTTCAGCTATGGGTGTTGGTAAGGATGGAAAAATTAGCTATGATAAGGATAAGTTTTTAAATAACTTTTATGGAGGGGTGGGTAAATATGTTAAAAGCGCTGGTTTTACTGCTGCTAGCAATGGAGAACTGAAAATTAATAAAAATAATTTTCAAGATTACACCTACCCAATGACGAGTATTTCTTTAGATAACATAGATCCTGAAGTAGCAAAAAGTATGGTCACCTTTTATGAGAAAAAACTGGAAGGCCAGGGGTTCTTTGTTAAAGAAAATAATGGAAAAATTGATATTTATCCTGATGTAACCCCTGTTTTAGCTGCTTTTAGAACAGCCAAGACGGTATCGAATACTACAACTAGTCCTGTTGATATCTTGAGTCAAGCTTTTCAGAGTATGCAAACAGCACTGGATAGTCACAAAAATACAGTTAACAGCAGCACTTCTCGGTTATTAGAAACATTCCGGCAAGATAATAGTCATTTTGAAACATTGACTCAATTGTTAATTCAATTATTAAAAGACTTGTTCCAATATAATGCAGGTTTTGCTAATTCTTAATTGAATTTTAAATTTAAAAATAGAGTGAAATTAAAAAATCACTCTATTATCTCTTATGCCAAATAATAAAAAATAATTAAAGGAGATAGCCTATGCCTCCCATTTCATTCTCTGTGAATGTGGAACCCGTTAAAAGAACACACAAACCAGCAGAAAGTAATAAAGCGAGTTCTATCACAAATTTTATAGCAGAAATTAGGAGTTCGAGTAACACTTTTCCTTTGAAAAGTATGTTAGCTATTTCTGCCTATAATTTTAGCAATCCATCAGGAAAATTGCCCGATACATTACGTCAAGAATTGCAGGAGCTTGTCAAAACGCCAAGCCAGCAATCTGTCGTTGTAGAACGTTTTTTTTCTGAGCACATGATCCCTCTTTTAAAAGTAGAGCTCAATAAAAATTTTAGTGATGAGCAACTTAAGGCTCATTTGGGGCTTTCTGCCGATCAGTCCATTGATGATACTACGTTAGTTAAGCATTTTTTAAATGGTCCTGAAGTGAAAGGTAAGCTCGACCGATTTGATAACGCAATGAAGTCCTATCATGTTCAAAAAAATGCAGCTGACAAAGAATGTCATCTTAATGAGGCTTTTCGAGCGCTAGAAGAAAGTGTTGAACTGTTATGTATACCCGGTTCACCGTCAGCCAATAATGAGCCTGAGCCAACCACTTCGACAGAGCCAAAGCAGCCAACAACAGGTATGCGTGAGGCTGATGACCGTACCCCAGCTAATGACTCAGCTAAGCCACAAACACCTGCAAAGGGTGGTGATGTGCATTATCATAATCATATACACTATCATATGGGTGAGAGCATTCGTTGTGTATCAACCGATAAAGAACCCGCCAATGCTAATGCCACAGCCAATGTTAATATTAATGATAGGAATGTAGCATCAAGTGAAAAAGAAGCTCGGCAGGAACCAAGTACTTTTGCTGAGACAGAAAATAGAGCGAGCCATGAGTTAAATCATCAGCAGCAGCATGTTAAAGGTGCAGTGCCTGAAAAGAAAACGCCAGTGATGAAAGACGCTTCAACTCAAACATCATTAGCACAACAAGATGCTTATACTCAAACTGATGATATTGTTGATGGTTTTATTCCAGAGAATAATACATCTTCCAAAGAAATAGAGGCAGGCACGTTGGTTCGTGCGGAACCCGCCACTGTAATAGAAGAGCAACCATCAATGTCTGCTTTTGAAAATCAACGTGGGGAGAAGACGGAACAGCCACGAGCTCCAGCAACTGCCACTCAATCAGAACCGACCGTAAATAAAGGTGGCTATACCAAAACACCAGATGGGTGGGTGAAGAATACTCTACATAACCCTTCATTTATGATAGGCACTAACGGATTCGGTCAAACTAGCAATCCTGCTGAAAAAACCAAACAAGGCTTGATGAACACTCAATTTGAAAGGGTTGCTACTTCAGTCGGTCAGCGAAATATTTTTCAACCGTCTTCAACGAGTCGATTAGTCAATGAAAATTTGTCTACTAATCCTTTGAGTCATATGGAACAAGAGCCTTTATCAAGCACATTAGTGAGTGAACGGCTAGTGACTAAGCATATGGCGACGACTGAAACCGTTATCCGCCAAAAATCCGACGTCACAGCGCAACCTACACCGCGTAGTATCGGTGGCTATACCCAAACGGCAAAGGGGTGGGTGAAGAATGATACTCTACATAAACCTTCATCGATGATAGGCACTAACGGATTCGGTCAAACTAGCAATCCTGCTGAAAAAACCAAACAAAGCTCGGTTAAGTCTCAACCAGCGCCATCATTGGTGCCTGAGCTAGCTAATGCGGATGGCATCACACAAATCAGTCATGAGCGAGTCATTGCAACTAGCATACCAATGAAAATGACGGCGCAAGAGCAGTTGGTTGCGACTTTATCACCTCAATTTTCGACGCCATTGAAGAGTGGTTCACCGGTGAGTGGGCCACATATATCACCGCCAGCGCAGCCTAGTTTTACGCTAAGCCGTAATGACCGAACCATCACGACTAGCATGCCAATGAAAATGATGGCACAAGAAGAAAACGTGACCACTCAGCCAGCGCAATTTGCATCACCATTGGTTTCTAACAAATCGACTTCTACGGTGGATAACCATGATGATGGGCTCTATCATGCAAGACCAGCCCAAGTTGTGAATGATGAGCCGAGTGAACAAATCACAACACCTCCAGTTAGCCAAACTGCCAATAATCGTGAAGCAGTACAGAAAATCATGAGTGTCCCTGTTGCAGAAAGAAAGTCTAAATGGAATGTACAAACGGCAGCGCCAGTGATCACCACGACAGGTGGCCTAACAAGGGATCTGTCACGAAAAAATCAAGATATTATGAGTGATACACGTTTTAAAACAGGAGAATAGAGATGGGTGCTGAAAATTTTAGCCACTCTGAGTGGCTGATTAATCAAATCAAAGAAATTCGCACCTATTCAGGGATCACTAAGCCGATCACCATGGATTCGGCGTTGATTTTAGATTTACATATTGATTCGCTAGAAATGTTAGAGTTGGTGACGGCAATTGAGCAATATACGGCTCAGCCGCTCAGCGACACGGTGTGGATGAAATGGCATTATCTGCAAGATGTTGCTGATTATCTCACTGCCGCTATGGATACAGACAATTAATACCATTGGCCTAAGTTGTTTTTTGACTTAGGCCAAAATCTCATCAAAAAAAGAATCCTTCCTTACCTTAAAATAGAAAATATATTTTAAATTTATAAAAAATTGAAATTAATCTTTTTAAAGCCAGCTTTAAAATTTAATTTATGTTTGTTTAATTACATCAAGATAACAACAGTAAAATATATTTTATAAAATAAAAATTACATTAATTTATCATCCCATGAAACCGATCACAAAACATACGGTTCAAAAAATATATATTTCGAAATGTTAATTTCATTCCTCGGAGGCTGAAATGAATAATATTTCGGATAGGTTTAGTTTTATTAAGCAGGTGGCAACAGACGCTGGAAAATTAGCGGTGTCATACTACCACAAACGCAACCAATTAAGTGTCGAAAAGAAAAAAGATGATGGTCAAGATCTCGTCACGGTTGCCGATAAAAACACCGAACAATTTATTCGTGATCAAATCAATCAACAATACCCGCAAGATGCTATTTTTGGCGAAGAGGGTGGCTATACACAGGGCGCATCACAATATACTTGGGTGGTTGACCCTATTGATGGCACCAGCGCCTTTATTTTTGGTTTGCCTTCATGGTGTATTTCGATTGCATTATTGGATGAGCAGCAAAATAGCCAAATTGCGGTCGTGTATGATCCTGTGCATGATGAATTATTCCATGCGATGGTTGGACATGGCGCTTATTTAAATGATCTGCCTATTCATATCAATCCAGTGACTTCGCTTAATCAAGGTTTACTGGGGGTCGGTATTTCAACCCGCATGCCTCCTGAACGTATTATTCCATTCTTAGACAAACTGCTCCACGCCAGGGGAATGTTTGTGCGTAATGGCTCCGCCGCATTAATGTTGGCTTATGTCGCGGCAGGTAAACTGATTGGTTACTACGAGCCACACCTTAATTCGTGGGACTGCCTTGCGGGTTTATTGCTCATTAAAGAAGCAGGCGGTGTTATGAATGACTATCAAGCTAAAGATGATTTCTTATTAACCGGAAATTATGTTTTAGCGAGTAGTCCTGAAATTTATCAGCAACTCAATACCTTCATATACTCGTCATAATTTGAATCGCAGCAGCAATGGCTAGGTTTGTGGTAACTGGCCATATGCTTTACTGCATTTTGAAATTGTGTGAGTAAACAATAAAAATTAATATAAAGGCACACAGCATGAGTTCTAAATTGTCATTTTTTGATATTAAACGGTTACCGGCAGGAAAAGTTCCTCTCTCTGTACAGCGTGATTTATGGCTAAGAAAATTTATGGAGCCATTCTTTGTGATGTGTTTGGCTTACACAGGGATCTATTTTCTTCGTTATAACTTCAAAGCAGCAACCCCTTTTATTATTGAACAAACTGACTTTACCTTAAGTGATTTAGGTACGGTGGGTTTTGGGTTTTCAATTACCTATAGTCTCGGTCGGGTATTACTTTCTTATTATATCGATGGTAAAAACACCAAGAAAATACTCAGCTTCTTGCTGATGTTATCTTGCGCCTCTTCATTTGCGATTGGCATGTTTTTATTATCATCAGGCCATTCGCTCGGTATTTTTATTTTCTTATGGGCGCTGACCGGTCTATTCCAAGCACCGGGTGGGCCATGCTCTAACTCGACGATTAACCGTTGGACTCCCAGAAAAAATCGTGGTCGATTTATTTCATGGTGGAACGCTTCGCATAATATTGGCGCGATTTTAGCGGGGCCAATTGCTTTATTTGGTATGGAGTATGCGTTTAACGGTAATGTGGCTGGGATGTTTATTTTCCCAATTTTATTTGCTGGTGTGATTGCAACTTTTGGGCTGTTCTTCGGTAAAGATGATCCGTCTGAATTAGGTTGGAATACCCCCGAAGAGATTTTTGATGAGCCCGTTTCGAAAGATGATACTGCTGCTGAAGCGATGTCTAAATCAGAAATTTTTGTTAAATATGTGCTGAAAAACCCTGCTGTTTGGTTTTTATGTTTTGCCAACTTGTGTGTTTACACCATTCGTATCGGTGTTGATAACTGGAGTGTGGCTTACGTTAAAATGGCGCTGAGCTGGGATGATGTGTCTGCAATCGGCACCATCACCGCACTTGAACTAGGGGGCTTTTTAGGATCACTCACGTGGGGTTATGTGTCGGATAAAATGGGTGGTCGTCGTGCATTACTCGGCATGTTATGTATGATTTCGGTGATTTTCCCGCTGATTGCCTACCAAAATATGACTAGTGTCTGGGGTATCTATACCGCACTGTTTTTTGAAGGTTTCTTTATTTTTGGCCCTGTGATTTTGATTGGCATTTCAATTATTGGCTTTGCACCTAAATGTGCAACTGCTGTAGTTAACTCGATCCCCGGTTTCTTCGGTTACCTGTTCGGTGATGGGATGGCAAAAGTGTTAGTGTCACGTATTGCTGACCCAAAAGGTGATGGCATCACGGTAGGCAGTTTAACGCTACACGGTTGGTCGGATACGTTTTACTTATTGTTTGCTGCAACTGCATTGGGGATTGTGATGTTAGGTGTGGTGGCTATCTATGAAGAGCGAAAAATTCGCCGCGATAGAGCAAATGGTCACTAACTAATCTGTTGGCTACCCTGCGGGGTAGCCAAACAAACCCTTATTCGATATTGAAGAAACACTCATAAACATGCTGTAAATGTTCATGCATACATCTCGCCGCTTGTTTTGGATTTCGTTCTAAAATCGCATTGACGATCAGTTGGTGGTCTTCATTCATGGTTTTTGGTAAATCGATATTGGCATAGTGTGACTCCATTCGGATAAAACGCGTCGATTGGCGCATATCCCATAAATGTTCCATCATGCTATGCAACACTTCATTTCCTGTCATTTCGCTGATCAGCAAATGGAAGCGCTTATCTTCCCGCAAAAAGTTCTCATCGTTATCTTTTTGCTTGATTAAGTCTTTCATGATCTCTTGCAGCTCAGCACACTGCTCGTCTGTGGCATTGCGAGCCGCTAATTCTGCGATCATGGTTTCAAAGGACTGTCGTGCTTTGAGTAGATCACGTAGGCTAAACTCAGTTTCATCTTTTTCTACATTTATGTTAGAAATTTCTTTTTTAGATTCAATCTGTGGTAATGGATTTGCAACATAAACACCATTTCCAACACGAATTTCAATCCAACCTGTCATTTCTAATGCAATAAAGGCTTCGCGAATGGATGACCGGCTGACCTCCATCTGTTTGGCGAGCTCTCGTTCAGAAGGTAGCGGTTCGCCTGCGTTGAAATCGCCACGTTTAATACACTCAATAATTAAATTTGAGATCTGGCGGTACAACCGTTCAACTTTTAGGGGGGCTAATGCCATGTTAATTCCTCAGTGCGTTCTCAATACATGTGGTCATCCATATCGCCGTTATCATACTCTTTAATCCACGTTTACCGCTAATGCGGATCATAAAAAAACAGATCTGTGAGCGATATCAAGTTAATTTTTTTTGAATTCATTAATTATAATATTGGCCTGACCACCTGACATTCAAGCCATCGGTCATTCAGGCAACATGACAATTATAATTCATTGATTGAGGATGTCTCTATGCAGAGCTCTATATCTGACATAACACCCGAAAATATTAGAAAAACCGCCAGGATCAAGAAAATTCAACGTATTTCTCTGCTGTTATTGTTCTTAGCAGGGATCATTAACTTTCTCGACCGCGGTTCTCTTTCGGTGGCTAACGAAGCTATTCGTGCTGATTTAGGGCTATCAGCAACTCAGTTTGGCTTTTTGTTATCCGCATTTTCACTGTCTTACGGCATTTCACAGCTACCTTCCGGTTTACTGCTCGATAGATTTGGTCCACGTATCGTTCTGGGGGCGGGTTTAATTTTTTGGTCAACCATGCAAGGCATGGCAGGTTTAATCCAAAACTTCTGGCAATTTATTGCATTACGGATCGGCCTTGGGGTCGGTGAAGCCCCTTTTATGCCAAGTGGCGTAAAAGTGGTCAATGATTGGTTTAGCGCTAAAGAGCGCGGTATCCCAATGGGGATCTTCAACTCATCGACAACTATCGGTCAAGCCTTTGCGCCGCCAATCTTAGTCGCATTGATGTTGGCTTTCGGCTGGCGAATGATGTTTATCATCATTGGTGTGGCGGGGATCTTAATTGGTATCTGCTGGTACGCTTACTACCGCAACCGTGAATCATTAAAGCTGTCTGAAGACGATTTAAAATACCTAAATTCAGGCCGTGAAGAGAAGCCAAAACAAAAAGTGACTTTGAAAGAATGGGGCGCTTTATTCAAAAAACGTACCGTATGGGGCATGATTTTAGGCTTCAGTGGTGTGAACTATACAGGTTGGTTATACCTCGCATGGCTGCCGGGCTATTTACAGGCAGAACGAGGTTTGAGCTTAGCCAACACCGGTTGGGTGGCGGCGATCCCATTCCTATTTGGCTCAATGGGCATGTTAGTCAATGGCATGGTGGCTGACCGATTGGCGAAAAAAGGTTACTCGCTAATGAATAGTCGTAAGATCCTGATCTGCTTAGGGCTAGTGTGTTCAGCGGCTTGTACCTTGTTGGTGGTGCAAGCAACCTCTACAGCAATGGCGGTAGCCTTTATCAGCTTAGCGCTATTCTTTGTTCACTTTGCGGGCACCTCTTGTTGGGGTCTGGTGCAAGTAGTGACACCAAGCAAAATGGTTGCTTCAGTCAGTAGTATTCAAAACTTTGGTAGCTTCATTTTTGCTTCATTCGCACCGATTGTCACTGGTTGGGTATTAGACACCACTGGCTCCTTTAATTGGGCGCTGATTGTCTGCTCGATGGTGACTTTCGCAGGTGCATTGGCTTACTTCTTCATCGTGAAATCACCGATTGAAGAAACCGTAACACAATAACTTTCAGGGCACCTCGTTGTGCCCCTATTTTTTGAGGTGAGCAATATGGAACAAACATGGCGTTGGTATGGTCCGAATGACCCCGTTTCTCTGAGTGATATTCGCCAAGCAGGCGCAACCGGTATTGTGACCGCTTTACACCATATCCCGAATGGGCAAGTGTGGAGCATTGAAGAAATTCAAAAACGCAAAGCCGAAGTGGAAGCAAAAGGACTGGTTTGGTCAGTCGTGGAAAGCATCCCTGTTCACGAAGAGATCAAAACGCACAGCGGTGACTACGATCAGCACATCGCAAATTACCAACAATCGATTCGCAACCTTGCCGCATGTGGTATTGATACTGTTTGCTACAATTTTATGCCAGTGCTGGATTGGACACGTACCGATTTGGAATATGAATTAGCCGATGGCTCAAAAGCACTGCGTTTTGACCAAATCGCTTTCGCTGCATTTGAGCTGCATTTATTACAGCGCGAAAACGCTGAACAAGATTATAGTGCAGAAGAAATTGCTCAAGCCAAAGCTTACTATGAAGCGATGAGCCAAGCGGACATCGACAAATTAGTCGGTAACATTATTGCAGGTTTACCGGGCGCAGAAGAAGGTTATACCCTCGAACAATTCAAACAACATTTGAAAACCTACGCAGGCATTGATAAGGCTAAATTACGTGACAATATGGCCTATTTCTTGAATGCGATTATCCCTGTAGCTGAGGAGGTTGGCGTGAAAATGGCGATCCACCCAGATGATCCTCCGCGTCCAATTTTGGGCTTACCACGGATTGTTTCCACCATTGAAGATATGCAGTGGCTGAAAGAAACGGTAGACAGTATTCACAATGGTTTCACCATGTGCACGGGTTCTTATGGCGTAAGAGGCGATAACGATTTAGTGAAAATGATTGAGCAGTTTGGCGATCGTATTCATTTTACTCACTTGCGTTCAACTTGCCGTGAAGACAACCCAAAAACCTTCCATGAAGCGGCGCATTTAGGCGGTGATGTGGATATGTTTGCGGTGGTAAAAGCGATTTTAACGGAAGAAGACAGACGCCAAAAAGCAGGCAATATGCGCCGTATTCCAATGCGTCCGGATCATGGACATCAAATGTTGGATGACCTGAAAAAGAAAACCAACCCAGGTTACTCTGCGATTGGGCGTTTGAAAGGTCTGGCTGAAGTGCGCGGCGTCGAACTGGCAATTAAACGCGTGTTTTTTCCTGATTTAAAATAGTTGCTGCCAGTACTAATAAGATTATTAAGGTGCATGTAGTTAAATAGCTGTAAGGCT
Organism: Providencia sp. 6390; assembly: GCF_058148425.1. Classification (NCBI taxonomy): domain Bacteria; kingdom Pseudomonadati; phylum Pseudomonadota; class Gammaproteobacteria; order Enterobacterales; family Morganellaceae; genus Providencia; species Providencia sp. 6390. The sequence goes on from NZ_JBYVYL010000011.1 coordinate 119,314, forward strand.
TGATTCCATATACTATAGGAGTCAAGCCTTTAAATTTAGTTTTAGCCTACATATTTTTATCGTTCTCTAGTCCCTCTTTTATAAATCACCATGTTCTAACTTCATTTCTATATTAATAATTTACTTTTAACATTACCTATTCTTTTTTGGATTGTATGAGGATTGTTAGTAGATCCTAGATGCTAATTTTCAAATTTATGACATTAAATGACTAGTTGAAAAGATTGAGTTTTTATTTTTTTTAACTGGGGATATATGGATAAAACGAAGTAATTAATATAGGAGATAAAGAACGGTCTATAATTACTCTTTTTTGTTGTTTTATTTTAATGGATAGTTTGCTGTATTTAAGTTGTTTTTTTATAACTTAGCAAAGGTTTACTCACATTTGGTGTTTATTTGTTAATGTGTTTTAAAAAGATTTTATTTTAGATTAAAATTTTGTTTTTTGTTTCAATTTTTGTTTGTTTTTAGTTTTAAACGCTGGTTTTATTTTTTTGGGTTAGTATTGGTTGTTATTTATTGTTTTGATTATTAAGTGATTTTTAATTGCGTCATATGTAATAATTTGACATGAATGCAATATATTCACTATTTGTAATGACTCGCGTTGGTTGTTTTTTTTATTCTCAGTATGCTAATCTTTTTCTCAACGCAAGGTATGTTTATTTCAATATGTAATTCTGTATTTGTGCTTTTATTATTTAGCGCTGTACCAGGAGTTTTTCATTATTGATATCCATTGTCATAAAGGAATTATCAAGTGAAAAAAGCTAAAAAAATAGAGGATGTAAAATTAGCATTAGCTATTTCAATAGGAGAAGAACTTCAGAAGTTACGAAAGTCTCGTAATTTAACAGGGAAAGTTTTAGCTGAGAAATTAGGGGTGTCTCAACAACAAATATCCCGATATGAACGGGGTATCTGTCGTATAGACACTGATACATTACTCTATACTTTACAATTGTTAGGTACTTCACTAACAGCATTTTTTTTGGATGTTTCTTTGAATTTAAAAGAAAAAAATCCAGGTGTATATTTGGAATTCTCTCCTTTTTTTGAGTCATTAGAAAAAGGAAACCAAATACCCTATTTTACTTCTTATCCAGGTCATTATTTTGGCTAAATGTTATTTCCATTATTTATTTAAATAATAGAAATGTATTAAAAATAGAATTGAAAGAGTCTTGCTCTCTAATTAATAACAAAAGTTTTGTTATTAATGAGTTTGTGCGCTTTTCTTTTTATCAACACATTAATTTATTAATCAGAAGGTTTATATGAAAAAAATTATTTTAGCAACTTTAGTTTCTAGCGCAATGAGTGCATCAGTTTTAGCAGCAGATGCTGGCCAAGGTACTGTTACATTTGAAGGCTCTATCATTGAAGCGGCTTGTGGTATTTCTCCAGAGTCAACTGACCAAACTGTTAACCTCGGACAAGTTGCGTCTGCGACCTTGGCTGATGGCGGTATGTCTAGACCTGTGCCTTTCACGATTGAACTGGTTGATTGTGATACGACCACTTGGGATACCGCTGAAGTGACATTCACCGGTGGTGTGAACCCGAACTTAGCGAACTCTTTAGCAATTCAAGGTACTGCATCAGGTGCTGGTGTTGTGATCACGGGTCTGGATGCGGTTCCTGTTAAGTTAGACGGTTCTGCGTCAGCAGGTTCTGTCGCATTACAAAATGGTGATAACTCATTGTTGTTCTCTGCTTATCTAAAAGGTGACACAACGACTATCGTCCCAGGTGCATTCACAGCGCTGACTAACTTCACCATGTCATACAACTAATTCTTATTATTTTAACGGTAAATCGAGGGTAGCACAGTGATATTGAGATGGTTAAAAAGCAGTGCGTTTTTTCTTTCCGGCTGTGTTGCCTTTTCTACCGCACAAGCGGCATCTAATGGAGAAGGTACTGTCACCCTTAACGGTGAAATTACCGATGCGGCATGCAGTATTGCCATGGATTCTCGCGAACAAATTATCGACATGGGGGTATTACCGGTTGGGGTGATCCGCCAAACGGGAGAAGGCCCTGTTCGTGATGTTGATATTTATTTAGTGAACTGTGACTTAACCAAAGCCAGTGATCCTTCACAAGTGTGGCAGGCTTTGAGTATGACATTTGATGGGCCTGCAGATAACGGCCTTTTCCAAGTCTTTGGCGACGCAAGAGGTGTTGGATTACTCATGCGTGACGCTGACTTACGCCAAGTGATCCCTGGAGAAGCTTTACCTCAGCAAGCCATCGTGCCGCCGACAATGCGATTAAGTTATCAGCTACGTTTGGTTTCAGACCAACGGCAATTACGTGCAGGTCCTTACCAAAGCGCGATCCGTTTTAAAGTTGATTATTACTAAAGTGCAATTTCATTCCTTTTTTCATTATTGTCATTAATTGCCAGGGATATTTTTTATGTCTTTACACACTGCACTTCGTTTTCGATTGGCGTTGTTGCCTTTGTCTATTGCACTCACCTATAGCATGAGCGGGATCTCGGGTGCATGGGCGACCTCATCGTCAGACAGTATCGAATTCAACACAGATGTTTTGGATGTTGAAGACAAAGAAAATATCAACCTTTCTCACTTCTCACGTGCGGGTTACATCATGCCAGGCTCGTATCTACTGTCATTAAAAATCAATGACGATACGTTGCCGGAAATGCCAGTTACTTTTTACCCTCCTGAAGGAGATCCTGAAGGAAGTGTGGCTTGTTTGACACCTGAGATTGTTGAGCAAATAGCGCTAACTTCATCGCATCGAAAGGCAGTGACATGGTGGCGCGATGGGCAATGCTTAGATATTGCTAGTTTACCAGGTATGCAAGTGCGCGGAGATCTCGCAACGTCAACATTATACCTCAGCATTCCGCAAGCGTATTTGGAATACACAGCACCTAACTGGGATCCACCTTCTCGGTGGGATGAAGGTATTTCAGCGTTGATTTTGGATTACAACGTCAATGGTAATGCCAACCGTTCTTATACGGGAGGGCACAACAGTTATGCTCTTAACGGTAATGGTGTGACAGGAATTAACTTGGGAGCATGGCGTTTTCGCGCGGATTGGCAAGGACGTTTAAATCATGCGACGGGATCTGGCGATGCCGTCAATAAGGATTTCGATTGGAGTCGTTTTTACGCCTATCGTGCACTGCCCAATTTGGCTGCCAAGTTGGTGATTGGAGAAGACTATTTGGTATCAAACATGTTTGATTCCTTCCGGTTTATTGGGGCGAGTGTACGTTCAGATTTGAATATGCTTCCACCTAATTTGCGAGGGTACGCGCCTGAAATTACGGGAATTGCACAATCAAACGCGACTGTAACGATCAGCCAGCAAGGGCGGGTATTGTATACCGAACAAGTCGCTCCGGGGCCGTTTCGTATCCAGAATCTCAATGATGCAGTCAGCGGGAAGCTAGATGTTAAAGTCGAAGAACAAGATGGAACAGTGCAAGAATTTCAGGTTGATACGGCGAACTTACCTTATTTGACGCGCCCTGGGCAAATTCAATACAAACTTGCCTTGGGGCAGCCGACAAACTATCAACGCCACAGTGAAGGCGATAGCTTTGTCACAGGAGAGTTTTCGTGGGGGGTGAATAATGGATGGTCACTCTTCGGGGGAAGTCTTAATAGCAAAAATTACAATGCGGTATCACTCGGTATTGGGCGTGATTTGATGGCGTTTGGTGCCTTGTCATTTGATATCACGCAAGCCTTTTCTAAGCTGCCGGGCCAGAGCACGCTGAGCGGTGGGTCATACAGATTAAGCTATGCCAAGCGTTTTGATGCGATTGATAGTCAAATTCAATTTGCAGGTTACCGTTTTTCTGAACGTGACTTCATGAGCATGTCTGAATTTTTGCAGGCACTAAAAAGTGGGGAACGATATGGCGGTAACAAAGAGCTATACACGATCTCACTGAGTAAAAATTTCCGTGATATGGGTATGTCAGTATTCCTGAATTATAACCATCAAACGTATTGGGATCGCCCAGATAATGATTATTACAGTGTGTCGGTTTCGAAATATTTTGATATTGGTTCAATTAAAAATGTCAGTGTGAATATCTCAGCAAATCGCAACATGTATAACGGCGTCAAAGATGACAGCGTCTTTTTATCGACATCGTTCCCATTAAGCAACGGGGCTAATGTTGGCTATTCAATGAACAATAATCGTTACGATACGACGAATCGTGTCACCTATCACGACCGTATTAACACGCGTACAACATACCAGCTCGGAGCAGGTAGTAGTAGCAAAGGGGCTTCTGGATCGGCCTTTATTACCCACCAAGGTGATATTGCTCGTTTAACGGCCAATGCTAGTTATCAACATAATCAATACAGTGCGTATGGGCTTTCAGCGAGTGGCGGATTGACAGTGACAGCGGAAGGTGCTGGCTTCCATCGTATGAGCACGCTGGGTGGGACACGTATGTTGGTAGATACAGAAGGTGTATCAGGTGTGCCAATAAAAGGATTTGGGGCACCTGTGGAATCGAATGCGTTTGGTAAAGCGATTGTGGGTGATGTGAGTAGTTATTACCGAAGTAAAGCTCAAATTGATTTAAACACCTTACCAGACAACGTAGACGCACAACAATCCGTAGTGCAAGCCACCCTGACAGAAGGTGCGGTGGGTTATCGTAAATTCTCTGTTGTCGCAGGCCAAAAAGCCATGACGGTATTGCGATTAGCGGATGGAAGTTATCCACCTTTCGGCGCGCAAATTCTTAATGCAAAAGGGCAGAGTACAGGTCTTGTCGGTGATGCTGGCAGCGCTTATATCAGCGGGATTAATGCCAATGAAATCATGACAGTGCAATGGGGAGAAAACAGCACCTGCCAAATTCAACTCCCCGATACGTTGGGTAGCTTGGATGACGCTTTATTACTGCAGTGTACACCAGTGGCTCAATAAATTCATTGGAACTTACTAGCCGTACGGCTTACTCCTGACTGGCTCACAGCATAAACAGTCTAAGAAGAAATAAGGTTTATAACAGTATGAAAAAGAATCAACAACATTATGCCATGATGTGTTTATTGGGTGGGATGTTACTCAGCCAAGTGGCACAGGCCGCAGTATCACTAGACCGTACCCGCGTCATTTTTGACGGTGGCCAAAAGTCTATCTCATTGAATATTTCGAATAACAATAAGCAATTGCCTTATCTTGCCCAAGGCTGGATTGATGATGCAGAGGGTAAAAAAATCACCTCTCCATTGGTGGTGCTGCCACCCGTTCAACGTATTGAACCTGGGAAATCCAGTCAAGTGAAAATTGAGGCATTACCGGCTATCAATGCATTACCACAAGATAGAGAAAGTTTGTTCTATTTTAACTTACGTGAAATTCCACCAAAAAGCGATAAGCCCAATACGTTACAAATTGCGTTGCAAACTCGCGTGAAGCTGTTCTATCGGCCTAAAGCTATCAAAGCGGATAAAAATGGTACGCCGTGGCAGGAAAAACTTACCTTACAAAAGGTGGGTGAACAAATGACAGTGAAAAATCCGACGCCATATTACGTGACGATCATCAATGCTGCCGCTAATGCATCTTCGGCAGGTGAAAAAGGAAAAGAGTTTGCGCCAGTGATGGTTGCTCCATTTGGTGAAATGTCATTAGGGATGAAAGCCAGCGCATTAGGTGCAAAGCCTGTCTTAACGTATATCAATGATTACGGTGGTCGTCCTGCACTGACATTCCAATGTCAAGGTAATGAATGCCACGTAGTAGCTGATAGCCAATCCCAAAATCCGTAAGGCGGATACTCAGAGTGACGACAGGAGGAAAGAGCGATGAAAACAAGCAAAATGTGGCGTTATGGACAGCGCGTATTATTGGGTAGCGCCTTGGCGTGTAGTGTGAATGCGATGGCAGCAGACAATAATAGTCGCCTTTACCGTCCTGTTGATAACTGGAATGTGGATGGCGCGAATGGCGTGTTGTATGTATCAGGCTCACTCACGGAAAGTCCATGTCGCTTAGCGATGACATCGGCATACCAATCGGTTGACCTTGGAAATATTGAAACAGCAGAACTGCAACACAACGGTAAAGGTACACCCATTCCATTCCAAATTGAACTGGAAGACTGTATCGAAATGGCGACACGTTTGACAAATGTGCAAAGCGGCATGACGGCGTGGAGTTCAACACAACCTGCGGTCAAAATCCGTTTCGTGGCACCGACAGTGCCATTTTATAGCGATTTTGTGAAAGTGAATGGGGTTCAAGGATTAGGGTTAGCCGTGACAACACCGGGTGGTGCTTTATTACCGATGGGGCAAGAAAGTGACCCGCAATTATTACCGTCTGGGCAGAGCCAACTGACGTATTACGTCACACCAGTAAGAGTTGGATTATTGGAGCCGGGTGCTTACTCCGCCTTGATTGCTTTTGAAATGTTGTACGAGTAAGGGAGTTTACAGAGATGAACGTCATTCCATTCCCTTCTCGGCAGGGGTTGACCAAGTTAATGCCATGGCTAATGAGTGGCGCATTAATGTGGAGCTTACAAAGTCAGGCGGGGTCAGACAGTGTCAATTTTAATGTCAAAGTATCTGTTGTCCAAAGCACGTGTCAGGTCAACAACAATGAGCCGATTACGGTGGAATTTGGCGATATGCAGATTAATACCATCGACGGTGTGAATTATGAGATGCCCATTTACTACACGTTGCAGTGTGCGGGGGCCGCGAATAACCAAGGTTTAAAGCTGCAGTTCAGTGGTACGGGAGCAAATTTTAACAGCGGTTTACTGAAAACCTCTGAGTCTGCACTGGGCTTGCGTTTTAAGTCAGACGGGGAGATTTTCGCCGTGAATGATTGGGTGCCGTTTACGTATGGTGATCTTCCTGATCTTAGCGTGGTTCCTATTTTGAGTAGCCCTATCGGTGTCGATAGTGGGGACTTTTTTGCCTCAGCAACGTTTAATGTGGAGTATGAATAATGGAAAAAAAACAATTACGTGCTCAGCTTTGTGTGCGCGCTGGGGTGATGATAACACTGCTTGTGGCACCATTAAGCGCACTGGCGGTACAAGCGACTTTCAGTGGCACTTTGATTGGCAATTCACCGTGTGTGGTGAATGACAATGATCCGATCGAGGTGGATTTTGGCGATGTCCTCATTCGAGATGTGCAAGGGCAAGAGGGATCGCAATATTCTCGCGATGTGCCGTATACCATTGATTGTGAGAATGCGAATACCTCCGACGCAATGAATTTAAAGATTAGCGGTACACCGACGTCTTGGGATGGATATTTGCTAAGGACGTCGAAAGCGAATTTAGGCCTGCAGTTCTATGTTGATGGACGTATATATGAATTGAATGATGATTATTCATTTTCATATGGCTATGAGCCAACGATTACAGTGGCACCTGAAGGAAGTAGTTCACTGAGCGATAATGATGACGGGTACTTTTACGCAACAGCCAGTCTGACAGTGGAGTACCAATGATGAGGTGGCGAGAAGGAATGGTGTGTGCTCGACAATTACAACACGTCGTTATCGCCGCTATGTTGGTGGGGGTGTCATCTTTTGCCAGTGCGGATGCCAGTTTTAGTGGGACCTTAATCAGTAACCCGCCGTGCGATGTGTACGGGGACAATGACCCGATACAGATCGATTTTGGCGAGGTGGGGATTACACGGATTGATGGGGTGAACTATGCGGAGCCGTTTAGTTTGACGGTTACATGTGGTTCGAATTTAGGCAATAACGTGGCTTTGGTATTGAAGTATATCGGTGTGGATGCAGCATCATTTAACACTCAAGCCTTACAAACTGACCGTCGCGGGTTAGGTATTTTACTTTCTCATAATGGAACGGTAATGCCACCGGTTTTTCCACCGGAAGCGGGTAGTGGTTTGCCGGTCACGATGTCCAGTAATGGCCAGAAGAGTCTTTCTTTTATGGCTGTACCAGTAAAAGATCCTGATCCCGATACCGTGCTGCTGGAAGGGGCGTTTAGCGCTATGGCCTCAATGGAAATACAGTATCCCTAGGCGAGGAGATAAACCATGAAAAGAACAGTGTGTAATGGTGCCTTATTGGGCTTACTAGGCGGAATGCTCTTCATGCCATTGGCTGCGCAAGCTGACAGCAGTGTAGGCATTGAATATAGCGGTACGTTAATCGCTCTGCCCTGCACCATCGTACCGGGGATGAACAATTTGTACGTGGACATGGGCACTATTCCGACCAAATCCTTATACCGTTTTACCCGCACCGCCGGAAAAACGATTGAGTTTTATTTGGAAGATTGTGATACGTCGTTGGGAAATGCGATTACGGCGACGTTTACGGGACCGATGGACAATGAAGGGTTATTGAGCTTTTCATCCGGTAGTACCGCAAAAGGTGCAGGCATTGGGTTGGAATATTTGGATGGTCGTCCTATTCCGATTAATGATGGAACAGTGTACAAGGTGCCGCTCCGTGATGGAGACATGGTCATTCGAATGAAGGCGTATGTGCAGGGCCAACAAAATGCGTTAGCGAATAAGAGCTTGGAGGCCGGAGATTTTTCGGCGGTACTGACGTACAGCATGAGTTATGAATAATATCAGGCGAAGTGGTGGTTTATCTATCCAATACACAGCTCAGAAGCCTAGTGCTAATCCAATTATGAGCTTGCAAAACAAGGGAAACCTAGTTCATCGGTGTGAACCACATCACTGTGCCGAAAGTGTTAATACCACACGAGTGGTCAAACGATACGATTAGAAGGAATACACAATGAGCTATCTACGGTCCTTTCGGATCCTTGGGATCTATAGCCTAATGGGTATATATGCCACTGCTCTTACCCCTGCTGTTGCAGCAGTCTCATTTCAAGGCACTACAATTGCCTCCGGTGATAATGCATCACCAGCAGTGAGTGGAGGTACTATCTCTGGTTCGGGAGCGATTATCTTCAATACGAATCTAATCGGAACTCAATTGGTCCGAAATGATGTCGCCTCGGGTGTTATAGGAACCAATTATGCCCTCTCCTCTGTATATTCTGTTAATGTACAAACCACGGGCTCTGCAATTGTCCCTCGTGGTGTCTTGCCTTTCAACATTTGTGCTGCTAGTTCGCAATATGTAGACCTTGTGATCTCTTCTCACGTGTTATACACGGGGGCATCACCAACCAATGCTGCACCGTCGAGAAATGCAAGAGGTTATGAAAACGCAATTAAGTCAAGGTACCGAATTACACCTCCCGAATTTGATCCAGCAACAAACTCTCTCACCGCTGATATACCGATTGAGTTGGTTGGGGGTAATGTAACGTTGTATACATGGTCTATACCGAATAACACGAACTGGGATTGGCGCTCTCAAGGGGCAGTGCGCGTAAGCTCTAATACTGACAAATCACCATATCCTGCTCAAGGAGTAGCAGCGATGTCGACTCCCTCTCTTTGGGCGCAGGGTGCTAATCAAGGAACGGTTGTAACGTATGATTGCCAAGTTGCAGGAGGAGGTATCGGTCTTAGCTGGAGCCTCGACGTTCCTACTATCGTAGAGCCAGTTGATCCAGAGGTTCCGTTGATAACTTGTGAATTCGATATGCCCGATATTGATTTTGGCCAAGTTTCTGCTGGTACTACACAAGAACAGAGACAAGAATACTTTTCATCTGTGTGTTCTGATACCGCATCGGTTACCTTGAAGATCACTGATACTTCAGGGAAAACGGGGCCCTACACTTTTGCTGGGGGAGCACTATCAGTGACATTTCCTGGCAGTGGATCCTCGAGTTATACCTTCTCCGTACCAGGGGGGGTAACTGATACCACACGCGTTAATGCTGTACTTTCAGGAGAAACAGTCAGTGGGACGTACAATTTACCGATGGTAGTGACCGCAGAATATAATTAAATATAATTATCTGCCTCCCTTCCTGAGTTTGCATGTAGAAGGGAGGCATCAAATTAGAGATAGGCATTTAAGAATTTATTAAATTACTTCATTTCTTTAATAAGCAATGCTATTTATTAATATATTAATAGCAGGTTTTTAATAAAAAATTTCTTCTTTAGAGGAAAATAAAGAATATTGATGTAAACTGCTTATATCTAAAGAGCTATGTATAAAATTATGTTTTAAGTAGAAAGAAGGATCCTTTTCTTTCAATTCTTCAAAGACATTAGAAAAAAAATCAAATAGTGAAACATTTAATTGTATTAATATAAAAAATAGCATATCGGTATCAATATGGCTGACCCCTCTCTCGTATCGAGAAACTTGTTGCTGAGATATGCCGAGTTTATTTGCTAACTCTAATCCAGTTATTCCCCTGGAGCGCCTTAGCTCCATTAACTGGGTTCCAATGATAATTTTTATTAATGTTTTAGTTTGATAAATGTTTTTATTTTTCATTGTGTTTTCCCTTAATGTAAGAAAGTCATAAGGTAAAATTAAAACATATATTAGAAATTATTCATTTCAGATATTATCACCGTAATATAATTAAACACAATATAGTGACATTTCTCGACGATCTTTATAAGTCTTTTGGGTGTTGTGTTGTAATATATAAAATCCTTGTAAAACAATGCATAAAACATAATCATTTGGAGACTATCTAGTTTGTACATTTTGTTTGGTTTAAAAAGCTTAATTTTTGCATAAAAAAGATAATTATTTTAAAAAATAAGTGATATAAGAAATTAAATAAATTGCCCATAAAATGGAAAGTAAAAATAAAAAAATTATAAATCAAATAAAAACATAGTGTTATGATGTTGATAATCATTCTCGATAATGTAGTTATTTCTTATAATGTAATTAAACTTATTTATTCAATTAAGTTATAAGCAAGCTAAGTAATAGCTATGAGATTAAATATTTATTATAAGTGTTTAATCTATAATGTCAGTATGTTAAAAATTCATCGCTGCTATATGTGATATAAAAAATCACTTCATCATGAAACAACCTGAATATTAGTGTATTTAGCCATTGAGATTGTCTTTTGGTGTTTGCTCAAGATGTATTAAATATTATGTGTACTCATAGATAAAAATTGGGCTAGAAATAATTTCAGTAGATTGGGCTGCTTAGCCCAATCTATTTAATAAAAACTAAATGATCCCTTCTTCTTGTAATGCATCATGAAAACGCTGCACTTCTTCAGGGGTGGCTTGAATACGCTGCATCGGAAAATCAAGCACATAAGGAATATTTTGCTGTGCACTAGTGACGGCGAGTACATACGTTGTGCCATTGGCTTCTAAGACGATAGGCGCACTCTTCTTCTTACCTGAATAGCCAGTCGATATCTGTTTGCCAGTCAATTCACGCTTATAAGTGGCAATAATTTGTCGATTGGCATTAATGACCTTGGCAGGGATGGCGATTAATTTTAAAGGTTGGTTGCCTACTGACAATAACTCTTTTCTCATTTTGCTGATGCGTATTTGGGCACGAATAAAAAAGAAGATACAAAAAACAAATAAGCCAATTAATACAATGGTAGTCATAAAGCGGATCATCACGCTATCGACAGCAACATCGACAGTAAGCTTTGAATTATCTGTGGCATCCATTAATGGCATGACGGCGATATTTCCACCATTTAACCCTAAGAAAGTGAAATCATGGGAGACGACATTTCTTTTATAACGTAAATCAACGCTACAGTTGGTGATCACCAGCAGGCTGGTTTTGCAGGAGCCATCGACATCTGCATCAACAGGAACGGCATTTTGGCCAATTTTATAATCATAAGCGATGTTTGGTAGCTGATAAGCACAGAATGCGGTCAATAACACCATTACCGCAATTAAAAATAGTGAACGAACCATGCCACCGTCGCCGGATAATGGGGTTAATTTCAGCGCTCGCTGTGGGAAGGCGTTTAAAACTTTATCTGAAAGTTGAAGATTATTTTGCACAGGGGAAATATCCATTTATGTTGATTTTTAGCGAATTATAGCGGTCTGCTGAATAATAATAATGAGATAATGACCAAAATGCCTCTCGGTATTGAGGTGAAAAATTCTCAGTATCAATGATTGTCATTTCATGAGTAGTTTAAAGGATCTCTCAATGTTATTTTAATCAGTTATATTTGCCGGCACTGATAAAAGGAAGGAAACAATGATTTTTCAATCTAAAGACTTAAGCAATAAAAAAGTGATTATTGTTCATGGTTATACAGCATCGCCTGAAAAAAATTGGTTCCCTTGGTTAAAAGCGAAGCTTGAGCAGCAAGGTGTCGAGGTGCAGGTACCTGCTATGCCAGACTCGTTATCACCTGACCCACAGCGCTGGCAGCAACATCTGCTAGATGCACAAATTGAATTAGACAAAAACACGATTGTGATCGGTCATAGCCTTGGTTGTGCCACGCTATTGCGTTATCTGGCTAGCCAGCAGCAACAAATCGGTGGTTACCTGCTGATTTCTGGCTTTACCGAAGAACAAGAGACATTACCTGAGCTGAAGGCACACACCGATTTCATCTTTGATTATGCTAATTTAAAATCATTGTCGGATAACCGTGTTTCGATTATTTCGAGTAACGATGCGATCGTTTCGCCACAATCCTCTAGAACATTAGCGAATTTGTTAGAAACAGAGGTTATTACAGTAGAAAATGCAGGGCATTTTTTAGACCGAGAAGGGTTTAGTGAATTTCCATTGATATTAAAAGTATTAAATGCTTTATCAATAACAGAGTTGTAGTGATTTCTGAGTCGGCATCTCTGAAAATTTATGTTGGTTTACTTACTTTTTGTTCACGGTGTGTTGTTGTTCATGAATCATGAACAAATTTAAATGGTGAATATGTGAAAGAAGAGTAATTTATGTTAATGCTATTCAGAATCAAAGCACATGTATTGTAATACACAGGGCAGTTTCCTGCCCTCTTGCTTAGTGATTAGCTATTTCTTTTCTTGCTAGTTCAGCCAAAAATGCAGAACGATTTTTATAATGTCCGCTTTGAGCAATGTATTTATCAATCGCTGTTAATAAATTATTTGGCATTGTTAGATTGAATTTAATGGCTTTTGACTCGTATTTTGCTGGGTCTATTTCAACAAGCCCAAGTATTCCATCATCTTCTTTTAACCTTACATCACTGATATAAACCGCAGGGTCGCGTGGTGCGGGTACATGGCTACCATTTTCGGTTAATATTTCCATGTGTTGTGCGAAAGCAGATTCAGCATCCTTAATTGCTTCTTCAATGCTATTTCCCGCAAAGAAACACCCTTCAATATCAGGGAAGTAACCATCAAAACCATCTTCTGTTTTAAATATAAAGAGTGGATATATCATCTTTCTCTAGCCTCTACTTGTGTTGATGAGTATGCAGAGAAAGGAGCGGTATGGCCCGCTCCTTGTGTTATAGCAATTTCAATCCTGAAATTTGCTGTGCTTGCCGGATGACTCCTTTTGAAGAATCCTTTCTTGGATGAGGAACAGTGATTATTTTATCAAATCCCTCTTTGGTTAAAGTTATATGACTACCTGTCTGCCTAGCTTTAACCCACCCATCAGCGATCAGTTTCTTGATTAACTCTGCACTGCTCATCAATCCTCCATTCGTTGATGTGGGTATAATACCCACTTTCTGTCTGGAGTTCAAGATATTGGTGGGTTCTATACCCATATTATGTTTTGTTGGCGGACATAGAAACCCCTTAATCAAGCGATGTCAGGTTACCTTGGGTAACCTGATGGAATAAATGATTAACCTTGAATGATATGCGTACCTGTTTCACCACGTAGTGCTTGCGGTAACTTTTCAGGTGTAGTGATGATCACGCGTTTGCCGCCATTGGCGATAAATGACAGGCTAGCTTCAATTTTTGGCAACATACTGCCTGCTGGGAAGTGGCCTTCCTGCATATATTGCTGCATTGCCGTGGTGGTGGTTTCGCCGAGTGTCTGTTGTTCAGGTTTTCCAAAGTGAATACACACTTTTTCAACCCCTGTGGTGATGATCAAAATATCAGCTTGTAGCTCTTTTGCTAACAAAGTGGTAGATAAGTCTTTATCGATAACAGCATCAACACTTTGATAGCCGCCACGACCGTTACTGATCACGGGGATCCCACCGCCACCCGCGGCAATTACCACATAATCATTGTCACTCAATGTACGAATGGCTGCTGATTCGATAACCGTTTTTGGCTCCGGAGAAGCAACAACGCGGCGGTAGCCTCGACCTGAATCTTCCACAAAATGCCAATCAGGGTTGGCTTTTTTCAGCTCTTCGGCTTGCTCTAAACTAAAAAATGCCCCAATAGGTTTGGTTGGTGAACGGAAGTTGGGGTCGTTTTTATCCACTTCAACTTGAGTCACCACTGTTACCGCTTGGCGCTGATCGCGCGATGCTAAGGCATTAGTGAGTGCCTGCTGCACTAAGTAGCCAATACCGCCTTGGGTGTCAGCTACACAGTTGGCTAACGGCGTTAATGGTAAGCCTTCCACTGAGTGGGCGATTTCTGCCCGACGCAGATCTAAACCAACTTGCGGGCCATTGCCGTGGGTAAGCACGATATTGTAGTTGCCTTCTAACATGTCGCAGACATGTGATGCGACTTCTTGCACCGCTTTTTCTTGAGACTCAATAGATTGGCTGTTGTTATCTTTGATAATACTGTTGCCCCCGATGGCAACAACCACGAGTTCTTTCATTGTTAATGTGTCCTGATACAGAGAGTAAGCGTTGGTGCGCTAGGCGCACCAACAATCGGAGGTTAGTGGCATTACGCTGATTTACTGATTTTTTCAGCTTTTTCAGGTTGTTGTTGTTCTACAGATTTGCCTTTATCCAAAAAGTACTTCATGACAAACAAGCCCGCCATCATGAGGTAAGCGTACACAAACATCAAGGCAGATCCCTGTGCAATTCCTACCATTGGGGAGTGAATTATTCCAAAGAACACTAATAACGCACCGACAGCCGCGGCGATAGCACCACGCAGAGGTTGATTGAGGATAGCGAAGATAGCGATACAGCCCCAAAGCATACTGGCGAGCGGTGCTCCATTGCCGAGGTGTACCAAACCTTGATAGTAGACCCCTTTGCTGAGTAAAACATCAGCGCCGATCTGTGCCGCAGAGGTTCCTGCCGCCCCCATCATGCTGTTCAT
The DNA here is from genome assembly GCF_058148425.1 of Providencia sp. 6390. Taxonomy (NCBI): domain Bacteria; kingdom Pseudomonadati; phylum Pseudomonadota; class Gammaproteobacteria; order Enterobacterales; family Morganellaceae; genus Providencia; species Providencia sp. 6390. Next base: position 134,457 of record NZ_JBYVYL010000011.1, read on the forward strand.
CATAGTGAGTGCCCAGTTAGCAATCCAAGGGAACAGACAGATAAAGATAACCGGTACTTCAATTTTCGGTGTTTCTCGAACCACCTGATTGGCGGTAACGACACCGATAAACACAAGGATCGGCACAATCGCGGTCATTGGGATGATGGCTAACATGAACGCGCCCAATCCAAACAATGGCACGATAAACATGGTGATACCAGAAGCTAACGTATAACCAATACTCGCTCCCATCGCTTTCCAGCCTGCGTGACCCACATACACAGTGACAGGGAATGGGTTACCCATAAAACAACCGACAGTGGATGATAATCCGTTGGCTAGCATGACTTTACGGGTATTGTATTCATCGCCTGCTGCGTGAGCACTTTCAATGTTCTCAAGGTCAAAAATATAGTTTGCTAAGCCTAATGGAACCGCAGATGCAAGGTAAGGTAGTGCGTGTGGCAAGCCTTGTAAGAAGCTATCAATATGAATACCTGGTGGGTTAAACCCAAATGATGACATAGAGGCTTTAATTGCTTCAGGGCTTTGTAGGCCCGAAATCCATGCCAGTGCAGTACCTGCTATTAGCAGTAACAAACCCGTTGGGATGCGAGCGAAAATAGGTTTTTTACCAAACCAGTTAATAAAGATCAGCAGTAAAACAATAAATGAAACCGTTGGTGCTTCAAAAGCTTGCAGCATTGGGTTCATTGCCAGTAATAGCAAACCTAGCCCAGACAGACAGGAGAGCAATACGGTACGCGGGATCATTTTACGGATGGTTTCACCAAGAAATGAACCACCGACAAGGATCATCGATTCAACAAAACACCAAACTAACGCGATTTGGATAGCAAACTCAGCATTTTGCGTGGTTTGGTAAACGGGCATGATGACCAAAAAGGTCACCGTAAAGATAGACGGTGCACTTGGGCCAGATGGCAGGGCAGTAACATCATCGCGTCCGGTTTGTTTAGCCAGTTGCTGTCCAAAATAGGCGTAGCTGATACTGGCGAGTAATACGGCAAAACCAAAAGCGGGGGCAATACGTCCATAAACAATCTCTTTTGGGATGCCGACCACAAAGATCAGTAACCCCATCATGGTGAGCAGGTTGGTTAAGTTATTGGTCATCAGCCCAAAGTAGGCTGCCCAGTCACCACGTTTCCATTTTAGTTTCATTATACTCATGGAATGTATCCTTCAAGGAAGAGACCGCGTGTGCAGTCAAACAATTAAAAGCCCTTGGTAAAAAATTGTTATTATAGAGTGCCCAGCCGAAACTGGGCACTTATTGCTGACTAAGCGTATTTTTCTGCGTACGCTAACATCGCTTTTTCAAAGCAATCAAACGGTGGATGAACAATACCTGCACCAATCATGCCAATACCAGCATCTTTATGAGCGATGGCCGTATTGATGACCGGAAGGATACCGCTGGCGGCTACTTTAGTAATATCAATCGCCGTTGGGATACCCATAAACCCAAGCAATGGAATGGTGACATTCGGGTTTTCACCTAAGGTGATTTCACGCATTTGTCTTGAAAAATCAACGGCTTCTTCGACGGTTCCGCCGACAAGTGCCACAATCGCTGGCGCGGTTGCCATCGCAAAGCCACCAATGCCATAAGTTTCCGTGATTGCCGAGTCACCAATATCGAGCCCTGAATCCTCAGGTTTATAGCCTGCAAACATTGGGCCGATAACTTGCTGTGACGGGCCAGTGAACCATTGACCCGGTAGACCGCTGATACGTAAGCCGAATTCAAAGCCATTACGTGCCATCGTTGTGACAACGGTACTGTATTCGATGCCATGCGCGGCATCCATGGCAGCTTTACACATGGCCATCCATGTTGGACCTGAGAAGTAGTCACTACTTGCCACAAAATCAAACACGTCTTTTTGCTGTGCGACAGTAAAATCTGTTTGAATAATATATGGGGTTAGTGCTTGGATCAGTAAGGTGGTACCCGCGTTATTGCGGTTGTGGCATTCATCGCCCATATGTAGTGCTTGGGCTAACATAAGGCGTAAGTCGATTTCACCCGCGAGTTTCATGGCATCACGTAGCATTGGGCCTAATACATCACGCATCCAATTCAAACGGTCGATAACGCTTTGGTCGTTGGCACCCATACGTAAAATTTTCGCCATTTGCTCACTGAGGTTAGTGAAAGCGCGGTTACCATAGGTTTTATTTTCTACGATATGCATGAACATGGAGGCTGAAGTGACACCTGCCATCGAGCCTACGCAATCATGTTCATGGCAAGGAGAGAAAATAATTTCACCTGAAGCGGCAACGCGCTCTGCATCAGCTAGGTCTTTGGCTAAGCCTTCGAATACCAAGGCACCTGTGACCGCTCCTTTCATTGCGCCACACATGTCTTGCCATGCCACTGGAGGGCCAGCGTGCAGTATGGTGTTTTTGGTCATACCCGGTACGACATTAATCGCTTGGTCATAACCGACTAATACAGGTTGTGATTGAATAATACGTTCAAGCGCTTGCGCATTAGCGGCGGCAATTTTTTCCTGTAATGCTGCATTACTTTCAATTTTGTCTAGCGCGTGGATCACGGCAACATTGCCTTGCCCAGGAGGAGTCCAATTTAAATGTGTGACAGGAATATGTTGTTTTTTCAGGTCATCGCTGAACATTTCGATGCCGACGTTAATCACATTCAATGGCTGTTTAAATAATGAAGTCATTATGCGTTCTCCCCTTTCCAGACAAATTCACGTGCTAACAAACCCGTGTTGGTGCTACTACTCGCCCAAATCACCCCTGCATCGGTTAACATTTTTACCTGTACATCCATTGATGGTGTGTCTTGGTCTGTACCTAACACATACCCTAAAATTTCTAGTTCGCGGCCATCTTGTTTCGCGATTTCTTTTGCGGCTTTGATGGCTTCGATCATTACACCAACTGGATCCTCGTGAGAGCCATAACCGAGTACAAAATCCATTACGATCACACCCACTTCAGGATCACGTGCTTCTTGTAACAGGCGTTCGATACGGTTGGTTGGGTCGATCATTGGGTGTGGCTTGCCGTTAGTAAAATCATCGTCGCCAAAATCAAGGAAAGTGTGAGCGATGCTGCGATTCAAATCTTTGAGGCGATAGTCAGGGTTAGGTTGAATGTTGCTGTAAACATCATCATATTTTTCGAGGGCCGCGAACATGGCTTCATCACATAAAGTTCCGCCACAGAATAGGCCACGAATATATTTTTGCTGAGGAGAAAGTTTTGCACGTACCTCTTCAATTAACGGCCAATTTAAAGAGTGCAGATTGAGATTTTCTTTTTTAATACCCGTTAGTAGAACGGCTTTTAATGCTGCCTCTTTGGTATTTTGTGCAAAACTGAGCCCAGCTTTATCTTCTGGGATCGGTTGACTGCCTAGGAAGCAAACAACAACGGGTTTATGGCATTTTTCGGCTTGTTCTAACACTTTTTTGGCAACAGCAGGTGCTGGTGGCTTAGAAATTAAAGCGATAACCTTGGTTTCATCATCTGCATCGAGCATTTTCAGCGCATCAATCATCATGATCCCGCCGATCTTCTCGCTCAGATCACGTCCACCTGTTCCGATCAGCTGTGAAACACCAGCGCCAAATTCATGAATACGTACGCTAAGTTCTTGGCTACCGGTTCCAGATGCCCCAATAATACCAATACTGCCACGGCGAACGTTGTTACCGAAGCAGAGTGCGGCACCATTAATAATGGCGGTTCCGCAGTCGGGTCCCATCATCAATAAGCCTTTACGACTAGCAAGTTGCTTGAGTGCGAGCTCATCATCGATGGAAACGTTATCAGAGAACAACATGACGTTAAGGTCGTTTTCAAGGGCAATACGCGCTTCGCGAGCAGCAAATTGGCCATTCACTGAAATAACCGCTAAGTTGCTTTCAGGAATATGCGTATGAGCTGAATTGATGGTGGCGTACTTGGCTTCGTGCGCTGAACCACCTTGGTTTTTCTTATTAAAGAGTTCTTCAATGGCAATTAAAGTCGCTTCGTTGGCTTCATCACTGCTGCCTTTAATGATGATCATCAAATCGCCATTTTTAGCGTCCTCTAATTCAGGGGTTAATAGCCCTAAATTTCTCAGTACCCCCTTATTCATTTCTGTTGCCATTGCCACAAAGGCTTGCTCGACATTATCGAGTTGATTTGCTTTTGTGGAGATAGACATCAGTGATACGGAATCAAAATACGTATTCTTTTTGATGACAACTTTAGTCGACATACCTTTCTCCAAAATAATGGGTAAGATACAAAGCATCACGAATGCCAAATAGCATGTCGCTGCCTGAACTAGACCCGATATCTAAAATCTGACGAAACTGTGGATAAATATCTTTTTTGCTTGCTGCAACTAACATTTGCAGTAGCTGTAATATGTTTTCTCGGTATTGATGATTAATGGCTTTCTCTAAGGTAATGGCGCTGACTTTAGTGGTTATTTCACGTGCGTCATCAATTCCTTGTTGAAACTGGCATTCAAGGTGTTGCAAAGGATGATGCTTGAGTAATAAAAACGCCATTAACCCCACCAAATAATCATCTCCGGATGGCGTTAAACCAATACCTAATCCAATAAACTGCTTAATAATGTTGGGTAGTTTTTGATATTGCTGTTTCAGTAATGAATCAATTAATTCAGTTCGCAATAAATTTAATTTTTCAGATGCAGCTAAATAAAATAAATTATCTCCGCAATAACTAAATAGTGAATTCCCTTCTGTTTTTAGAAGGTTATCAATGATGTTTACCTTACTTGTTAAAAACGAAAGATATTGTTTTTGGTTTATTTTATTTTTATTAAAGCAAACTTCTTTTGGTTGCCATTTTTGACAAAAAGAAAAAGACAGAAAATAATGGTCAGCCAAATAAATAATTTGTTCAGAAAAATAAACCCGATCACCCTCTCGTAAATTTAACTGAGTAAAATCATTGTGTAATATTCGACAACTGTTTGGGGCATTATCTAATTCAGTACTCAATAAAGTAAACAATGTATCGCCTACAGCAATATTGAGTGCTTTATGAAATATCTGCTCTACTGTGCCTGAAAAAGCAGGCTGATCTAACAATTGCAGAAATGCTACATCAGCCGAGATACCATACAGTTGTTGTCGTTGAGTCTTGATCGTATTCACAAGCCTCCTTGTGATGCTTTATGCGCCAGCTGCCACCAGTAATTCAGCAATTTCGTGATAGCCTTTTTCACGTGCTAACTCTAATGGTTTTTTACCGTATTTATCGGTCATATGCGGGTTTGCGCCATGGTCGAGCAGCAGTTTGACGATTTGCTGTTGCTTCTCTCCACCATCATTGAGCACGATGGCTTCAAGCAGTGGTGTCCAGCCGACAAAGTTCGTGTGGTTAACATTAATTTCTGTTTTTTCCAGCAGCTCACGGACGATTTCAACGTGGCCTTTTTCACTTGCTGGGGTGATACCCACGCCACCAAAACGGGTTAATAAATCTAAATTTGGTTGTGCTGGAAGTACGATGCGTAATAATGTTAAATCATTATTTAAGCAGCTTAATAAAAATGGGTTAAAACAGGTTTGATCTTGCTTATTAATATCAGCGCCCGCATTAATCAGAAACTTAACGCACTCATAATGTTTATTCAGGCTGGCATTGATAATAGCAGTACGCCCTTGGCGGTTGGTAATATCAATATTAACCCCTTTTTCAAGGCAGCCTTTTAATATGTCTAGATTGCCTTGCTCTGCGGCGGATAAAAATTCCTGATCGATTGTCATGATTTTCCCCTGTTAAGGTTGTTACACCCAAGATATAAAAACGAGTCTGATATTTATGATGAACTCAGCATAGCAAGCGCTTAATAGAAATAGAATCCATTTAAATTTAATTCATCAATAGTGAGCGCTATTGTTGAGTTTAATTCAATAATTATGATTTTTTGTGCGGGTAAGCATTATTTTTTAGCCATTTTTGATGTTTTTTGGCTAAAAAATCAGCAAAATAATCAAAAAATATTGTCCAATGGTGGAGTGGAAAAATGATTTAGTTGATTTTGTGACGGCCATCAAATTAAGCGTTTCATAACGGTTAAAAATGTAAATTGATTGATCGAGATCAGAATGCCGCCTTATTTTATTTTTAGTATTAACCCCAGTAATATTAATGGGTTTACTGTTTATGTTGATTTTTTTGCAGGCAAAATTAGGCGAAAAATGTCATCCATTATTTATGGCTCGGTATGCCGGCCTATTTCTGCTAATCTAACAAATAGGGTAGATAAACCGCTCTGATTTAGCGGTTATTAAATATAATTCACAGAACCTATTATTTTTGATTGTTTTTTCTCCAATTTGGGCCAACAGTATGAACTCGATCTTTACTGAAGAAAATTTACTGACCTACACGACAGCCGCAAAATACGCGAGTTTTAGCAAAGCCGCTGAAGAATTGGGTATTACCACTTCAGCAGTCAGTTATACCATCAAACGCATTGAAACCTACCTCGATGTCGCTTTATTTATTCGAGATACTCGTAATATTGAATTAACAGAAGCGGGCTATTATTTTTATCGCAAAGCAACAGACTTGCTGAACAACTTCCATCTAATTAAAAAGAGTATTTATTCAATAGAGCAGGGGATAGAGGCTCGGGTGCGTATTTGCATCAATCAACTGCTGTATACTCCGTATCACACCGCTAAATTACTGCAAATTCTCAAAAAGCAGTTTCCTACTTGCCAGATCACCGTCACTACAGAGGTCTATAATGGCGTATGGGATGCCATTATTAATAACCATTCTGATATTGCTATTGGTGCTCCGGGCACGTTAATGGATGGTGGCGGTATTGATTATGAAGAAATCGGTGCTATTCATTGGCAATTTGCCATTGCCGCAACTCATCCACTCGCATTGATGCCAGAGCCGATTGCGGAAAGCCAGCTACGGTTATATCCAAACATCATGGTGGAAGACACGGCACATACGATAAATAAGCGTGTGGGTTGGTTACTACATGGGCAGGAAGCAATACAGGTTCCTGATTTTAATACTAAATGCCAATGTCAGATTTTAGGGGAGGGGATCGGTTTCTTGCCTGACTATCTTGTGAAAGAGCATGTAAAAAGTGGTTTGTTAGTGACTAAACAGATCCAAAATCCACGGCAAGACTCACATATGTTATTAGCCACTCAACACTCTGCGACGGGGCTAGTCACACAATGGATCCGTAAAGAGTTTGCTGCAAGTGGCATGTTAACTAAGTTGTACAGTGATATTTTGAAACCCATCAATCAATGATGCAATGATGGGCTCATGTTATTCCAGTTACTGTACGGCAACCTCCAATGCTTTATTGATGGCATCTGGAATGGCGCTACCGTGGTTTTTATCAGGGAATAAGGTAAATTGACACATGCGCCCGTGGCTATCAATTTCAGTACACAATTGTCGCGCTCCAATCCAGCTGGAACGAGATTGGTAGTGTTTGATTTGCTCTTCACTCAGTCTTGATAAATCAGGTTTCTCTTCTAAACCACCTAAAGTGATAAATAGTGGTGATGCCTTTTGTGGCTGAGTAAGCTTAGGCAAATCAATCATCTCACCTTTACCCCACCACAATGATGGGCTGGCAGAGACAAATGCATTGAATGCATTGGGGTGATTTTGATAAGCCATCAAAGTAAACAAACCGCCAAATGAATGTCCAAACAGCGTTTGTTTTTGTTTATCAAAAGTGAAAGTTTGCTCTGCCCAAGGGCGAATTTGACTATCAATAAACTGATACAGCTCTTCAGAACCGCCGCCTTGTTGGAAGTCATCACCTGAAACACGCGGGGTATAGTCATAATCACGTAGTTGTTTAGGGAATGCTTCATCAATCGGATAACCAATGCCAATAATAACGGGCAGTTTATCTGTAGGAAGCTTTTGGATGGCACGATTGACGACTAATGGAAATAAACCATTTCCATCAAGCATATAGAGCACAGACCGTGTGTTACCCGCGCCATGTGGTACGGCACTAAAAATGCGATAGCCGCGTGCCCCCTGAGTACTATGGGTATTTTCCATATCATGATGCTGGACATCATAAAATTGGCTGACTTGCTCATCCAACGGAGGAGGTGTTTGTGATGGGCGAGCAAAAGCTGTGGATAGGGTCATGGTGAGTAATAAACCAGAAATAATTAATTTACTTATCATATTCAGATAGACAGCATACAGAAAAGCAGATATCAGATGATACCTGCTTTTAAAGGTTAAAATAGATTAAAAACTGACATTAACATTCGCCCAATAACGGCGACCGTCTTCAACATCCCAGTTACCACCTTGCTTATCGATTTTAGGACCTTTTTCATCGGCGATATTCAGTACCGCTAAATTGAGCTTAGTATTTGCCAATAACTGATAAGTCATCCCAACATCCATAGTGGTATAACCGCTACGGTAACGTGGTTTGGTATAGCCATTACGTTGTGATGCCCAAACTTGTTCACCTTCATAGTGCGCTCGGGTGTATAGGTTTAGATCATCACTGTATTGCCAATCTAACTTGGCATTCGCAGTATGTTTTGGCGTTTTATCCAATGGATAACCTTTGAGCGATTGCCCGCTAGACAATTTTTCGTCATCACTTTCACGTTTGGAGTCGACATAGGTGTAATTCAGACTTAATTTCCAATCTTCCGCGAGAGGGATCCCTGTTGCAACTTCAATACCTTTAATATTCGCTTTACCCACATTGTCATATTTGTAGATATTAAAGTTAGTTCCTGATTCCACTTCACCCGTTGCATAGCTGGTTAACTTGTTTTTAAAGTCAGTATTAAAGAAAGTCAGGCTGGCATTAAACCCAGAGGCATGGTCATAAGCGATGCTGATTTCTTCGTTCAGGCTTTTCTCGGGCTTCAAATCGGGATTACCATAAATGATCCCTTTACCGCCTTGGGTCGATGTCCCGTAACCTGCGCTGATTTCACGCAAAGTTGGCGCACGGAAAGCCTGTGAAACACCACCCTTGATGGTGATTTCATCAGTCAGATAATAGATGGCATAGCCCCTTGGATTCCAATGATTGCCATAGGTCTCATGGTGATCTAAACGCAAGCCGCCAGTTAAAATCAGGTTATCTGTCGCAGTGAATTCATCTTCAACAAACAAAGCGTGTTGATCTGCAGACATGGACGTTTTTTCCATCACTTTTGGTGCGATCAGTGAGCTATCTTTCAGTTTAGCATGCTGGAATTGACCACCAACAGTTAGCACGTTGTCAGGCAAAAAGGCAACCACCTTGCCATCAACCACAGTATTGGTGATCTCAGGAACGCGTTCTTCATAGCCGCCAACCCATTGACCGCTTGTTTCATCGCGTTTTTGTGATTTGGTTTTACGTTTAGTTTGTTCTTGATAAACGCTGAGTTCAGTTTTGACAACATCCCAATCACCTTTATAGGTCAATGCCATATGATTGCGGTCGTTATGTATTTCTGATTTGCTATTATCTTGTTTTAAGCCACCACGAATTTCGTAGTCATCAATTGATTTACCCGGCGTTGCATCTCTTTCTTGAGTCGTTCTTCCTGCTTCAAGTAAGAAGGTTTGATTTTCCAATGGGGTAAAGGTCAACTTCGCGGTCAGGCTACGGTTGTCACGTTTTTGGTGCCCTTCAAGAATGTGATCTTCTTGGCGATAATCGCCACCGCCATATAATTGTAACCCTAATTTATCTTTAATCAGCGGGCCTGAAAGGTAGAAATTGCCGTCGGTCGAGTTACCACTATCACTATTTTCTTGCAAAATGCCGCCCATAGCGACATTACCATGCCACTCATTGGTGACTTTTTTAGTGATAATATTAATCACCCCACCCATGGCATCAGAACCATATAAGGAAGACATTGGGCCGCGGATCACTTCAATACGTTCAATAGCTTCAACTGGCGGCATAAAGCCTGCTTCGAATCCACCACTGCCATTTGGGCGTGATTCACGGCTATTTTGGCGACGCCCATCGACTAATATTAGCGTGTACTCGCCCGGTAACCCACGAATATTAATATCCTGTTTATCAGGGCTCCCTACAACACTCACACCTTCAACATCTTTGACGGCATCAGCAAGGTCACGAACGGGTTTATTTTGCAGTTGTTCTTTGGTGATTACAGTAATACTGGCAGGGGCATCACGTAATTGTTGTGAATAGCCTGACGCAGTGACAATCATTTTATCTGCATCTTCTTGAGCGAGAGCATTAAAAGAGGTTGTAGCGGCGATAACAGCAGCCGCTAATCGTGTGTAGTGGCAGTGAGTTGACATAGTATCCCTTAGTAAACGCGAATCTAAATGTAAATGAGATTGATAATCATATTGTATGCGAATACTACCACCGATATATGCTAAAAATAAATACGCGATTGGCTAATTGAAGTGAATTTAAGAGAGAATTAACAGTAATAAGACAAGGCAATAAATCAGCACTAACAAGGATACTGAAGTAAATTAACAGCGTGGCGTTGTATGGTCAGAACATGTGCGATAGCTAAAATGCGTAGCCAATGGCTACGCACACTGAAAAGCTTTATTTTTTGGCTTTCTTAACTTGTTCCACAAAGTTGGCTTTGCCATCTTTCTTACAGGCATCGATCACTAAAGGTGTGATGGTTTGGATACCGTCAACATCGAGTACGGCATCTTCGACTTTATCTTTCTTGGTCAGTAATTCACCAACGCCTACCGCCGTTGGATAGAAATTATCGTCGATAGCTAAAAATTCTTCACAAGTCCACTCTGTAACAGGCTTAGCTTCACCTTTCTTATCCGCTGCCATTGCAGACATACTCGCTAATGAGGTAATAACTGCACCGATAATAAAATATTTTTTCATCATTCCACCTTAATATTTAACGTTCAATAAATGTAGTTTTCATAGAAGGTTGTAATAGAGTTAGAGAGTCGATCTTCCTATTCCTTAATAATCATAGATGATGAAAAATAAAATTTAAAGAGCGTAAACCGATGGTATTTATATGATTATTATTTTTCAAAGTCATTTTCGGTGTGTTGAAAATTAAACATTAATAGCATCGTTAAATGACAATGAATATAAAGTGCTAATTAAGTTTTATTTAATTGACGTCATTTTTACTTTTATTAAAACTAATTGTGAGTATACTTTTTTTACCAACTAAAAATAAAATTTAAACTTATTATCAATTCTTGACTGGTATTAACATCAGTCTCTTATCATCTAAGGGAAAAGGCTAAGCCAATGTGTTGGCTTAAGAGTGGAAGCATTCATCATCGAAGCTGCTAAAGCGGAGAAACCTTTCTATGCCTTTAAACAGTCAAACATCCTGTGTGATCACCATTTCGGATGTTCCTACCACCAAACGGATCTTAGTGATAGATGTTGGCGGCACTCACGTCAAACTCTATACCGCGCCGAATACGGCTGCGATTGAATTTGTTTCTGGGCATGAGATGACACCAGAACAATTTATTCAGGATATTAATCAATATGTTGATCCATCGTCATTTGATGGCGTGAGCATTGGCTTCCCATCGCCTATTTCAGGTAATCGTATCCTTAAAGAGCCAGTGAATTTAGGGCGTGGCTGGGTTGGTTTCGATTTAGTAAATGCCTTTTCATGTCCGATACGTTTGATTAATGATGCCGCCATGCAAGCTGTTGGTAGCTATGAAGGCGGCAGCATGTTGTTTTTAGGGCTAGGAACGGGGCTGGGAAGTGCTTTGGTGGTAAACCAGCAATTACAGCCAATGGAAATCGCCCATCTGCCATACCTTGAGCACGATTATGAATACTATGTGAGTGAACACTATCGTGGGTCCGTTGGCGATGAGGTGTGGCGAAATAGCGTATTGACGATTGTGGACTATTTTTATCAAGCATTAATGCCGGACTACATTGTGATTGGTGGCGGTAACGTGCATCACTTTACTGAACTACCTGAACATGTCCGACGTGGAGATAACGACAAAGCCTTTCTTGGTGGGATCAGAATTTGGGGAAATAACCTATGAATCAATCATCTGTAAATCAGCTTCAACTGGGTTTTATTGGACTTGGCAGAATGGGTGCTGCGATGGTGCGTCGTATCCAGCAAGCAGGCATTTCATGTGTGGTGTACGATCAAAATGCGGCTATTCGCCAACAATTGCCTGATAGCGTTATTTTTAACAGCTCTCTTGAGGAGATGGTAAAAAATATGCAAGCGCCAAGGCATATTTGGTTGATGCTACCGGCAGCTGTTGTTGACACCGTTATTGCACAGCTCAAGCCATTATTAGAGAAAGGTGACACGCTGATTGATGGTGGTAATTCTCATTTCACTGAAGATATTCGTCGCGCCAATGCATTAAAAGCGGAGGGGCTGAATTATATGGATGTTGGCGTAAGTGGCGGCGTATGGGGTGAAGAACGTGGTTATTGCCAAATGATTGGTGGGCCGAAAGAACACTATCAATACTTAGAACCGGTTTTTCGTGCATTAGCACCGGGTGTGGATGCGGCCCCGCGTACCGAAGGTAACAACGGCGAACCTTCTCCTGCTGAACAAGGTTATTTATATTGTGGGCCTAGTGGTGCCGGCCACTTTGTTAAAATGGTACACAATGGCATTGAATATGGCTTGATGGCGGCTTATGCAGAAGGTTTGAACATTCTTAAGCACGCAGATCAAGGTTTAAATCCAGTTGCTGCTGATGCAGAAACTGCACCGCTTGAACACCCTGAATATTATCAATACAAGCTACCAGTTGGTGAGATCAGTGAGTTGTGGCGTCGTGGTAGTGTAGTTGGATCATGGTTGCTCGATCTGATCGCTCAAGAGATGCATCAATCACCTGATTTGGAAAATTATGCAGGCCGTGTCTCCGATTCAGGTGAAGGCCGCTGGACATCCACTGCGGCAATCGACCTAGGGGTCCCCGCACCAGTGCTAACGAGCGCGCTCTATTCACGCTTCACCTCTCGCGATAATGACCTGTTTGCTGATCGTGTTCAATCAGCAATGCGTCATGCATTCGGCGGCCATAAAGAAAAATCAGTGGATCAAGGGGGCGATAAATGAGTCGTCTTTCTTTAGTGATCTTAGGAGCAAGTGGCGATCTCACCAAACGCTTATTGATGCCATCGTTATTTCGTCTGCATCGGCTGGGGTTGATCCCTGATCTGAATATTATTGGTTATTCGATTGATAAGTGGGATCGCGATGCTTTTTTAAAACATATTCATGATGCCCTTGCTGAGTTTATTAATGATTTCAATGAATCAGAATGGAAAACGTTCAGTGAGCATTTAGATTTTGTCAGTGGCTCCCTCGAAGCGGATGCATTACGAGCGCTTGAAAATAAATTAACGCCATCAGCTTTGTTTTACCTTGCATTGCCGCCAACGCTGTTTGGGCAAGCTGCACAAGCGATTGGTGAAGCAGGGTTATCCAAAGAAGACGGTGACAACTGGCGACGTATTATTATTGAAAAACCATTCGGCACCGATTTAGCTTCTGCAAAAGTATTGCGTGAGCAAGTCCACGCTTATTGGAACGAATCGCAAGTGTATCGCATTGACCACTTCTTAGGTAAAGAAGCCACCCAAAACCTAATGATTTTCCGCTTTGCGAACCGTGTATTGGCACCCGTTTGGAATGCGGAACATATTGAACAAGTACAAATTACCTATGCAGAAACGCTGGGAGTTGAAAACCGTGCAGTGTATTACGACCACTCGGGAGCGATGCGCGACATGCTGCAAAACCACTTAATGCAGCTGTTAACATTAGCAGCGATTGAGCCATTAGGCCGCTGGGATGGTGAAATTCTCCGTGACCATAAAGTAGAAGTGCTGAAATCGATTCGTCCGACCGATGATATGAATGCAAATGATTGGGCGGTACGCGGACAATATTGTGCAGGGCAAGTGAATGGTGAAACGGCGACGGACTATTGCAATGAGCCGGGGATCCCTGTGGATACCAACACAGAAACCTTTGCTGCATTACGGATTGAAATTGACAACTGGCGTTGGAAAGGCGTGCCGTTCTATTTGCGTAGTGGCAAGCGCTTAGCGAATAACTATGCTGAAATTGCGGTGCAGTTTAAAGCCCCCGCAGGGGCATTACCGGGTGGCGTTGAAGTCGATAATAATTGGCTAGTCTTTAGGCTCTCACCCACTATGGGTATGGATATGCACATGACGGCAAAATTGCCCGGTATGCATTTGAATACGCATGGCATCACACTAAGTGCACCTTATACTCAGCCCGGCCAATATGAAGTATCAGCCTATGAGCAGTTGCTGATTGATGCGTTGAACGGTGAGGGGGCTCACTTTTTACGCTTTGATGAAGTTGAATGGGCATGGCGGATCATTGATCCTGCATTAAAAGCTTGGCAGCAAGGCATGCCTGATCTGTATAAAGCGGGAACTCAAGGGCCTGATACACAATCAAGAATTATGCGTTCGGGGCACCAATGGCGTTCTCTCTTCGAACAGGAGAGCAGCGAATGAGTGAGCAACAAGCGCCCGGCGGCCCGGGTAGCACTGCAACATGGACCAGCAGTGCAAAAGATATGGTAGGAACGGCGATAGGGCAAGGTCGCGTATGGTTTACTGTAGGCTATGGTATCTTAAATGAAGTCTATTGGCCTTCTTGCAGTACACCGCATATTCGTGATTTAGGCTTTATCATTGCAGGGGATGATTTTTGGTCTGAAGTAAAACGGGTCAATCAATATGAGCTGACTACGCCATCATCTTCTTTGCCGATCCCTAAAATTGTTCATCATCATGAACGCTACCGCCTTGAATTAGAAATCATCACGGATCCTGCACGTGATGTGCTACTGATTCGGTATCACCTTGAAGGTGAAGGGCTTAGGTTATATCCGCTGTTAGCACCCCATATCGGTGGTGATGGAGATGATAATTATGCATCTATCACTCCTCAAGGCTTAGCCGCTCATAAAAAAGGGCGCTATTTAATATTAGCTGCGGAAAACGGTTTCAACCGTGCTAGCGTGGGTTACGTTGGCAGCTCTGATGGATGGCAAGACTTTAGCCAAAATGGGTATATGAGTTGGGAATACCAGCAAGCAGGGCCGGGTAACCTCGCGATGATGGGGGAACTCAATCATAATTCAGGCGTGTTAGCGTTAGCGTTTTCGGACAGTGCGCAAGGTGCAGCAACGCTGGCGGACAGCTCGATTGCCGCAGGCTACCAAGAAGCACGACGCCAATATGCATATTTATGGGCGGCATGGAATGAAACGGTCAATTTCCCTGGTTTGGATAAACTACCTAAAAACTTATCTGATGCAGTGCGCACTTCGATTGCAGTGATCAAAACTCACGAAGGGCGCACTTTCCCGGGTTCATTAGTCGCAAGTTTAAGTACTCCGTGGGGTGATACCCATAAAGATGCAGGTGGCTATCATCTCGTGTGGCCTCGCGATTCTGTTGAAGTTGGTTTTGCCATGTTAGCTTGTGGCTTGATCGCAGAAGTACGTGCACTGATGGCTTATTTGATTGCTATTCAGCAGCCAGATGGTCACTGGATGCAAAACAATTTCACTGATGGTCAACCATATTGGCAAGGCATTCAGCTAGACGAGGTGGCGTTACCGGTACTTTTTGCCGCGAAACTGCATGAACAAGGGTTACTGGGTGAAATGCAAGGTGCTGCGATCCACATGGCACGTAAAGCATTGGCATTTATTGCGCAATATGGGCCTGCTAGCCCACAAGATCGCTGGGAAGAGAATGCAGGTATTAACCCGTTTACTTTGTCGGTTTCCATTGCAGCATTGGTTGCTGGGGCAAAGGCTGGCTTCCTCGAAGAGGGTGACAAGCAATATGCGCTTGATTTAGCGGATGATTGGAACGAACGCCTTGAATCATGGGTTTATGTAAAAGATACCAAACTCGATCGTGAATCAGAGATAGCTGGGCACTATGTTCGTTTGAACCCAAATTGTCATTCAGCGCGTTTTGGCGATGTGATGCTGCGTAACCGCAACAACGAAACTATCAACACACGAGCGCTGTTAGGCATGGAGTATCTGTATTTAGTTCGTTTAGGCTTACGTAGAGCGACAGATAAGCGAATTGAAGATACGACGAAATTGGTTGATAAGTTGCTGTGTGTGCAATTACCTGCTGGGCCATACTATTATCGTTATAACGAAGATGGTTATGGTGAACATGAAGATGGGCGTGCATTTGACGGTAGTGGCGTTGGGCGTTTGTGGCCGCTATTAAGTGGTGAACGAGGGCATTATGCAGCCGCTTGTAAGCAAGATGTCACGCCGTATTTAAATGCGATTTTAGCCTCTGCCAGTACTGGTGGAATGTTACCTGAGCAAATTTGGGATCAGGAAAGTATTCCTGAACGAGGGTTGCTCACCGGAAGGCCAAGTGGTAGCGCCATGCCATTGATTTGGGCACATGCAGAGTTGATTAAGCTAATTTATGTGCAAAAAACAGGTATTCCGATTGAGCAATTAAAATCGGTTAGTGGGCGCTATGGTATTCAACCACCCGTCGCGCGAGCACGCCATTGGCGTGATAGCCAACCTTGTGGCTTCGTACCTACCTCTCATGAGCTGTGGATTGAAGCACAAGAGCCATTTGTTCTGCATTATGGTTATGACAATTGGCAGGATATTCAAGAGCAGAGCAGCCAACCTCTTGGTCTAGGGCTTTATGGTGTTACATTAGATGTCAGCACATTAGCCGGAAAATCGCTGCAATTTACTCGCAGGTTCGACGGCCGTGGCTGGGAAGGCCGCGACTGGTACGTGGATATCAAAGCTTAACGACCGCAGACAAACAAAATACGTTTGTCTGCGGCATGAGGCACTCGTAGCATCGAGTGCCTCATGTTGTTGACGAAGCGGGATAAAAGCGCGGTTTTTCCGCTCCGTGTTATCAGCCGAAAATCAATGAATTGATTTTCCTTGTTTATTTCAAAAACCGTAACGACCGCAGACAAATAAAATAATGATGTTGACTATTATTCCATATTTCTTTCATTTTTTATCAAAAATCGATTTATTTACGCAGCAATCCCTAGTTTTTATCATCGAAGAATATTGTTGAAGTCGATAAACTCGAAAAGAGTATCCTGAATGTATTATTTTAATGCTCTTATTCATTACTCTAATTAATGGATGAGGGTTTCCCCATATTTTATACTCATATTAGGCGTACATGTTCTACGTCGATTAATAGTAGAATCTATGGGGTTGGTCTAATAATGATTAAATTTGTATCGAAAACATTAACAAAATAAATAATAAATAAAATAAACTATATTTAATGTTAACTATTGCTAATGTTATCTTAATATTAATAATTAACCTCAATATTAGCCTGATTAATCTTATTTTGAATATTTGTTTATATTTATTTTAACTAAAGACTCTCAGTTTTATCCTAATTATTTGTTTATTGAATAATCATTTATTCATATTTAATTAGTCATTTTTTGTTTTTTAATAAACAGATAAAGCCCAGTATAGTTATTGATTGGCATATGTAATTTGGCCATTTTCCTTCGAAATAATTAGCTGTAATTAAAAGAGTTATTGTGAAAAAAATAAACAATACTCATGATATGTGTTTCATCTTTATCATTGTTATTAACACCATAAACTTTCACTATTTAATTAAGGGTCTAATCATATTGTGAGTATTCCATGATGTTTAATCTCTCTACGACTATACTAATTGTTTGACTTTCCTATAACTTTAGACTTTCTGCAACATATGGTTGCAAAAAACATTTATATTAAGTGATGATTTACTATTGACCATAAGCAGAATTTATATAGGATGTTCTGAAACAAAGTAAAATATCAAATATAAATAATTATCTATTTTTTACCACCGGGACAATTTAACTCTTTTAGTGAGTGAGAAATTACTCATTAGGAGTCCTATGCTCTGAATTTATTATTCATTATAATTTTGAGCGTTTTTTAATCATGCAATAAGATTTTAAGCTAATAAGGAGCTTAACTTATAATGAGTAAAAAAGATCTCGGTAGCGTTGCGCCAAAAGAAAGAATTAATATCAAATATACACCTAATGATGGTGGAGCCAAATCTGAAATAGAGTTGCCGCTTAATATGCTGATCGTAGGTGATATGATCGGTCGAACAGAGGAAACTCCAATTGAAGAGCGTAAGGCAGTTTCAGTAAATCAGAATAACTTTAATTCAGTGATGGAAAGCGCTGGAATTAGTTTGAATATCAATGTTGAAAATACACTTGATGAGAAAAGTGATTCTGAACTTAACGTCAATTTAGATATTAAATCTCTACAAGATTTTTCCCCTGATAATGTTGCACGCCAAGTTCCTGAATTGAAAAAATTATTGGAACTGAGGGAAGCGTTAGTCGCCTTAAAAGGTCCTCTTGGCAATATTCCTGCTTTTAGAAAACGTCTGCAAGAGCTTCTAGAAAATGAAGATACTCGTGAGCAGCTGTTGAAAGAGCTCGATATCGCTAGCCAAAAATAATGTTTATAGAGGATTATTTCATGTCGTTAAATAGTGAAACTCAGGAACAACAAGTTGCCTCATCATCTAGCGGATCACTGCTCGATGAAATTATGGCTCAATCACGCATGTCGCCTGAATCAGAAGCTTATGGTATTGCAAAACAAGGTGTCGCTGCATTTATCAGCAATATCTTTGCTAGCCAAAATGAAGATGAGCAAATCAATAAGCTATTGATTGATAAGATGCTGGTTGAATTGGACAACAAATTAAGTGCTCAAGTTGACCAAATTCTTCATGCGCCTAAATTCCAAGAATTGGAATCTTCATGGCGCTCATTGAAATTGTTGGTTGACCGCACTGACTTTAGAGAAAACATCAAAATTAATATTCTTCACGCAACCAAAGAAGAGTTGTTAGAAGATTTTGAGTTTTCTCCTGAAATTGTTCAATCAGGGTTCTACCAACATGTTTACTCATCAGGCTATGGACAGTTTGGTGGTGAGCCTGTGGCAACAGTTGTCGGTAACTATGCCTTCAACAACACCACTCCTGATCTGAAATTAATGCAATATGTCAGCGCGGTTGGCGCAATGGCACATGCTCCATTCTTATCATCAGTAGCGCCTAATTTCTTTGGTATCAACAGCTACGCTGAGCTGCCAGCAATCAAAGACATTAAATCTGTTTTTGAAGGCCCAGCACATACCAAATGGCGCTCTTTGCGTGAAGCGGAAGATTCACGTTACCTGGGATTGACTGCGCCGCGTTTCTTGTTGCGTTTGCCATATTCACCAACAGATAACCCAGTTAAGCTGTTTAATTACAACGAAAATGTAAAACAAGATCATGATCATTACCTGTGGGGTAATACTGCGTTCTTGTTAGCAAGCTGCATTAACGACAGTTTTGCGAAATATCGTTGGTGCCCAAATATTATTGGCCCACAAAGTGGTGGAACAGTGAATGATTTACCTGTGCATGTGTTTGAAGCCATGGGTGAATTACAGGCTAAAATCCCAACTGAAGTTTTAGTCACTGATCGTCGCGAATTTGAATTGGCGGAAGAAGGTTTTATCACATTGACGATGCGTAAAGGCAGCGATAATGCGGCATTCTTCTCTGCAAACTCAGTGCAAAAGCCAAAAACCTATCCAAATACCCATGAAGGTAAAATTGCAGAGACCAATTATAAATTGGGAACTCAATTACCTTACATGTTCATTATCAACCGTTTAGCGCATTACATTAAAGTGTTGCAGCGTGAACAAATCGGCTCATGGAAAGAGCGCCAAGATTTGGAACGTGAACTGAATATCTGGTTGAAGCAATACATTGCTGATCAAGAAAACCCGCCAGCAGATGTGCGTAGCAAGCGCCCACTGCGTTCAGCACAGATCCAAGTTCTCGATGTCGCAGGGGATCCTGGCTGGTATCAAGTCGCAATTCAAGTTCGCCCTCACTTTAAGTATATGGGTGCAAACTTTGAGCTGTCGCTTGTTGGCCGCTTAGACAAAGAGTAAGCGTCATGGCCGCTAACTATAACTGGGAGTCTTCGGAGACTGCCAGTTTATTTGAGCGCATCCAAGGGAAGAGCTCTGGCTCTTCTCATCACGCTCGCATGGATGCATTGGTTAAATCAATCAAGCAAAACTTAAAGCAAATTTTGAATAGCCGGCCTGATGCTTGCCAAAGTTCAGCGGACTTGGGTGTGCCTGATTTAAATGACGCAACGCAAGCCGCAATGGATTTTCGCAAGAGCTTGGAAAACTCCATCACAGAATGCATCAGAGCTTATGAGCCTCGTATCAGTAATGTACAGGTCTCATTTATTGAAAGCGATGCCGATGCATTGTTGCTCCAATTCAGCATCATCGCTTTTATTGATTTAGACAACCAGCGCCAACTCATCGAATTTAGCATGCAGCTCGACAATAATCGGCGATACCAATTGAAACAGTTCTAATATGCCCTCAAGCCCATATTTTGAAAATGAACTAAAGTACCTGCAAGAACTCGCTCGCGAGGTCGCAGTAGAAAAACCTCACCTCGTTGATTTATTGTCCAATCAACTACAGGATCCTGATGGTGCACGCTTGATGGAAGGGGTTGCCTATCTTTCAGGTAATTTGCGTGAACAGCTAGACAGGCAGTTTTCTGAGTTAACGAGCAGCTTAGTGAATATGCTGTGGCCTGCGTACGCACGTCCTTTTCCAAGTATGACGATTGCAGAGTATTGTGTGGATGCTCATGTACTGAATCAGGCAAGTAAAGTCGCGGCAGGTCATCCTTTTGTGGCAAGACCATTGTATGTACAAGGGGACAACCCCAATTCAGACAGCTTGCATCAATGTCGTTTTAGCCAATGTCGAGACCTTTGGTTACTGCCTGCAAAAATTTCACAGATACAACAGAATACCGCAAGCATTGAGATTGTCTTTCAATTAGATAAGCCCCGCGTGCTGGCAGAAATAGGGTTAGATAAGTTACGCGTTCATTTGAATGGCGCAACCTATACCACCAACCAGTTGTTTTATCTATTAAGTCATAAAGTTAAGGACGTAACATTACTAGCTGAACATCATCGGTTGCCATTAGATAATTTTGCTGCGGCTCCTGTTGGTTTCAAAAAAGAAGACGCCTTACTGCCTTACCCTAAAAATAGTTACGATGGCTATCGGATCTTGCAGGAGTATTTCTGCTTCCCTGAAGCCTTTATGTTTATGGATTTTAAAGGGCTAGATGATCTTCCTTTAGCATTGAATACGGACTCATTTAAACTTGTTATCAATTTTGATTGTGAAATCCCCGATGCCGTTGTGATCCGCAATGACAGTATCAAACTTAACTGTGTCCCCATCGCGAATCTTTTCCCTATTGATAGTGAGGCAATTGACCTAACAGGGAAAAATGATGATTACGTATTGAGTGCGAGTTACCGTACTCCGCTGTGTTACGATATCTTTTCGATTAACCAAGTACAGGGGCTAAGGTATCCACAAAACGCCACACCTTATGCTGTTAATTACACGGCGTTTGAAAGTTTCCATCATCAAAGCCACAACCTTAAAGATAAAAATCACGGTTACTATCGATTAAAAATCAATCATGCGAAAGAAGGCGCTGGCTATTCTCACACCCTGTCTTTTGTGCGTGATAGTGAGACGAAATTACAGCATTGTGAAGAAACCGTTTCCGTTTCTCTAAATTGCACTAACCGCAATGTTGCTTCACGCCTTTCAACCCATGCAATTTCTCTTGATAAGAACTGGATCCCTGATGGCGTGGTATCAGCCAGTAATTTGTTCAAGCCAACCATGCCGTTATACCCCCTATTGGGGCAAACATTGTATTGGTCTGAATTAACTAATCTTTCATTGAATTATCAATCGCTGCTGAATTTAACGTCGTTAAAGCAAATACTGCAACTCTACGATCTTCCCGCGGTGTTTCATCGTCAGACGGCAAGGCAGTCTCAGCAATGTTTAGATGCACTGATTGACTTGCAAACCACGCCAATTGAGCACGCTTACCGTGGGTTACCTGTTCGAGGCTTGAAAACAACGCTAACTGTGCGCCAAAGCGCCTTTTTGAGTGAGGGCAGCTTGTATCTATTCTGCACCGTGATTGCCCAATTTTTTGCTCTGTATACCAGCGTGAACATGTTTCATGAACTGGAAGTCTTCAATATCGATAACAAGGAAACCTATCGGTGGCCAGCTCAAATCAATCAGCAAACACTGAGGTAATCGAGCGCTGGCTAGATAAGGCTGGCACTTCTGTTACTGATTACAACTTTTATCAACTTGTTGAACTACTCAATAAGCTGAAAAACGAATCTGAACAAGCAAAAGCGGATGAGCTGCTCCGTTTTAGATCGTGCGCCAATATTGCCTTTCCAACGAGAGATGTGATCTCGGTTGAGAAGGACCCGCAAGGGCATTTTGAACTTGAAGTCTCTTTTTTAGGTTTGCATGGTAGCCAGTCACCACTTCCTAGCTATTACCTTGATGATTTCGCTTGGGAAGATGCTCAGCAGCTACCCGGTGTGACCGATTATTTGAACCTGTTCAACCATCGGCTAGTTTCTCTGCTACATCGTATTTGGCGCAAGTACCGCTATTACATTTGCTTTGAAAATGAAGGCGTTGATTCATTCTCTCGCTATATGTTTTCGCTGGTGGGATTAGGGAATGAAGTCAACCGCGAGCGCGTGCATATCAACCATAGCAAGATGCTAGCTTACGCGGGGTTATTAGCCAGTCCAAGCCGTTCGCCTGATGTAATTAGCAGTTTAGTTGCACATTGTTTCGACCTTGATCATGTCGATGTGATTGGTTGGGAAACGCGTAAAGTGCCGATCCCTGAAAATCAGCAAAACAGGCTTGGTGTGATTTCACATCAAGCAGGGAAAAAATCACAACCTCGCATGCTACTTGGTGAAAACTTCAGCTTGGGTGCGCACATTTACGATTGTAACGGCAAATGCACTATCGAGCTTAGTGAATTATCACTTGAGCGTTATATGGCTTTTTTACCGAATGGCGCTGATTTTCTGCCTCTTGTTGCCTTTGTGTCTTACATCTTCCATGAGCAATTAGCGTGGGATTTACGGTTAAAGATAGCAGAAAAACAAGCAGAAGGGCTGTGTTTAGGCCGCCAGCAACACAACCAATTAGGGTGGCAAAGCTTCTTAGGTAAGCCTGAACAGCGGCCTAATGTCACCATCACTGTACTGGAATAAATCGCATGGATAAGTATTTACCTACAATTTCATTTCGTTTGATAAATAGTGAACTACTCGAAAGCGGTCATGTTTCGAGTATGACATTTTCGCAAGACGGCGGGCAAATTGGTAGCAGCCCGCAATGTGAATGGCAGATACAAGATAGCCACAATTCCATTGCACCAGTGCAGTGCTCTATCCTATGGAAGGATAAACATTTTTGCCTTAAAGCCAGTACCGAATCGGTGTATGTCAACAAGGCAATTGTACCGAGTTATCTCGATGCAGTTAGGCTTGCTCATGGTGATCAAATTAAAATTGGTCAACTTAAGTTATCTGTGAATATCAATTTAACAGGGCAACTTCAAGAAGACTTAATGGCGGTGACGCCACAGTCACTGGTTTCAAGTAACAGCAATCCACTTGATTCTTTGTTTGATACTTCACCGGCTCAGTCTTATGAACCGACTCATTATGAACTCGCACCAACAGTGCAAGGTTCGCTAACTTATGACCCACTTCAAGCACTAGAAAATGAGAGCCTAAGTCTCATTTCACAGACGAAACAGCAATCTGCCGATTCACTATTGATGAATGGCACCCATTTCGCTCAATTTTCTGCCAACCCATCTTCAGATAATCAAGGGAACACCATGGTTCAGGAATTTATGGATTTACCAAAAATCACACCAACACACGATGACTCGATTACCGATATTGAGCACGTAGCTGTAAACCCATTAATGCAGGGGCTTGGTATTCACTTGAATCTACAAACCTCGCAGCAAGCGAATGATTTTTTAGTGGAATTGGGAAAAACCGTTCGCTCTGCAGTTGAAGGTTTACTGGCGTTACAGCAACAGCAAGAAAGTTTACAAGATAAGCAATTACGACCGATTGAAGACAATCCTCTGCGTCTTAATAGCAGTTATCAAGAAACAATGGCGTTGATGTTCACTGATGAACGCAGCCCTGTGCACCTTTCTGCACCTTCTGCGGTAGCCGAAAGCTTACATAATATGCAGTTGCACTATCAGGCCAACCAGGCCGCCATTTCTACTGCGCTGTCCACCATGTTAGCGGCGTTTTCACCTGAGCATTTATTAAACCGTTTCGCGCACTACCGCCGTGCATCTGATAACACATCGACCGATGATGCTTGGGCTTGGGAAATGTACAACAACTATTACAAAGAACTGTCTTCTTCGCGCCAGCAGGGCTTTGAAAAATTGTTCTATGAAGTTTACACCCATGCTTATGACAGAGCCTTAAGAAAAGGGCTTGAGGAAGCGTAATATGCGTGTACACACCTTACTCGGTTACCTATTTTTACTGTTTTCCATGGTGGTTCTCAGTGGTTGTACTAAGCCATTAGAAGCGGTATCGAAAATAGGTCAAGTTATCTTAGATCCGTCGATCCCGATTGGGCCGCCGGAAGATAGGCCATCAACGATTTCTCTAACCATTTTAGCTGAGCCAAACATCAATCCGAATCAGGATGGTGAGGCGACACCTATCAACTTACAAATTGTTTATATGAATGAAGATTCTCTGTTTGCTGCGCTCGATTTTGATCAAATTGAGGAGCAAGACGGAAATCTCGAGAAAGTACTGAAAAAGAACTATATCGACCATCAGGACTACACCATTTTACCGGGTCAATATAAGCCGTTACCGAATATCGAGCTTTACCCTGATAACCGTTATATCGGTGTGATTGGCTACTACTCCGACCCCGACAATGCTGAATGGAAAAAAATCGTCAAGGCTCGTGGTAAGGGGCGCCATTACTTCCTCCTAGCGCACATTAGAGGAAATGAAATCGAATTTAGACAAGAGGAAGATGATTAGTATGTCGACAAAAAATAGAGTGATTTGGCGCGAAGGTTTATTTATTAAGCCACAACATTTCCAACAACAGCAACGCCATCAAGATTATGTCACGGAAAGCATACTGAAAAGTTATATCTCACATTATTGGGGGTTAACTTCACTAACCATGAGTGAAGAACTGTACAGCATGGGGCGTATTGGCATCAAAGATGCTGCTGGTGTGATGCCTGATGGTACCGTTTTTTCATTGCCTGAACAGGACATTCTTCCTCAGCCGATTGATATTAAAAACATCAACGAAGGTGATAACAATGTTATTTACCTCGCATTTCCTTTGGTTAATAGCACAGTTAATGAAGTGTCGACTGAACATAGCGGTAACCGTTTGTTATCACGTTATAGCGATAGCATGGAAGACGTGCGTGATTTGCACACGGAAGGGGGTGATGTGAGCCCAATTCATGTGGCTAAATTGAGACCTATTTTAAAACAAGGCTCCAAGGAAATGGACGCCTATGTCACTCTACCTATTTGTAAAATCAGAGAGCGTGGCGCTGATGGCGGTTTAACCATAGAGACTGATTTTATTCCTGCTTGTTTAAATATACGTATCTTTCCGGTGCTGAGTGAATTTTTAGTTGAGCTACAAGGGGCTCTATTTGAGCGAGCAAGACAAATTGCTTCACGTATTGGTTCTCCGGGGCAGCAAGGTGTTGCGGATGTCGCTGAGTTTCTGATGTTACAGGTAGTGAATCGCACCTATCCATTGTATAGCCACTATATCCAAGAGCCTGTTATTCATCCTGAAAGGCTGTTCCGTGATCTGCTGGAGTTATGTGGTGAATTGCAAACATTTACCAAAAGCTCTCGCTTATCGGAAACTGTTGCTAAATATCAACATTTTAATTTAGCCGCCAGTTACTTTCCGCTCATTAAAGATATTAGGGAAGCGTTGAGTGTGGTGCTAACACCTCGTGCCGTTTCTATTCCAATGGAAATTCAAGATCACGGTATTCGTGTGGCAACGATCCACGACAAACTGCTATTACAAAAAGCGACCTTTATCATTGCGGTTAAAGCCAATATGCCACAAGAGCAGTTACGTTTGCAGTTTCCGCAACAATCGAAGATCACCTCAGTGGGTAACATTCGTAAAGTGGTCAGTGTACAGGTTCCAGGTGTCAAATTGGTTGCGCTTTCAACTGCACCACGCGAGCTGCCATACCACTCGGGTTATAACTATTTTGAACTCGATAAAAACTGTGATGTGTGGCAAGAGATCAAACAGCATTCCAACATGGCATTCCATGTATCCGGCAACTTCCTTGAGTTGGATATCCAATTATGGGCGGTAAGAGGTGGGTTAGATAATGACTAATGCCGCTTTCCTCAATGACTATGTCAAACCGAATCGTTCACAAAAAAATTATCAGCTGCCGCTGAGAGGCAACAGCATCAACCCCATGATTGATGCTGCAACGCCATTGCTTGGCATGGTGTTGAGAATGAAAGCCATGTCTGAGACACCGCTGTCAGACAAGCTTTATCAGCAGGTAGTGACGGATATCACTTCAATAGAACAGCAGCTACAAACTCAAGGTTATGAACCGGGAGCCATCGTTTCATTCCGTTATGTACTGTGCACCTTTATTGATGAAACCGCATTGGGCTTAGGTTGGGATCAGCAGAATGATTGGATCAAGCAGTCATTACTGGTGCATTTTCATAACGAGTCTTGGGGGGGAGAAAAAGTATTCGTATTAATCGAACGGTTACTTGGTGAACCTAAACGTTACCTTGATTTGTTGGAGTTTATTTATCTGTGTTTGTGCCTTGGCTACCGCGGTCGCTACAAAGTGACGACGGGGCAAAACGATGAATTCAATCACTTACTAAGGCGCTTACAGAAACAAATTCAACAGCTGAGAGGTGATGCAAAACCTATCGTTCTCTTTGATGAAGGCGGCAATAAACACCATCGCTACCGCTTAGGTAAGCGCTTCGGTGTCCGCTATATCGTGATTGCTGTGATGGTTTTGGCAGCAGTAATTTACACCATTTACTCATCGCGACTGAATCATCAGACACTCAGCATCGTGGAACAACTTAATACATTACTCGGTTAGGACGCATTATGATTCAGATTGATCTTTCGACATTGGTTAACCGCTTACATCCTATTGCCAAGCATGCGCTAGAAAGCGCAGCAGCATACTGCGTGAGCCACCAGCAACCTGAAATTACGGTTTCGCAGTTTTTTCAGCAATTGGTCGAAACACCATTAACTGACATTCGCCTGATCAGCCATAAAGCGGATTTAGATGTCATCGAATTGGTTGAGTTGCTTGAAGTACAAATTCCACCACACCATGCAATCACCCAAAGCTACCCAAGTTTCTCGCCATTATTGATTGAATGGATGAAAGATAGCTGGCTATTAGCTTCAACCGAATATAACCATAGTGAGCTGCGCTCAGGTACCTTATTTTTAACTTTACTGCAAATGCCACTGCGTTACCTGTCGAAACCCGTTGCTGATTTGCTATCTCAAGTCAATCGCGAGCAGCTACGACTGAATTTTGACAGCTGGACGGCAGGTTCGGCGGAAGCGCCTTTAACAGAAGCACAGCAGCAAGCAGGAGAAAGTCGCCCTACGGATACACTACTGGCGAAATTCACTCAAAACATGACCCAACAGGCCCGTGATGGCCAATTAGATCCCGTTTTATGCCGTGACCATGAAATTGATTTGATGATCGACATTTTATGTCGCCGCCGTAAAAACAACCCTGTGGTTGTGGGGGAGCCGGGGGTCGGTAAGAGTGCGTTGATTGAAGGGTTAGCACTACGCATCGTTGCAGGTGAAATTCCTGAAAAGCTACGTGGTTGTGAATTAATGACATTAGATCTTGGTGCGTTGCAGGCCGGCGCAGCAGTTAAAGGTGAATTTGAAAAACGCTTCAAAGGCATTATGCAGGAAGTCAGCCAATCGCCACATCCAATTATTCTCTTTATTGATGAGGCACATACTTTGATTGGTGCAGGTAACCAACAGGGTGGCTTAGATGTGTCTAACTTATTGAAACCTGCGTTAGCGCGTGGTGAGTTACGCACCATTGCGGCGACAACTTGGAGTGAGTACAAAAAGTATTTTGAAAAGGATGCCGCTTTAGCACGCCGCTTCCAACTGGTTCAAGTTAAAGAACCAACCGCGGCAGAAGCGGTGATCATCATGCGTGGGTTACGCTCTATTTATGAAAAGGCGCATCAAGTATTTATTGATGATGAAGCACTACGTGCCAGTGCAGAGCTGAGTGAACGCTATCTTTCTGGGCGTCAGCTTCCAGATAAAGCGATTGATGTCCTTGATACTGCGGGAGCACGGGCAGCCATTAACCTCTCTTCGCCACCGAAAAAGCTCTCTTTGTTGAAAACCGAATTACATCAAATCGGTATGGAAATGGAGGTGTTACAGCGCGAGCAGCAGTTAGGCTTGAATGATCACCGTATTCGCCTTGATGCTTTGGCTGAGCAGGCTGAAGCCATCAATCAACAAGTTGAAGAGCTACAAATGGCGTGGGAAACCCAACAAGCCATTGTTTCACAAATTGTTGCACTAAGAGCACAGTTACTTGAAAGCGATGAGCAGCTTGCCATCAATGACAGCTTGGTGCTTAAAGAACAGCTAAAACAGCTTAATGAGCAGCTCAATGAGCTGCATGAGCAGCATTTGTTGGTATCACCACATGTTGATAAAAAACAGATTGCCGCAGTGATCGCTGAATGGACAGGCGTGCCACTAAACCGTCTATCACAAGATGCTTTATCCGTCGTTACCGAACTGCCTGTTTACTTAGAACAAACGATCAAAGGCCAATCGTTGGCCATTGAATGTTTGCATAAGCATTTATTGACAGCTCGAGCTGATTTGCGTCGCCCAGGACGCCCTCTTGGTGCATTTTTGTTGGCAGGGCCAAGTGGTGTGGGTAAAACCGAAACGGTGATCCAAATCGCTCAATTGATGTTTGGTGGTACTCAGTATCTGACCACAATCAACATGTCTGAATTCCAAGAAAAACATACGGTTTCACGTTTAATTGGTTCACCGCCGGGCTATGTCGGTTACGGTGAAGGTGGGGTGTTAACTGAAGCTATTCGTCAGAAACCATACTCTGTTGTGCTGTTGGATGAAGTGGAAAAGGCGCATCCAGACGTGCTGAATTTATTCTATCAGGCGTTTGATAAGGGTGAATTAGCCGATGGCGAAGGTCGAGTGATTGACTGTAAAAACGTAGCTTTCTTCTTAACGTCTAACCTTGGTGATCAAATCATCACGACTTATGCAGATAGGCCAGATGAGTTGCAGGATGCCCTATACCCTGAATTAACGGCATTCTTCAAACCTGCACTTTTGGCGCGTATGGAAGTGATCCCTTTCTTACCGTTGCCATTAGAGGTCTTACAACAAATTGTCAGTGGCAAACTTGCTCGTTTGACATCACTGCTTGAACAACGTTTTGGTGCTCAAGTTGAGTTGGATGACAGTGTGGCAAATGAAATTCTGCGTCGTGCTTCTCGTGCTGAAAATGGCGCACGAATTCTTGAGTCAATTATCGATGGGGCATTATTACCGCCGCTATCACTGCTGTTGCTCCAACACAGTGCGAAAAATGAAGCGATTGATCTCATTCAATTATCCACACAGAACGATGAGTTCGTTGCAACGGTGAACGCGGAACTATGAAATCACGACTGAAAAATGCCCTAGCATTACTTGAGTGCACTAACTTAGATGTGTTAGCGAGCCAATTTTTGGCATTCAGCTTCACACGCAGCCCATATAGTGCCCTTGTTGTTTCATTAATTAACCAACCTGAAAACCGTTTACAAAGTTGGAGTATTAAGCAATGGGGTCAAGTTGAGCAAGGGTATTTGGATGTCGATATTAGCGATGCTGATCATCCGTTGATCCAGCTAATATCGAAAGGGCAGGTGGTGTTGTGGGAAAACTTAAAACAAGGCACCCACATCAACGATCGCCATTTTCACCAGTTTGTGGCGGAGCTCCCGCCGGGTACAGGACTCTATAGCCTACCACTGAGAGATCTGCGCAATAAAATCTGTGGTGCGATCACCTTGTTTGGTCAGGCACTCGATATGGAAAGTTACGAGCAAGGCATTTTTCCTATTTACTGTGCCTTATTTCATCATCAGCTCAAAAGCATCCTTGAGCGGTCACACACCCAACAAAAAATTGCTCATCTGCAATATCTCAATTCGTTACAGCAAGATCGTGAGCGACAGTTACAAGCTGCGGTCAACGCATTGACGAGCCCAGTTGTGCCAATAGGGAATAACAATCTCTCTGATTTTAAACAAATAGATGACTTAACTGTCGCAACGGAGCATTACGAAGAGCAAATTTTAAAAGACCGACAGCAACAATTCGATGGTGATTTCGAAGCGATGGCATCGAGCCTGAATTTATCAAAGCGGTCCCTAATCTATAAATTGAAAAAATATGGGAGCATGAGATGAACATTTCACCGCTAACAGGGGGGCTAATCGCTGCTTTACTGGTTACGGCAATGGCATCAGCGGAAAAACTCGACCCGCAAGCGCTAACCCAAGCGTTGTCCGAGTGTCGTTTGGAGTCATCACAACTGATCCGCTTGGC
The DNA here is from genome assembly GCF_058148425.1 of Providencia sp. 6390. Lineage (NCBI taxonomy): Bacteria > Pseudomonadati > Pseudomonadota > Gammaproteobacteria > Enterobacterales > Morganellaceae > Providencia > Providencia sp. 6390. Next base: position 165,222 of record NZ_JBYVYL010000011.1, read on the forward strand.
CTGCTATGACAAGATCATGGTGGACTCACCCGCAGAGACGCAGCTGGATCCAAGCCAAATGGGCAAGGCGTGGCGCCAAGCCATGGAACATGAAATGCACCGAGAAGATAACAGCGCAGGCTTCTTAGTGACGGTTCCTGAAACGGGAGACTACCCCGTCATCATGACCATACCCGCGATTGGTTTTGCGCCACCTCGTCCCATCATGATGATCAGCTGTATTGACAATATCACTCGGTTACAAGTGGCACTACCACGCCAGCAAGAGGCAGGTAGCGTGATGCTAACTACCGATAAAACCCAATTTACTGCTGACTGGTTTCTGCGTGAAAACGGCTACGTTTTGGAATCCAGCCGCGGCATTCCTGGGATTGATGAAATTAAAAGACTGCTAAATAGCGAAAAATTAACGTTAAAACTCGCCAACAATGACCGACTGACTTTCAATATTTCAGGCATGTCAGAAGAGATCAAACCATTAAGGGTAGCTTGCCACTGGTAATTATCATGACGATGAATAGACAACTAAAATGGAAAGAGCTGCTGTTGATGCCTCTCGATGAGGACAAACAAGCGGCACCTATCGCTGATGATAACCCCGATTGGGAATATATTGATGGCGAAATGATCAAGTTTGGCTCCTTAAGCCATGCTCAATTAAATATTGAAGAGATCCAACGTAAAGCACTGCAATTGTTTGCTAGCGAAACCAAAGACTTTCGCTTATTGGTACATCTTTTGCGTACCTTGCAACATGCCGGAGAGCCGAACGAATTGGCGCTAGCAGCAGAATTATTAGCCGAATTTGTGCGTCATTTTTGGGAGACGAGCTATCCACAAAATATTCGTTTGAAGCAACGCTTAGCAGGGCAAATTCTTAAACGTTTTGATACCGCGCAAGACAGTTTTTGCCGCCAAGCGGATGCGAATCAACGTGATAATATTTTAGGCTCTTTTGCCTTTTTGGCTAAATCGTGGCACTCGCAATGTCCTGATCTATCCGCTGAAATAGATACCCTCAGTCGCCGTTATAGCCGTATCGAACAAAGTGAACCTGCCTTAGTTGTCGCGGCTGCAACGCCTGCTGCGAGTGAAAAACCAGTCGTTGAAAGTGCTCCGCAAGCTCAGGCTCTCGTTATCAGTACACCTAATATTGAAGTTAATCAAAGCGATGAGCGTCAATGGAAGCAAACATTGCTTAAAGTGGCTGAAGCGGTGTGTGAGCAAGCACCTTCCGGCGCGGTGGGGTATTGCTTACGCCGTTATGCGATTTGGCATGCCATCAATGCGTTACCGATGGCGAACAATGAGGGTAAAACGCCATTAGCCCCCGTTTCTCAAGACCGCATCATTGATTATAAAAACCAAATGGCTCAACCATCAATGGAACTGCTGAATAACATTGAGCAGAGCCTGACTTTGTCACCGTATTGGTTTGAAGGCCACATGTTGGCAGGACAAGTGGCGACAAGACTGGGCCATGAACGAGTGGGAGAGGCCATTGCTCAGGAGCTACAGCTATTTTTAAACCGCTTACCTGATTTGGCTAAGTTGAGCTTTTCAGATATGAGCCCTTTTTTGCCTGAAGAAGTGCAATCTTGGCTGAGCAGCTTCCAAAAATCAGCTAATAGCCAATCATCGACTGGCGCTCACAATTTACACGCTGAGCAACAAGAAATTTTGCAATGTTTTGAAGAGCATGGGCTAAGCGAAGCATTAAAACGGGTTGAGAGTTTTATTGCTGCAACTGAAGAGCCTAGAACGCGCTTTTATAGCCAATTGTTATCAGCCCAATTATTTGAGCAAGCAGGTATGACACATATGGCTGAGAACCTTTATCTGCAACTGCATACTGCCGCATTACATTACTCGCTATCAGACTGGGAGCCAGATTTGCTCAATCGTTTAGCACGCAAAGCGCAAGAAAAGCAGGAAATGACCTTTGATAGGAATTCACAACAATGAAATTATCTTTTCTATCCATACCAAAAATAACAGGTTCTCTTAAAAAGCTGTTTTTTGGCGATAAACCAAAAATTAAATCATTTTTACTGCTGTGTTTGGCGTTGCTCCCTGCCATTTTAATTATCTGGATTTGGTGGTGGGGCCCTGAATTTCACTACCAAGACGACTATCCACTGAAAGAACTGAGTGCACGTTGGTTAGCAACCATAGTGATTGTGTTAGTGATTGTCAGTTGGATTGGTTATGCCACATGGAAACGGGTGAAAAAACTGGAAAGCCTCAAACTAGATGTTGAGCTCGCCGTGGTTGATCCTGTCCGTAATGATATTGATTTCCAAAACCGTTACCTTGATTACTGGAAGTCGCAATTTACTCGTCATTTAAATGGCCACACTAACGCGGTTTACCTGCGTCCTTGGTACTTTGTATTAGGGGCTGACGATAGTGGTAAGCAGACACTGCTGAAAAATAGCCTCAATACCTTGGATATTGCACCGACTGAAAATGTCGTCAGTGATCATAAATTACCTATACATATTCAATGTTTGTTGGCAGATAACGCGGTGCTGTTTGTACCGGATGGCAAATTGTTGACCCAACCGATGGGGCCAAATGATAAACCTCAGCTATATCATCGTTTGTGGAATGAATTACTCGATTGGTTAAATACTAATCGTTCAAGACAACCGATGAATGGCATTGTTCTAACTATTGATACCTTGGCGTTGTTAACCAATTCGAAAGAAAAAAATAGTCAATTGATTGCTGACTTACATATGCGTATTGAAGAAGTTCGTATGACATTTAACAGCCAGCTACCACTCTATATCGTATTGACTAAGCTTGATTTATTACGTGGCTTTGATGCTATGTTCCAGTCGTTGGACGCCCAACAACGTAACCAAGTACTGGGTGTTTCTTTTAGCGCTAAAGAAAATGCAAACTGGGAAAAACAACTCAATACATTTTGGACGCAGTGGGTTGGCCAAATGAACAGCGCATTACCTGAGATGATGTTAAATCGTTCTGAAGGTAGTCAGCGTAGCGATTTGTTCAGTTTTGTACGCCAAATTGAAGGTTTACAAAGCAGTGTTAGCAAACTGATCTCATCATTGATTGCGAATAATGAACAAAAAAATATCCGTTTAAGAGGGGTATACCTCACTTCATCAACCCAAATCGGGCAAATTGATGATGTGTTTAGCCAAACGGCATCAGTTCAATATCATTTACCTACCGCACCGTTAACCACTTGGCCGATTGCGGATACACATCCGTATTTCACCCAAAACTTATTCAGTGATGTGCTATTTAGCGAGCCAAACCTAGCGGCAGAAAACCACTATTGGTTGAAAAAACATCGTACCCGTTTATTGGTTGCTTCAACGGTGGGCGTGGTTGGCTTGCTGGTGGTGTGGAATGGCTGGAGCCATTACTACAATAAAAACTACCGTGCAGGTGAAAATGTTCTCAACGAAGTGAAATCTTTCCGCGCGATAGAATCAAGTACCACTAAAGATGTTGACGGTAGTAAACAGCTTCCTGTATTGAACCCATTAAGGGAAGCCGCGTTGGCTTATGGAAACCATCGCGACAAGAGCGGTTTATTATCCGAAATGGGTTTGTACCAAGGCCAAAAAGTTGGGCCGCAAGTTGAAAATGTTTATCTACAATTGCTGACTGAGCGCTTCTTACCGGCGATTATGGCTGGGCTGCTTACTGAGTTAAATGCAGCAGAAAAAGGCAGTGAGGAGAAACTGGAAATTCTGCGTGTGATGCGCATGCTAGATGATAAAAGTGGTCGTAATAATGGTTTAGTTGAAGACTACATGGCGAATTATTGGAGCCAAATCTTTACTGGGCAGCGAGATATCCAGATGCAACTGCGAGGCCACTTACATTATGCGTTAGAGCATACTGATTGGCAGACAGAGCGTAATAGCGGCTCCGTGATTGCCAATAAGGCCTTTATGCCTTTTGCAAAACCAATCAATGATGCACAGAAAGAACTCAGCACCCTCTCTCTTTATCAGCGTGTTTACCAAACTCTCAGATTGAAAGCTAACCAAACATTGTCATCGCCACTGAACCTACGCCATCAAATTGGCCCTGGTTTTAACTCCGTATTCACGGCAATCGATGAAGATAAGCTAGAAATCCCACAATTTCTCACACGTTCGGGGCTAATTAACTACTTTATCAGGCAGAACGATGAGCTGGTTGATTTGACGTTATTAGATGCTTGGGTACTGAGCTTGGCGCGCAATACTCAATACAGTGATAGTGATCGTAAAGAAATTCAACGTCAAATCAGCGAACAGTATCTCAGCGACTACACCGCGCAATGGCGTGGTGCGATGAGCAACTTAGAGATCCGCGAGTTTGACACCATCCAAGACGAAATCAATGCGTTGGAACAAATCATTAGTGGTGAGCAACCTCTACGTCGTGCGCTACAAGTGCTCAGAGATAACACCTCTCTACCAGCCATTGATAGCTCATTGCCTTCGTCAGAACAAAAACAACTGATGGAAGAGCCTAAATACAAGTTATTGAGCCGATTGGATAGAGAGTTTTCCCCAGAAACTGAAATTTTGGTGAGTAATAACGGCGAAAACCTGCAAAACCTCAATCAAAAATTGAACGATCTACACCGTTATTTGTTAAGTATCCAAAACTCACCTGTTCCGGGTAAAGCAGCGTTGAAAGCTGTATCGATGCGTTTGAACGACAACAACCGTGATGTGATTTTTGAGCTATCACAGATGGCGAAAACATTGCCGGAGCCATTGAACCGCTGGGTGGGTGATCTTGCTGACCAAGCATGGAACGTGGTGCAAAAAGAAGCTATTCGTTACATGGAAGTGGAATGGAATGAAAATGTGGTTAAGCAATATAACGCTTATATTGCAGGGCGTTACCCATTCAATCCGAAATCAACCCAAGATGTACCACTGAGTGAATTTGAACGCTTCTTTAAACCAAACGGTACTATCGATAGCTTCTATCAGCAAAATCTACGTTTGTTTGTAGAAAATAATTTGATTGAAAATATGGATGGGCAGTCGCTGATCCGCCCTGATGTATTGGCACAGATTGAGGTTGCAAACCGCATTCGTGACACCTTCTTTACTGCTCAAGGTAACCTTGAAACCCAGTTTGCAGTTGAACCACTGTCACTTTCCGGCAATAAGCGCCGCAGTATTTTGAACCTTGATGGGCAAATTATTGATTACTCACATGGTCGCAGCAATACCGTGCATATGGTTTGGCCAAACTCCATGCGTTCAAATATAGAAAGCAAACTCACATTAGTTCCTCTTTCAGGTGATAAATCGCCGCGTGCGTTAAGTTTTAGTGGCCCGTGGGCACAGTTACGCCTGATCGACAGCGGTAAGTTAATGAATGTGAAACCAAACTCCTTCGATGTGCGTTTCAGCATCGATGGTGGTGACATGACGTACCGTGTGCAAATCGATGAATCTAACAACCCATTCTTTGGGGGATTATTTACCCGATTCCGTTTACCGGAAACCCTTTACTAATGTGCTTTTCGGTATAACAACAAAGGAATAGTGAAATAATGAGTACGCAATCTGAAAATTTAGTGATCAAAGTAGGAGGGTCTCCTCTGGAGACTCCTGAATTTATCGCCTTAAAAGCAGAGTTCAATAAACTAAACCATCCAGCTCGCCCGGAAGTGAGCTGGACACTCATTGAATCGCTTTGCTTAACCTTATTCAAAAACCACGGTATTGATTTGCAGAGTGGTATTTATTACACCATAGCTCGATTACAACTGCATGGGTTAAGTGGCTTCACTGAAGGGACTGAACTGCTTGCCAGTGTTGTCGTCACTCAGTGGGATCACTTATGGCCAGAGCAGCCACACCATCGTGCCGATATTTTAAATTGGTTTAACAGCCGCGCAGGCTCTACCCTGCGCCAGCTCACGTTTGACACCAATGATTTACGTCTAATTTACCGCTCCGAGCGTGCGCTACAGCTGATTATCGACAAACTGGCACAAACCACATGGTCAAAGGTGCCTAAGCTAGAAAACCTACTGTGGTTTTTTCAAAACTCGGCAAAAAACCTCGAACAGCGCGAAGACTCTCTGAGTAAAATCAAAAGCCAAGCGGTAAAACTGCCACCTTTGGTGTATATCCAGCAACCGAAAGCTCAGCAAGAACTGCCAATACAATCGATTATTATTGAAACGCCTGCGCCATCAGAGCCTGCACCGCTGCCTATCCAAGAAAAAATGAGCGCGACAAAAGGCTTTTTTATTGGCTTAGTGGCTAGCGCTGTATTATTTGCGGGTATTGGTTACGCCGTGTATTACCCCCTCAAACAGGCGCTGATTGCCACTACCTCAGTGCCTGAAGGTGCCGCAGCGCGCTGGTTATTTAAACCTGAACTCGCTAGCTATTCAGATAGCCTGAATCTTTTGGAAAAGCAATCACCTGTTTTTAGCTTAAAACTTTCTGACTCCCTTGTGGAAACAGCAAAAGGGTTATGGCCGAACGATGCCGACCAAGCCTACGCTAGTCGCAATTGGCAAAACCTGATCACCACTCGACTCGAAAATGCCCCCATCGATGACAGTTGGTCAGAAACCACTGCGCTGTTGCAACAGCTGTCAGACAAAATTGTCATGCAAGAGCGCAATCGCGGTAGCTTCACCCTGTCTTATTTGAAAACCGCAATCTATGACATCCAAAAACAACATAACAAAAGCACGCCAGTGGAAGAAAAACTGCGTGAGTTCGCGCTGCAAATCGACAGTGGTCAGCCCATTTCACCCACACTGATCAGCAATATCGATGGGCAAATTAATGGTTTGCTAGCGCGTTACTACGAACTGCAAAAGCAGGCAGAAAAGCAGGGTTTAAAACCCAACTCATACTAAAACATGAGTCGATGGCATGATAGCGGAAAGAGATAAACCATGAGTGAAATTAAATACCTACAAGAAAAGCAATATTTGCAGAAACTGGCTGATAACTATGCGCAAGAGAAGCCACATCTTGCGCATGTTTTAGACCCACAAGATCCGCATACGGGCTACCTACTTGAAGGGTTTGCTTTTCTTTCCGCACGTTTGCAAGAAAAAATTGATGACGCTTTTCCTGAGATCACCTTACCTTTGTTACAGCGTTTAGGCTCTCAGGCCATCAAAGGGTTACCTTCGACGGCGATTATTCAAGTCGACCAAACGGAGGTGGTTAATTACCCTTACCATATTCCAGCCGGTCATTCTGTGTTGGGATCTGATGGTGCCAGTTTTAGCCTGTGCTATGGCATGACGCTGCAACCGTTCACCATTGTTGAGAAAAAAATCACGCATCAACCGAATCGCAGCTGCATTTCATTGAGTGTGAGGTATCGTGGACAACTCACCTCACAGATGACGGCGGCCTTAAACCTGTTTTTAAGCAAAGAAAAAAGTGTCGCTGATGCCTTAATGTTGGGGTTTAGCCAATATTTTGATTATATCGAGTTGGCTCATCAGGGTAAGTACTATCGTGGCAACAATATCGATTTTTCCTTCGAACCGAAAATCGGTAAGCAGTATCAAATCTTTCAGCAATCCGACTGTGGGCTATCGGCTCCTCAGCAACTGTTAGAAGGTTTCTATCTGCCGCATGTACATCATTTTATTGATATTGATATACCCTCGATAGTGAAAGAACTGGATTGGCAAACTGATCCCATTGTCGTCATCAATATCTACTTCAATCAGCAGTTGCCGATCACCCCAGCACAATGTGAAGACAGCTTCTATTTAAACTGTGTGCCCACGATTGACCGAGAAAAACAGAATAAATTAGAAATGGATTTTCAGTATGGTACATCGTCCTATTTATTGCCGATCCCCGCTAACCACTATTTGGCGAGTTTATCGGATGTTCAATTGGCGCTGCAATCACATGAGAAAGAGCGTGGATTATATTGTCATTTTTACCCGATGACCGATTTCACGGCGGCATCACGGTTACTTCCTCAATATCAACAAGCGCTGTTTTATGCCTTGACCATCGAGACAGATATTCGTGGGCGCACCCTGTATTACTTGAATTTCTATACCAATCAGGGAGAACCCATGACCTTGCCGCCGAGTCAGTGTTTCTCCTGCCAATATATTAGTTTTGAGCGCTACCAAGACGGTCGCGTGGGGGTATTAAATCAGCACAATGAGAAAGTGCCTGAAGGGGTGGTGACGGAAAATATCACCGTATTATCAAATTGCTATCCACCGATTGTGAATGACAAATATTATTGGCAACTGCTCTCTCACTACAGCGCCAATGCGTTTATGTTGATGTCACTGCCCACCATTAAGCAGATGCTATCAGACTATATCTTATACCGTGAAAACGACCGGCAAGTGACTCGAAAATTGGAGCGGCTGCTAGCAGGTTGTGTTGCACTCAACACCCATCTCTATGATTACATTCTTAAAGGTAAGACTCACCGCTGCTTATCGCTGAGCCTGACCCTCGATCGTGGCCAATTTGAAAATGAAGGGGAAGCCTTCATGTTTGTGACGCATTTGTACCATTTTTTCCCGTTTTGTTTATCTGAAAACATGTTGTTAGAGATGTCCGTGAACTTTGGCGATAGCGATTTACCGACGTGGTATCTATCGCCCTCACCACTACAAGGCTATAAATCGCTGCTGTAGCCATTGATTGAGGGATGGCGTGGTGACTCACTGCGTCATATGACACATTGAACTAAGTATGGAAACAACTGATGCCAACG
>NZ_JBYVYL010000012.1:0-118003 GCF_058148425.1 Providencia sp. 6390
GAGCAGCTTTCCACGTTTGTTATCGCCGGGGCAAGACAGTTTAAGCTTTTTTATTACGCCAGTGCGGATTGCCAGCGACTTGCAAGCCGGCGCTTATCGTGCCTTGATTTCTTTTGAGTTGATGTATGACTAACTTTTATGGCAGAGGTATTTATATGAAAGTTATGCCATTTAAATTGATGATTAAAAGCGTATTAACGCTGTTAATCGTTTTATCATCATATATTTCAATGACATCGACAAGTTATGCTGTTGAAGTTTTCATTAATGGAACATTAATTGCTGAGCCTTGCACTTTAATGCCTGGTGATGAAGAAATTGAAGTCGATTTCGATACGATCGTCGATAAATACTTGTATATCAATACAAGGACTCATCCAGAGCCATTTAGTATTCACCTAATCGATTGTGAAGTTGGACCTGGTGATGGTGTTAAGGTCAGTTTTATGGGGGCAGAGAATCCTAACCTCCCTGGATTACTTGCTTTAGATGCTGGAAGTGTTGCAACAAAAGTGGGCATTGGAATACAAAATGAAGCAGGAAAATTAATTCCAATTAATACAGAAACAGATCTATATCCTCTAATGAATGGTGACAACACACTAAGGTTTCAGAGTTTTGTTGAAGCTGAATTAGATGCAATCAAAGCAAAAACAATTGGGCTAGGTACTTTTGTAGCAACAGCTGTTTTTATATTGAATTATGATTAATTATTCATTTTAGGCGGAAGTATGAGAATTCTTACTTTATTTTTGCTGCTAATATTTTCATTTAGTTCTTATGCATTTAAATGTAGAAATGGTGATAGACAAACACCAAATGGCTCTGTTGTTGATATATATGTTCCTGTCGAAGATAACATTGATGTAAATAGCTTAGGTGAAAATATTTTTGCAAACGTGGGAGACCATTTCGAGTGTTATAATGATTACGGTTGGGGTATAGATTACCTTGATGTTATTGAGATAATACCAGGGCCAAGTATTGAGAGTGCAGGGTTAGCTTCAGGGGTATATTTACATGGTGTAAAATATTATTCGGATAGCCCTCTGGGTTCTGGAGTTAATGCATTTGAATTAGAGGATTCTGAATGGACTCCACTAGATGTAGATATGTTTTTTGATACAACACAAGCTGTTGGTCCTTTAGTTATTATTTCTGCTGGTCAACCTATTTTGACATTAAAAATGCACTTTCATTCAACTAATGATGATCATGAAGAATGGTTCACATGGGTGTTTAGAGCTGATAATGATATGTTTTTGGCATCTGGTAATTGCATGATCAATGATAACGAGCCTATTGAGATTGATTTTGGTGAAGTAAGTAAAAATAAAATCTCCACAGTAGGCCATCAAACCTTTTACCAAGTTGATGAAGAGCTAAATTACGACTGTGAAAATAACTCGGTCAATGAAAATATTAAAGTATCACTATTTGCTGATGTTGCACCGTTCTCTTCAACTGCTTTTCCAACCAAAGAAATATCAGGTCTTGGCGTTGAAATGTATCATGATGGAAAAGTTATCGCACCGCGAGAAGGGTTTAATTCTAATATCTACAATGGTAGAGGGAGAGATACTGTAACTTTTACACTAGTTAAAACTCCTAATCCAGGACCTAGTGATTTACAAGAAGGTGATTTTTCTGCAAGTGCTTCATTGGTTATGTCGACACCATAATTATATTTAAACTATAAAAAAATAATAAATAAAAGATCTTATTAGCCCTAATAAGATCTTTTATTCACAACCCAAATAAATACTCTCTTTGTTTATTTGATATTTATTCTAATTAGAGAAAACATTATGAAAAAACTATTATTAGCAACTTTGCTAACATCAACGTCATTATCTGCAATGGCAGCAGATTCTGTTGATATTTCTGTTATTGGTACCATTAGCCCAACTTCCTGTGTACCGAGTGCGTCAGGTGGTGGGGTGGTCGATTATGGAAATATCAAACCTGATGCATTAATGTCAGGTGCACCGACAGTATTGCCGGCGAAAACCGTCAATATTTCAATCAGCTGTGATGGTAAAACCTCAGTCGCTCTGCGTGCCACCAGCAACCGCCCAAATACGGTTCCAGATACCAGTGGCGCTGAAAATATTTCAGGGAGTGCTTTAGTTAGCCAAGCCGTTATTGATGCGGGTTTAGGTAAAAATCTACCATTCAGTTTACCAACAGTTTTGAAGCCAACAGCAGCTGGTCTTGGCCTTGCTAACGGTAATAAAATTGGTGGTTATATGATGAACTTACCGGTGACGTTGGTAAACCTAGATGGTGACCCAGCAGCGGTACGTTATTACTCATTAACGGCACCAACCTCGACCTCTGGCTGGAGCAAAATGACAGCGGGTATTTCAGCTAACGATGGTGATTCTTTACTGCCACCAAATACGGCATTCTTTGGCTACAGCACCAACAGCGCAGATAGCGTGCCTGAATCATTCCAAAACTTAAGCGCGACGGTAGTTATCCAAGCTTATATTACCGATAAAGATACATTAGCAACTAACCAGCCGATTAATTTAGATGGTTCATCAACCATCGAGCTTTATTACTATTAATTAAATAAAAAATTAATTAAATAACGAATTCATTAACGTCTTTATCGACTATTGAGAATTTATGATGAAAAAAGTTCTTTTATCAGCGCTGCTTGCGTCTGCGTCATTGCCTGCGTTAGCGGCGGACTCTATTGATATTTCTGTTATTGGTACTATTAGTCCAACGGCTTGTGTGCCTTCCGCTGCGGGTGGGGGTGTCGCTGATTATGGCATGATCAAGCCAAGCGAGTTGGAAACAACAGGCGTCAGTGTACTGGATGTGAAAACCTTAGGTTTCTCTGTGCAATGTGATGGTGTGACGAATGTGGCGTTACGTGCAAATAGCAACCGAGGTAATGCTTCGGATGCCGGCCCAGCAAATGACACTGGCGCATCAAAACTGACAGATACTACGGCGCTTAGTTCAATGATTGCCAACCTGCCTTATAACGTGTCAGTCGTCAATCCAGATGTGATGGGTTTAGGTACGGCACCTAATGGTGCAGACATTGGTGGTTATATGATGCTGTTACCAACGAGTTTAGTCACATTGGATGGTGAGGCAGCGACCAAACGTTTCTATGCATTTGGTCCATTAACTCAAAGCACCACGTGGAATACCGAAACACAGGAAACCAACCACGGCGGTAGCATTAACTCAGGCGCTACTTTTGTTTCTTACAGCGCCAACAACACAGATACTAAGCCACAAGCTTTCCAAAATTTAACCGGAACGCTGATTATTCGTGCTTATATTACCGACCAGTCTAAATTGGATGTGACTCAACCTATTAACCTTGATGGTTCATCGACCATTGAACTTTATTACTATTAATAACTAAAAAGGTCGTTACTCGGCATATCTAGGCTGAGTAGCGGCCTTATTTTTTGAGGGCACAGTATGTTTGTCAAAATAATTACGTGGGTAATGTTGATGTTTTTGCCGATAACCTCGGTGTGGGCTGCAGGCATGGTGCCTCAAAGTTCTATTGTCGTGATTGAAGAAAGCGATGGTGAAGGCAATATTGATATAAAAAATACCGATAAATATCCAAGTTTATTGATCACTAAAATCGAAGATCTTGAAGACGATAAAGAAGACTTGATTACGGTTTATCCACCTGTTGCACGCGTGGAAGGGAATGAAATTCAAACCGTACGATTTTTGATTACCTCAAAAACGCCGCTGAAAACGGAACGATTAAAACGCGTGACTTTCGAAGGGGTTCCTCCGAAAAAGGGTGAATTGGAAAAAGAAATTAACGTCACCTTCAAACAGAATCTCCCTGTGATTATTCGACCTGCGGGATTGGCGCAAAACCTTACCCCTTGGGAAGGCTTAACGTGGGAATATAAAAACAACCAATTTATTGTCACTAACCCTTCACCGTATATTGTGCGTTTTATCTCACCCAATATTACCGTATTACCTTCAGGCCAAAAATTCACTTTGCCTAAAAGCTACATATTGCCCCACCAATCGTTTGATTTGTCGAGTAACGAAAACGCCAATATCAAAAATGCCGATAAAGTGCGTTTTTACCCTGCGACGACTTGGGGATTCTCGACGGATAAATATTACGATGCGGCATTAGTGCGTTAATTCAACGGATTTAAAAATAATAGCGTAACTAAAATGAAAAAATATACGCCGACAGCGCTCCTTTTTTTGGTCAATCTTCACCCTGCGATGGCAACAGAATCGATGACCTTTGATGAAGAATTTTTAAAGTCACGCGGTATTGATACCTCGATTGCTAAACAATTTGCACAAGCCCCCGCTTTTTTACCGGGTCAACAAGAACTCAAAATTTACGTCAATAATCAATACCGTGCGAGTGTGGATGTTGATATTAATCAGGATGGACAGCCGTGTATTAATGCCGCGCTATTAGACGCTATTGGGATTAATGATCCGCGTACTTTTCAGGGGGCACAAACCTGCATCGCACTTCAGCAGCTTTGGGAAAACAGTGATATTGTGCCTAAACCAACAAAACAAGAACTGTGGTTTTTTGTTCCTGAACGCGCGGTTGCGACAAATTTTAATCAGCAAAAAAGTTATGTGTACGGCGGCACCGGCGCCATCGTGAATTATGCTGCAAACTATATGGGCAGCTCAGGCTCGGGCAACCGCGACATGTATTATGTGAATACGGAAGCGGGGTTTAACTATCAAAATTGGCTGTTCCGCAGTTATCAAATTTATAACCATTTCACTGAGTCAGAATTTATCCATCAATATGCGTATGCGCAAACCACACTCGAAAAGCAGAAAAAAACACTGCAATTGGGACAAATCAATTTAAATAACAGCGTCATTGGTGCATCTCGCGTTATTGGCTTGCAACTGTTCCCTGAAAATCAATTGGAAAATCACCGTGGTGGTGGCGCATTGGTGACGGGGGTAGCCGCAGAGTCTTCCATGGTGGAAATCTATCAGGCAGGCCGATTGCTGTATAATACTGCCGTTCCTGCGGGGCCTTTTGAGTTATCCCAATTTTCGTTAGTCAATCAAACCGCTGATCTACTGGTGAAATTAAAAGGGGTCAACGGGCAAGAACAACAATTTATTGTCCCTGCCTCGACGTTTTCGAATGACAGTCCATTGAGCAATACGGGCTATTCCATGGGGATCGGTCGTTATGATGAAAACAATGCACCGCATAAGCCGTTAGTCGCATCGCTATCAAAAGGATGGGGGGTGAACCGCTATTTAGGGTTACAAACCGGCGCGGTGGTGTCTCCCGACTATTATGCTTTGGGGGTGAATAGTGCCGTGCGTTTGAACGAGTCATGGCGTTTGTCGGCCAATACGGATGTGGCACGTGATGAAAAGCATCATAAAACGGGGGGGCTATTCACGGGGTCGATGGCCTATTTAGCCTCCGATACGCTGTCTATTGGGGTCAATGCCTTGATGCAAAGCCCTGATTATCACTACTTAAGTGACGCGGTGAGAGATGAACCACGTGTTAATAATAAGCAAAAGCAGTTTGGTGGCGACATTAATTGGTCAACGAGCTGGGGAACATTGGGCTCTTCAGTGGGGCGAACTTATACGCAAGACAATCAGTCTCAAGACTACATTAGCTTCTCATGGAGCCAAACACTTTACAGAAACACCCTTTTAAACACCAGTTATCAGCGCACTTACAATATCGACAATGTGTATGAAGATACCTTTTATTTACGACTGAGTATTCCACTGGATCGTGCCAATATTTCATCGTGGTTAACGCGTTCCGATAACAACAATCGCTGGGGCACTCGCTATAACAACTATGAGAGCCATGATAGAAACTGGGGCATCGCGTATGATTATAGCGACCAAAAACAGTATCAATCGGTTTCTGCTAATGCACATACCGTCACACCGTATAGCCAGTTAGGTGCCAATATTCGCCGTGATAATCAACATCAAACCAGTTGGGGAGCTTCCTTAAATGGGGGCATTGCCATGGTCAATGAAGGTGTATTGCTGTCACCGTATGAAATCAAAGACACCTTTGGTATCGCGAAGGCAGGTGATAGGCGTTATGTCCGTTTAGACACGGGGGCAGGCCCAACGTGGACTAATGGCAATGGCTATGCCGTGATCCCCAATCTCAATGCTTATCAACAAAACGCGGTGAAAGTCGATCCGAGAAGCTTATCTCGCCAAAGTGACATCCTTAATGCCTATAAAACCACGTTACCTGCAAAAGGTTCGATTGTACCGATGACTTTTACGGTGGTCGAATCGCGTCGTGTGCGGGTGAATACACGATTGGCAGGGCGACCGTTACCCGTTGATAGCGTGATCCGCGATGAAGCGGGTAACTTTTTAACATTGGCGACCCAAGCAGGACAATTTTTCTTAGGTCAAGCCACGCCGGCGATGAAGCTGATGATTGAAACACCAGAAAAACAGGTTTGTGTTGTTCAACTCGATTTACCTGATGAGCCTGAATCACAAGCTTTATACGAAGAGGTTAATGCATCATGTCAATAATACAGCGGGTGAAAAGGCCCCTCATTGGGCTTTGTTTTACTCTCAACGTATTTGCATATTCACCTTATCTGTACGCAGAGAGTACGGTGGAGAATGATTGCCAATTGGTGGTTTCTCAATCGAGTCTTGATTACGGTACGGTTTCGCGTGATCAGATCAAACGCTTGTCGAGCGGAGAGGGAGAGTTACCGAGTCGACAGGTGGTGGCCAAATTGATGTGCCCACAGGAGATTGAGCCTGTCTTTAAAATTCAAGACCTTTTGGGGGGGAGTCCAACTGACTTTCAATATGGTCAAAAAGGTCTATTGCAAGTCAGCTTAGCAGACTATCGCATCGATGGGCAGAGCACGACTGCAACGGTTGTTCGTCATCAAGTCCATCAATCCACGGCCTTATTAAAGCCAAATGATGAAATTCGTCCACAAGCCGCAGTGAGAGGTAAAAATATTGAACTGGTGTTAAATGTCACACCAAGAGTCGCAGCCACTGAGGTGACTAACCCGATGGTTTTAACTCAATCAGGGCAATTTTCTTTGAATTTTGCGGCATTACCGCCAAGCCCTGTGAGGGTTTCCTCTGAATTACGAGCAATCGCTTGTATTCCTTCGGTATCGAACAACGGTATTGTGGATTACCATACTCTCCATTCCAACGATTTAGCGGATGGCACAGTGACCGTCTTACCGGCTCAAACACTGAATTTTACTTTGAGTTGTGATGCTGCGACGAATGTGGCGGTACGCGCAAGAAGTAATCGGCTGCAATCGACCCCAAATGCAGAGAGTGAAAATGAGATTGGCAGTGCACGCGCCAAAGCGGAAGTGTTATCAGCTGGTTTTGGGAAAAACTTGCCGATGGGGCTTCCGAATGTGACGCAAGCGTTTGTGGCAGGACTAGGAACAAGTAATAGTCAAAAATTGGGAGGGTATCTCCTGAATTTGCCATTTACCCAAGTACGGTTAGATGGACAGGTGGTAACAACGAAATATTGGACACCTTCGTTGCCAACAGAGACAACGAATTGGAATAAAGAAACGGATTTACAAGGTAATGGTGGCAGCTTATTTACAGGAACTGCCTCGTATTTCTCATTTGGCACCGACACAAGTTCTGCTGTGCCAACTCCCTTTAAACAATTAGAAGGGTTGTTAATTATTCAAGCCTATATTACTCAGAAGCAAGATTTGGATTTAACGGCACCATTACACCTTGATGGTTCTTCAACGATTGAACTGTATTATTATTAAGTAATATATTGATAAACAAGCATCCATGGCTAAAGTTATTTTATAGCCATGGATGCTTGTTTAATCTATGGGTAAAAAACATTTTTTCGTTAGGAAAATAAAACTATTTGTTGAACTATTAGCGTTCAAGTCAACGATATTTTCTTGAACCACCTGCGTATTGAGAACATTAGTTTTTCGGGTTGCTCAAGTGGAAGCATATGACCTGTATTGTCAATAATACATAATTCTGAATTCGAGTAATCAGAGAGTAAAGCTTCAGATTCAGCAATTGATCTTAATTTATCACTCGCAGAGGCAATAATTAGCACTGGAAAATTATTTTCAGCCTTCAACAAAATGGGGTTATTGCGAACAATCAGTGATTGTTGAATAAAAACTTTTCCACCTAACCTGATACTCATTTCTCGTATCATGGTTATTAACTCATGATTATCCTGATTGAGTGAGTGTAATGATGAACGAATGGCTGTAGTACTTAACCCGCCATAAGTATGTGGATTCGCCATTCTTGCATTAGAACGCTTTTGTTTAAGCTGAGCAGGAGCATCGGGTAAATTAGATGTAGCGATGAGAATCATTGCTTCTACTTTGTTGGGAACGAGGCTAGCAATCCATCTAGCCACATAACCACCTAAAGAAAACCCAATTAAAACAAAGTTAGATGGGGACTGTTCGATAATATTTAGAGCCAACTGTTTAAGGTCACTGCTATCCGTTATTTTTGCATAAAATACTTCCCCTAATGATGACAGATCTTGAACAACATCTTGCCATAAACGTTCATCAGTCATAAAACCGGGTATTAAAACAAAATTCATAATATGCCTTTAAGTTCAATTTTATATTTACTAGGGTTGTTTCAATGTGTTGTAAGTTTCATCCTGAAACCAGCGTATTGAGCATACTATTAGCCCTAAAAAGCTAATACCACTACCTAGCCATAATGCAGATAGAGCTCCTTCTGCATGAGAGAAGGATAGACACCATGCAACAAGTGAAGCTCCAAGTGTTTGACCTAATAATCTCGATATGGCGACAATTCCACTAGCGCTGCCACTTCTGGATAAAGGAACTGTTCCCATAATGGTGCGGAGGTTGGGTGTTTGGAATAATCCAAACCCTATGCCACAAAGCGCCATTCTGATCATGATCTCGAAAGAGGAAGGCGCCATAGGTAGTAAAGTAAGGGAAAGCATTCCAAGCATAAGCAATAATATTCCTACACTGATAATAACTTCGTTTTTATATTGATCAGAGAGCCTACCAGCGATAGGTGCGACAAGCGCAACCATCACAGCCCAAGGGGTAATATAAAGGCCTGTTTCGAATTGGCTTTTTTGAAATACAATTAAAAAAAGAAATGGAAGCGCAACAAAGGCGATACCTTGAACAGTATAAGTGCAAATAGATGTTAGTGCTGATAACAATAACGTAGAAGATTTGAAGAGATCTATTGCAAGGATTAATGATGTACCTTTAATTTCCTTGTGAACGAGAAATATGCCAGATAGTATTGAAAGCGACCACGTGATAATGACGATAGCCCATGAGCCATTTCGAGTTAATTCACCAAGCCCAAAAATGAAAGTAAAAAACATGATAAAGCAGAGTAAGGCACTCCAGCAGTCATATTGGGCAATTGAAGAAATCTTATTGCTGTCTGGTGTTAAATAAAACCATGAAAGAAGTGTAGCAAGACACCCTATAGGAACATTGATTAAGAATAGCCATTCCCAATCAGCAAGTGACAATATTAAAGATGACAATAATGGTGCAATCGTAAATGAAATAGCCACAATTAATGCATTAAACCCTAAACCTTGTCCGAGCTTATTGGCGGGATAGATTAATCTTATCAGTGCGGTGTTCACACTCATGATCGCCGCTGCACCAAGACCTTGCAGTGCTCGAAAAACAATAAGTAAGGATAAAGAATCTGCGAGTCCACAAAATAATGAGGAGAGGGTAAATATCATTAGCCCCATCAGATAGATTTTTTTATATCCTATAAATTCGCCTAAAATAGCAAATGGTAACAACAACGAGATCATGACCATTTGATAAGAGTTAATAATCCATACTGCACTTGATGCATCTACATTGAGCTGGGATGTTATTACGGGAAGTGCTGTATTGACTATTGAAATATCTATTGTTGTCATACATATAACAATAGAGATGGCGGTCAAAGACAACCGCCATTGTAAAATATTTGAGTTACAAACTTTCATTAAACGGCGTAACCTGTTTTTTTCATTGTATCAACGGCCTTATTTTCGTTTGAGCCTTCTTGAATTTCATAGATGGAGCCGAATTCAGTCTTGGCGATAGGCAAATGATGAGTGCCTTGGTTAACTCTGGCTTTTCGTGATATTTGACCACGGAGTAATTTAATTCCAGGCTCATTATGAGCCGCATGTGGTCCGAAATAGATAGGAAAAGCATCAGCACTTCGATAAGCAGGTAAAAAGGTTCGACGTGGAATTGAAGAGGTATTCACTGCTGAAGCATGCATTGTAAGGCAGTGTAAAAAAAGTACATCCCCTGCTTCTGCCTCTATATAGATAGCATCATTTTCATTGACACCCTGTATTTTACCTCTGAAAAAATCATCAATATTATGAGATAACAACCCATGCTTGTGTGAGCCAGGCACGACTTGCAAGCAGCCATTCTCGATAGTTGCATCATCAAGAAATATTAATGCAGTTAATAAATCTGAATTAGTATGGGGATAATATGAAAAGTCTTGATGCCATTCTACGAGGCTTCCTACTTTTGGCCCTTTCATATTTAATTTACTATAATGAAAAACAATATTTTCACCTATTAAGTGCTGTACTATATCCAATAGTTGTTTGTCTTCAGCTAGCTCAACGAAAGCCATGTGTTTCTTAGTCGGGGACCATATACGTCTTACAATCGCATTATCTTTAGGTTCCTTTTCTGAATTTTCGTCAGCATCACTACGCGATAAAATTTCATCTATTGCAGATAATCCTTTAAAAATCATTTCATCATTGAAATGGTTTTTAACAACTAAATAGCCATTATCCCTATAAAATTGTATATCTGAAGAATCAAGCATATATAGCTCCTATTTATAAAGTGGATTTAATCAAGCCACCATCTACACGGATATTATTGCCCGTCAAATAACTGGCAGGTTTGCCTGCTAAAAACACTGCGACAGCGGAAATTTCATCGATGCTTCCATCTCTGTTTAACGGTATCGATTTATGATTTTCGTTTTTAACCTCTTCAATTGAAATATCCCATCTTTTAGCTCTTTGTTTATCGATACTTTCTAATCGTTCCGTTGTTATTCTTCCAGGGACTAATGTATTCACTGTAATACCAAATGGCGCTATTCTATTTGCTAAGGTCTTACTCCAGCTAGTCAAGGCTGAACGCAGCATATTAGATATGGCAAGGTCAGGAATTGGCTGATATACCCCAGATGAGGTGATGGTTATAATTCTCCCCCAATTATTACTTATCATAGGCTCTATTAACTGGTTAGTTAGGTCTATAAATATATTTATCATTTCATTAAAATGATTTAGGTAATCTGTGCTGCTTAGTGACAGAATATCTGCTGATTTTGGCCCTCCTGATATATTAACTAAAATATCAATGTTAATTTTTAATTCTTTTAATTTGGCTGTAATGATATTAACTGCATTTTTCTGACCAATATCAATTTGCAAAAAATTAACAGTGATTCCGTGCTCTTTGATTAGTTCTTCTTTCAGGGAAACTAGTTTATTTCCAGAACGTGCTATTAAAAATAAATTAACTCCTTCTTTGGCCAATTGCTTTGCGATTCCATTGCCAATTCCACGACTTGCACCAAAAATCAATGCATTTTTACCATTAATGCTTAAGTCCATTGATTTTCCTTTATTAGCTGACTAAACCTATATTTTTCTCAATAAATTGGTCATCTTCATTTTTTTCATAAAAATGCACTCCGAGACTTTTAAATTCCTCGAAAAAATCTGGGAATGAGCAATGCACATCTTGATAGCCTTCTAGACTATTGGGTGCATCACAACGTAGTGACGCAACAAACAGTGACATGAAAATATGATGATCCCCCCAGCTTTCCATTGTTACACCACCGGGATAGTGACTTTTTCCTTTTATTTCGAAGCCATCATAAACGTTATCTTTGAAGAGAGGTTTAATATCAACACCCATTTTAGTTAATTCTGAAATGATAGCTTTAATTCTAGGAGACTTATGTAATCTAGTGATTGAGCCACCAACGACTTTAAACGTTCCAGGCACATATGAACCTAATACGGCTAATGTTGGTACTATATTAGGGTAGTCGCTAGCATCAAATTCATAATCACCTTGGATTAGCTCATTATTTTCTAAAATTAATTGATTTTTCTCATCATCAAATTCAGCTTTAACACCCAAGGTTCTTACAATATCAATAATAAATTTTTCGCCTTGATAGCTTTGGCTATTCATATTGCATAGTACAGTACGCCCTTTATAGATAGATGATGCAGCAATAAGATAAGAGCTTGAAGTAAAGTCGCCAACAATTTGGTGTGTAATAGCCTGATATTTTCCAGGGTATACTTTTATCCTAGTGAAATCTTCTGCAACTTCAATCTTGATACCTGCTTTTGTCATTGTATCAATAGTTTGCTTAATATATGACACTGATAATATTTCACCCTCAATAAATATTGTGGTTGGCTCTTCAGCCATTGGTGCTGCAATCAAAATTGCTGTAATAAATTGTGAGCTTAAGTTCCCTTGGATGTGGCACTCTCCGCCTTTAAATCCACCTCCCCAGTTGACGACAGGAGCATTCCCCTTTTTTACTACACAATGAATTCTAGCTCCTAAGTTATTTAATGCATCGAATAACGGAGACATGATGCGGGTACGAAGTATTTTGTCACCAGTAATTATGGTCGGTTTTTTAGAAAAACATGAAATAGCCGTAAAAACACGGAAGACTAAGCCTGACCCCAATGCATCGATAATTTTTTCATCGGGTATAAGGGTGCTGCCAACACCATCAATTTCTAAATAGCCATCCTTCTCCGTTATTTTTGCACCAAAATGACGACAAGCATTTTTCATCGCTGTGGTTTCTAAACATCTTAAATCGTTGTAAACGTATGAAGTTCCATTAGCGAGAGTAGCGGCTAAAATGGCTCTTTGTGTTTCTGGTTTGGATGAAGGAATATTAGCTTTTCCAGATAGTTGATCTGTAGGTGTTATGCTTAATAGCATTGGTTAATCCTCAATTTAATTGTAGAGTTATATTATATTGGTTCTATATTTAATCTTTTCTAATATATGGCATTTTTATCTTTTGAAAATGCTTAGGTAATTAAGTTAATTATTATCTTGTTAAACTCTTTTGATTTTAAATGAGCGAATTTTAACTTTAATCCATAATGATTCGCTAGCTAATTAATTGTTGTTTCAGTTAATTAACTTGTTTGTTTTTTTGTTTTTTATTTTCAATGGCGTATATGTATCTTTTATATGAAATTCACATTAATGATGTATTTTTCATTTTGGGAATTTATAATTGCAGATGATTTTGATGTCAATAAAATATTGCAAAATTTTAACTTTATGGTTTTTTTTGTGATGCAGGTTAAATAATTAATTATTTTCATTTATTTATTATTTGATGAGCTAAAAGTATTTTTAATACTAAATTGAGGGTTATTGTTTATATATGGATGAAGTGATAATTGAAAATAAAAATGGTAGATGAAAAATAAGTAGGGTCAGGTTTTATAATGAAAATAAGAGGTGGGATATTAAAAATAGAGTCGCATTTTATTTAGAGCATATAGCGGGAAAATAGCCAAAAAAGAGCTTGTGGATGAAAATAATATGAGGAAAGTGCTTAGAAAGGATAGGGGAAGGTGCTGATAATTGAAATATGCTAAAGGTGTCTATCGCTTAACAGCCTGAAAGGATATGATAATGTTTATTTTAGCATTTCAAGAGAGTGGGTTTCGCTTGCTTGGTTATCTTTATTGCCTAAGCAGTTCCAAGATCAAACGGGTATTTTTCTCCATTAAAGGAATATCACCACGTGATTCGACATTCAAACGTACCAACGGCTCAGTGTTGGAGGAGCGCAGATTGAAACGCCAGTCAGTGAACGACATACTAAGCCCATCAGTTCTATCAATGGCAATAGCTTCACTGGCAAAGTATTGTTCTACTCGATCAATTGCGGTTGTTGGCTGTTCTAGTTGGCTATTGATTTCACCACTTGCGGGAAATGCAGCCATTCGCTCACGCACTAGCTCGCCCAGTGATTGTTTTTTTAAACAGGCTAATTCTACTATTAATAGCCAAGGTATCATTCCACTGTCACAGTAGGCAAAATCACGAAAATAGTGATGGCCACTCATTTCACCACCGTAAATGGCATCTTCATGACGCATACGTTCTTTAATAAACGCATGGCCTGTTTTTGAGATTATTGGTGTACCACCTGCCATAGTCACGACATCTACGGTATTCCAATAAAGGCGCGGATCATGAATGATTTTAGCGGCTGGATATTTTTCAAGAAACGCTTTTGCGAGCAATCCAACGATGTAATAACCCTCAATAAATTGACCTTTTTCATCAAATAAGAAGCAGCGATCGAAATCGCCGTCAAATGCGATACCCATATCGGCGTTATATTTAATCACCGCATTATGCGTGTCCGAACGGCATTCTGGCAATAATGGATTAGGGAGGCCGTTTGGAAAATTACCATCTGCTGTGTTATGTATTTTTATTAAAGTGATTGGTATACCTAGCGCTTGAAAGCGTGCTTCGATAGCATCTATCACCTGTCCAGCAGCGCCGTTGCCCGAATTAATGACGAGTTTCAGCGGTGTGAGGTTTTTTATATTGATGTAACTGAACAAGTGATCAATATAGGCATCACGTAAATTGATCTGTTTGTAGCTTCCACGTTTGTTATTATCTACAACCTGAAAGTTATTAGCTTCTGCTAAGCGTTGTATATTGTACAAACCGTTATTGCTGCTGATAGGACGAGCGCCTTCACCTACTAGTTTCATCCCATTGTAATCTATAGGGTTATGGCTAGCCGTGACTTCAATTCCACCATCAACATCTAGGTGAAAGGCGGCAAAATAAATTTCTTCCGTCCCTGATGTGCCAATATCTAGCACATTGACGCCTTCATCTTGCAGGCCTTTTGCGAGTGCTAATTTTAGTGGTTCACTGGTTAGTCGTACATCGCTGCCTATTACGATAGTCTGCGGTTTTAGGAGCTCACCATAAGCGCGGCCAATTCGCCATGCAATATCTTCATTTAATTCTTCACCTAGCTTACCGCGAATATCGTAGGCTTTGAAACAGGTTAGCTTTGTCATAATCGTTTGAAAAATTGAGGGAGTTTAGAAAGGTTTTTACATATCAGGGTAATGGGCCAAATCAAGCCATATTTACGCATAACACTAATATCTTCTTTAGATTTTTGAAGGATATTTTTTAGTGAACGGTTACTGATACCGCCAATACGCATCTGTGTCAGCACATTAGGTAAATAGCTGACTTTTGCTTTATGTAGCCAAAGATAACGAATCAATGAGTCATAGTCTGCCGAGATTTTATATTCTAAATTAAAGCTACCCCACTTGGTATATAACTCTCGTTTCATATAAAAACTCGGGTGAGGAGGCATCCATCCAAATTGTATTTTAAACAGTTTAAATGGCCCACTTTTCCAAAAGCGAACAACTTTTGTAACGTCATCCTTCGATATATATTCAAGATCGCCATATACTGCATCGCATTGGTCATTTTTGAATTTATTGACAACATCGTTAATAACATCAGGGTAGGCAAGCAGGTCATTAGAATGTAAAAAACCAATAATATCCCCCGTTGCTATATTAATTCCTTTATTTAGCGCATCATAAATACCATTATCAGGTTCACTAATAATGATTGTTACACGCTCTGTAATAGTAGGGATTAATTGTAATGTTGCATCGCGTGATTGGCCATCAACGATAATATATTCAATATCATGATACGATTGGCAATGAAGAGATCTCAATGTATCACTTAATGTGGCTGCACTGTTATAGGTAGCAGTTATTATACTAACTTTCATATAAGCTGCCGTGTGTATATTGTTCCAATCGAACGATATCGTCATCATCAAGGTATGCCCCTGTTCTGACCTCGATAATTTCAAGAGGTATCTTTCCTGGGTTTTCTAAGAAGTGGGGGGTACCTACAGGTATATAAGTTGATTCATTTTCAGTAAATAGTTGGATGCTGGTGTCACAATAGACCTTCGCTGTACCTGTTACTACGATCCAATGTTCAGCACGATGATAATGCACTTGAGTGGCTGTTCGTTCACCTGGCTTAACCATAACTTTTCTGACATGGTACCGATGACCATCAGAGAGTGCGTCAGAGCTTCCCCAAGGGCGATATAATTCTTGGTGCTGTAAATATTCATTGCGAGAAAGAGATTTTAATTTATTAACTATTTCTTTTACTGACTGTACCTTATCTTTATGAGAAATAAGAATCGCATCTTTTGTTTCAACGATAATGACATCACTAAGTCCAACGGTACTCACTAATCTATGTTGAGAATATAAATAACTTCTCTGTGTATCAATAGCAATAATATCGCCATGAATGACATTTTCATTGTGATCTTTTTTATCGACTTCCCATAAGGTTGACCATGAACCTACATCACTCCAATTGGCATCCAAAGGAATAATAACTGCATCATTTGTATTTTCCATTATTGCATAATCAACTGACTCGTCAGGACAAGCAGCGAACGAATCCATGTTTAAGCGGGTAAAATTAAGATCAAGAGAGGCGTTATTTAAAGCTTGAGTACAGGCTTTTAGTATATCAGGACGATATAATTCAAGTTCTTTCAGATAATTAGATGCCTTAAATATAAATATCCCGCTATTCCAATAATATATCCCAGCATTAAGATATTTTTTGGCCGTTTCCAAATTAGGTTTTTCAACAAACTCAGATACGCGATAGGCATTTTTGGCTATTAATTCACCTTGTTTTATGTAGCCATAACCCGTTTCGGGTTTATTGGGTATGATACCAAAAGTAACTAATTTCCCTTGATTTGCTAATTCTATTGCATTTTCTATGGCGGTGATAAATGACTGGTGATTTTGAATGATATGATCTGCTGCCAGCACAAGTAAAAGTGGGTCATTGTTGTTTTTCATTGCATGTAGTGCGGCCAATGCAATTGCTGGTGCTGTATTTTTACCTACAGGTTCAAGGATTATACCACTATGCTGTAAGTTTAATTGGCGTAATTGCTCCGCGACAATAAAACGGTGCTCTTCATTACAGATTATTAGCGGGGGTTTATGTTGAAGCCCATCTAATCGAGTGATGGTATCTTGTAACATGGAGTTATTTGAAGCTAATGAGAGAAACTGTTTGGGATATAATGCTCTTGAAAGTGGCCATAACCGACTTCCAGTACCACCGGCCATTATTACAGGTAGAATACTGTTAGACATATTTACCTTCTAATTTTATTGAGTATTGTTTTATTAATATATGTAAAATGAAAATTGTGGTGAGAATTAATAATAGATATGGTTGTTATTGTTGATGTTTATTGCTTTCTGAGATTATCTTGATTTTTGATAAACCAATCATAGGTCATTGATAGACCATGATATAAAGGTGTGGACCATCGCCACCCCATATTTGTTAATCGACTGACATTCATTAATTTTCGTGGGGCACCATCGGGCTTGCTACTATCAAAAACGATATTTCCTTTAAATCCTATAACAGAAGCTATTGTGGCTGCGAGTTCTTGAATAGTATAATCTTCGCCAGTACCTACATTTATATGGGAAAGCATTGGCTGAGTATATTTTTGATAGGTATCATGTGGCAAATTCATTATGTAAATAGATGCTTCAGCCATATCATCAACATATAAAAACTCGCGCATAGGACTACCGCTTCCCCATACCGTCACAGTTTCAGCATTCTGTATTTTTGCCTCATGAAAACGCCTTATTAATGCAGGGATCACATGGGAATTATCAGTATGGAAATTATCATTTGGCCCATAAAGGTTAGTTGGCATAACACTACGATAGTCACGTCCATGCTGTCGGTTAAATGATTCACACAGTTTAATACCTGCAATTTTGGCGATAGCGTAGGGTTCGTTGGTATTTTCAAGTAGACCTGTAAGAAGTGCTTCTTCTTTCATTGGTTGAGACGCATCGCGAGGGTAGATGCAGCTTGATCCAAGAAACAATAGTTTATTAATGTTGTGAATGTGAGCTGAGTTAATGATGTTGCATTCGATGATTAAATTCTGATAGATGAAATCAGCAGGGTAGGTATTGTTGGCATAGACCCCTCCCACTTTTGCCGCTGCCACATATATTTGGTCGATCATTTCGTTCTTAAAAAAATGATCGACATCAGTTTGTGAAAGTAAATTAAGTTCACTTCTTTCCTTAGTTATTAGCTCAATATGATGACTTTCTTTTAATTTTCTGACTAAAGCTGAACCAACCATTCCATTATGGCCTGCAATAAAAATTCGTAATGACATAATTAATGCTCCTGTGAAATAGAAACATTAAATCCGTTAGCTTTAAGTAAAGCGTGCTGTTTTGACTTTAGCAGATCGCTAGCAATCATTTCTTGGCACATCTCTTCTACGGTTATTTCTGGAATCCACCCTAATTTATCTTTTGCTTTTGATGGGTCACCTTGTAAGGTTTCTACTTCAGCGGGTCGAAAATAGCGAAGATCGACTCTAACGATCACATCACCAATATTTACACCCGGTGCACTATCACTTGAGGCTTGGGTGACGACACCAATTTCATTGATACCTTCACCCTGAAACTCTAATTCAATACCAACAAATTTGGCAGACATACGGACGAATTCACGAACAGTGATTTGTTTACCTGTTGCAATAACAAAGTCCTCAGGTTTTTCTTGTTGCAGCATTAGCCACTGCATCCTGACATAATCTTTTGCATGCCCCCAGTCTCTTAATGAGTTCATATTGCCAAGGTATAAACATTTTTCTAACCCTAGTGAGATATTGGCAATGGCTCGGGTAATTTTTCGCGTTACAAATGTTTCACCACGGCGAGGTGATTCATGATTAAAAAGGATCCCATTACATGTATACATTCCGTAAGACTCTCGATAATTTACTGTGATCCAATAGGCATAAAGCTTAGCAACCGCATAAGGGGAACGAGGGTAGAATGGTGTTGTTTCTTTTTGAGGTGTTTCTTGTACTAAACCATATAATTCAGAGGTTGAAGCTTGATAAAAACGTGTTTTTTTTTCAAGACCTAGGAATCTAATTGCTTCTAGTAAACGTAATGTACCTAAGGCATCAATATCAGCGGTGTATTCTGGGGACTCAAATGAAACTGCAACATGACTCATGGCACCTAAATTATAAACTTCATCAGGTTGAACTTGTGACAGAATACGAGTGAGATTTGATGTATCTGAGAGATCACCATAGTGTAGATGAAATTTAGGGTTGTCTATGTGTGGATCTTGGTAGATATGCTCAATACGAGTGGTATTAAATATTGACGCGCGACGTTTAATACCATGGATTTCATACCCCTTTTCTAGTAATAATTCAGCTAAGTATGAACCATCTTGCCCTGTGATGCCTGTAATTAAGGCTACCTTCATGTTAAACCCCTAATTTCATCATAAAATTTTATAGTTTCCGCAAAGCAATTGTTCCATGAGTATTTTTCTGCATGAAGTTGCCCGCCAATGATCAACTTATTACGAATATTGTCGTCAAAGAGTTTATTTATGCATTTTATAAAGTTTTCCACCGTTGCATCTTCAGCCAAAATTGCATGACCTGCTGCTATTTCAGTAATCGAAGATCCTTCAGTTGCGATTACTGGACACCCTGATTTCATAGCTTCAATAATTGGAATACCAAAACCTTCATACTGAGAGGGATAAAAAAGAAATAGAGCATAATTATAAAGATTATTTAATTTAGTATCATCGACATATTTTTCTTTTATATATCGGCCTTTTAAATGTAAGTTTAGTAAACTTAATTCAGTGATGTTTAAATTACCTCCACCTACAATAACCAATTTAATATCTTTAAATGGACTCAATGACTTTACACATAAATCAAAATTTTTGTATTTTTCACGAGCGCCGACAAATAAAACATAGGGGGCTGAGTATAAACTCTGTTGCTGCTGATTGTCTTTTTTTGAAAAATCTCCAGCTCCATTATATATAACCGTAATAGGAATATTTCTAGCTTCAGGTATAAACTTTAGGAGATCGTGTTTAGTGTTTTCTGAGATGCAGATTATGCCATGGCTATTGAGTATTGCTTTGCGTTTATGATAGCTAAGTACTTTGGATTTAAAATTACGAGGATAAACTTCATCAGTGAAGTCATGAACTGTGGTAATGATTTTCCCTGTAAATTTTTTTTCTGGTAATCGATAATAACTCGAATGAAATATTTCAGCATCAGTTATGATATTTTTACATCGTAAAAAACGCTCAATATTAATAGAGTAACGATGTTTATAGTCTACTTCTTTTAGAGGTGCAAACTGGTTATTATGTGGATATAATGCAATTCTATAATTTCTACTTTCTCTTGAAAGAAAAGCAAGTAATTCTTTGAAGTATACAGATATCCCACCAGAATCCTGTAATGAAAAAATTATCCCATCAATAAAAATCATTTGGCTATTTCAACCATTTTTATTGATTTTAATGTATGATATCTTAATAAAATAACATTCAAAATTATCATAATAGGAGACCAAAATAGAGGCGTCGTTGCACAAAAAATTAGCGCTAAAAAATATTTAAATCTTGCGCCATAGCAATTTTTATAAACATATAAACAAAATAGTAAAAAAAACAAAAGATTAATAATTCCAGAGTATAAAACCACCTCAAAAATAAAGTTGTTAAATTTTCCATCGAAGGAAAATAAAGGTTCCGAGTTATAGCCTGCACCTAGAAAAAAAGTTGTAATATCTTTAGGGAAAATACTCAAGCCATTTCTAATTCCATGAAACCTCTCTGCTAGAGAACTTGTTTTATTAATGTAAGGATTATTAGATAATATTATATATGCTGTAAATATAACGCTTAAATAAAATGTTATAGTACGAAAAATTAAGTTTTTGAAAATATTCATTATCAGTAATGTAGAAAGAATGATCCCTGTAACTGACATCGTAGATAATACGGTAATAAAATAAATGTAATAGATGGCTAAGAAAATTTTTTTATTATAGGTTTCACGGATGAATGAAGTGATAATCATCGCAATAAAAATATAGAAAGCAAAAAAACCTGGCTCTTGAAAAAAGAATTGATTCCTGATGAGCTCTGTTCCATTAAAGTCAAAAGATACGGTATAAACGCCCCAAAATGAAAGTATATTATAAATATACGACTGGAATTCTAAACTTCCTGTGACTGAGATGATTTTTAATACATAGAGAGTCTCGCCAATAATTGAGTAAATACAAATGGCGACTATGAATGAAGTCAGTATTTTTAGCACTTTCAGCATGTGTTTATCATTAAAAGACATGATAAATAAATAGATTACTAAAAATTTCAAAGAGAAAGATAAAGAAAATATGAGTCCTTCAATATTGTCTAATCTAATAAAATTGATTATTCCAGTTATGAGAATAATGTCAATAAAAAAGAGTAAAATGATAGATGAATTGTTATTTGTTATTTTTATTGTTCTAAATATAAATAGTGGAATAAATAATACCGCAGCGGTTATGATTATTTTTTTAAATTCTGGAATGATTATCGAAATATAATTTGGTGACAGAGAAATAAATATAGTGAAAAATAATATAGTCGAGGTTTTTGCTAGAAATGATAATTCAATTAATGGCAATCGACTAAGTGTAGTCATCTCGTTTAATCTCCGCGATCACAGCTGAAGTATTATAATGCTCAATTAAATGATAGAATATATTAGTTCTCATTCTATTCCTTAATTTTTTATCTTTTATAACTAATATAATATTTCGTGAATCCTTATCGATATCTTCTTCAAGAAAGAAACCATTGAATTTATCATTAATTATAAATCGGTTTGAATTTGCTTTCGTTGTAAAAACAATATTAAGGTATTTTAAAGAGTTAAGAATGCTACCACTCGTTGGGTTAATTACTCTATAATTTTTAGTGGGAAGTAAAACAATATTATCTTCTTTCATTAGTATATCAAGCTCATTATCTTCAACATATCCCATATATTCAACATTGTCTGAATATTGATTCTTTAATGCTTGAAAATAAAACTCTGATCGTGTGTCGAGTGTTTTCCCAATGATTTTTATTAGTATTTTCTGTTCAAGTTGCTGATTAATTTTTTCATGTAGCATGAGCGCGTACTCAACTCCTTTATTTTTTCCAATAAAGCCAAAATAGAGTAGCTGAGGTATTTCTAGCTTTTTATCTTGTACATCGAGTATGTTTGTTAAAATATGGGGAATTGTTTTTACATTAGTCAAGTGATAGCGATTTTTGATTGAGGTAGTGCCTTTGGGATTGAGAGTATAAAAACGTTTTATTTTGTATAAATGCTTATAAAAAATTAACGTAAAAGGCCACCTAAGTATCACATATTGAGTCAATTTGGATATTATATTTAAATGTCGACAAGAAAATTTAATAATCGGGTACTCAATAAATGGGGCATCATGTACCGTGATGACGATATTAGGATTTTTTTTCTTTATCAGTTTTTTTAGACATAAAGTTTCTAAGTGCGAGCCTAACCCTATTTCTATCCAAACTTTATCGGTATTGTTTATTGTTAATATAGTCTGAATAACGTCATTTTTGTTTTTTAAGTGAATTTTTTTAAAAGAATGTGGCTCAAGGATTGATGAATAAAAAAAACTTCCATATTTTGATATACCGCAGGCATCCGTAAAATCTCGACAGATGTAATATTTTTTCATTGGAACCTTGGTTTCCATAATGGGTTATAGCATAAGTTTTTATTTCGATATCCTATGACCCGTGCTGGATTGCCTGCAACAATGGTATAAGGGGCCACATTTTTCGTAACAACAGCTCCTGCGGCAATAACCGAACCTTTACCGAGTAATACGCCAGGGAGAATTATCGCTGCAGTACATACCCATACATAATCTTCAATGACAATGGGTTTAAGTGTTAATGCAAAATCTGGGCAATTGATATCGTGACTAGCAGTGATAATTTTGACATTAGGAGAAATACTAATATTAGAGCCTAATTTTATTTCTCCTCTACCATCAAGATGCACACCTTTGTTTATTGTTGTATTATTGCCTATTGATATCCCACCAATGCTAGTAATGCTAATATTACGTAATAGCGATACATTTCCATTGATTTTATTATTCATAAAGTAGGTGAAATATACTTTTCGAATGTAATTACATGGAGTTTTCGAAACTAGTAGTTCCCATATATAAATTATTAACGCATTCATTTAAATACTCTTATGACCCGTGATAGATAGAAAAATAGGATGCTTTCAATATAACCATACCAAGCTTTAAATTTATGACCAAAGTTATGTAAATAAATTTCTTTGTACTCTTTTCTACCCAGTTTATAGTGGGTATTACTTATACCACCAAGCCGCATCACGACATGACTTTCCGTGTATTTTATAGTGGGATTTTTGTTTATTATTTTAAGGAGTAATTCACAATCTGCTGCAACTTTATATTTTAAATTGAATCCATTAAAATGTGCTATTATTTCTTTTTTGATAAATACAGATGGGTGCATAAAGGGTAAGCGTAAGTGAAGTTTATATTCACTTTTGTTTTCACTGCGTTTAAATTTTACCCTAGCACCATCACGGTCTTGAGTTAAAGTGTTAGCGACAATAACATTGGGTTTTTCATTGGTACATTCTAGAACGGATTCAAGCATATCTGGAAGATAGAAATCGTCACTATTTAAGAATGCAATGTATTCTCCACTAGCTATTTTCCATCCTTTATTCATTGCATCATAAAGGCCTTTATCAGGTTCTGAAATAATAATATCGATATCTTTTGCATATTTCTTAGCTATAGTTAATGTTGAGTCACTGGATTTTCCATCAATAATAATATACTCAATCTCCTTGCTTTTTTGGCTGATTACACTATATATTGCATCTTCAATGTATTTTTCACCATTAAAAACGACCGTTATGATTGATATTTTTTTTTGCAATTGAGTACCCATTATTATTGCTTCTGTATATCTTTCTTTATCAGTTGATTAAATTTATAAGGTAGGTAAATAGCAACGGTTAAACCAAATGATATTATTGAACCAAGTAATATACCAATCAGTGATAGTTCAGATACCAAATACCATTGTAGTAGTATATTGATTACTGCTTGAATGGGTACTATTATAAATAGCGGCTTCATATTACCTATAGTTTGGAGTAAAACAGCATAGGTATCGCACCAAGCACGGATGATAAAATATAAAGAAAATAAGGCAAAAAGAGCAAAAGATCCTTTTGGAATATTATGAAGACCTAAAATAGAAAATATAAAGTCCTGTAAAAAAAAGATAATCAAGGTTAAAAAGAGAATAGCAATAGCACCTAGCATTACTGTGAATCTTATATTTTTCTTAAGCGCTATCCATTGTTTTTTGACTCTTAGTTCAGTACAAACTGGCCACCATGCTTGTAATACAGCACTATAGGTAAAATAAACCACATTGAAAACACGTAATAGCACTCCATACAATATTATTTCTTTAACTGTACCTTTTTGTGATAGTACAATTAAATCTGTTTGAAGAACGATAGTGCCCATTATTGCGAATATAAAAAATGGACGAGCTCTTTGTATTATTTTTTTACTACTTATTAAAAACAACGCTTTACTAACGGTTTTCAAGTTAGAGAATTCTTTCTTAAATCTGAATAATAACAGAGAAAAAGAAATAATTAATGCAGGTGAGAAAAATATAACGAATATGTCAAATAAATTATTTATTTTGCTATTCAAAATGCTCGCAAGATAGATCCCTAAAAGACCGAGTAATGCACTAATTGCTGTGTATAAATTTGATAGCCAACCAATATGTTCAGCATACCATATCTTATAAATTAGATTGGAAGTGGTTGTAATACAAAAAATTACGGTAGCTATAAAAAATAACTCAGTTTTATTATTTAACAGCTGATAAGAATAAGCTTTAAGATAAACTCCTGCCATAAAAGTGGATATAAAGTACAAGAATATGATTAGTAATAGACAAACAATGAGCATCAATAGGGTTGCTGCTATGATCAAATGACTATATTGGCGGTTCTGAGCTTTTCTTTCGGATATAAAATTTAGGATACTATTACCAATTCCAAAATCACTTAAGCTACACCATATCGCTAAGCCACTAAGCAAAATGAATACAGAGTATTTTTCCTCGCCAAGTATGGCTAGTAAATAATGTACGCTGACAATCTGTACACTCGCACTGACCCCTCTAGTTGCCCAAGATGATGCTGCAACCCACAAATGATTAGGAACCCATTTAAACAAATGCATTTAACCGGTAACCTCTTATAACCGGATCCTCTATAAAATTTGTGTATGCTACCGCCCTTGGCTTTACAGCTACCAGTGCACTGTGAACTCTCATTGTCTATAAAACTCTGCTTTTACATAAGCTTGAACATTGGTTGATTTTGTGACTAGTTTGTCCTTGAAACAATGGCTTAACACGACAATATGAATTAGCAGAATCCGCCGTAAACCGTCGCCTAATGCGGGCAGCGAGACGCGTCGTCTCAGCCCATGGAGGCCAGCGTAAATCCAAGGTACAGACGCTAGCAGTCTGAGAAGTGGGAAGCTTCGTCGTTTACGGCGAGGAGCAGCCATCAGATGTATATAGCGATTAATTAAGATTGGGTGATAGAGTGGGAGGAGGTTGGAATTTATTGGGGAATAAACAAGAAGTTGGTATCTTAGAAAGCAAAAACCCCCGCCGAAGCGAGGGTTATAAATGCGTGGTGCCGGTACGAGGAATCGTACTTGTTACCAGCTTCAAGGTGACTTTTTAACATCACTTAATAATTTTAGCATAACTTTACCAAATTAATATTCTCCATTGACATTGGTTGATAATAGGGGCTTGTTGCAAAAATTACCTAAGTGAGAAACACTCACAGTATTGAACATCGCTTTAGGATAAACGCATGTCACCAAACGAGTTTAAATGGAAACATTTTGCTCCCACAATTATCCTTTGGTGCTTACGTTGGTATGGCTCCACACCGTTAAGCTATGCCAACGTCAGTGATATGCTGGCAGAAAGGGGTATTTCTATTCATCGCTCGACCATTTATCGTTGGTTTATTGAATATGCTCCCATTCTCCGTAAAAAACTCAAAAAATATCAATTTATTCGGGCTGTTTCCTCTTGGCAGCCCGATGAAACTTACGTCAAAGTGAATGGAAAATGGTTTTACCTTTACCGTGCAATAGATAAATACGGAAACACACTGGATGTTTATTTTTCACCCAAACGTAATCGGTATGCCGCCTATGAATTTCTCAAACACGTATTAAAACCTTACACCGCTGAGCGACAACCCAAAACGTTAAATACCGATAAGCATGCGGCTTATGGTTATGCGATAGCCCGCTTAATAAAAGAAGGCAAGCTCCGTGCTGACGTGAAGCAACGGCAAGTCAAAATTCTCAATAATCGAATTGAGTCCGATCATGCGCCGATTAAAAAATTGATTGTTGCAACGGGCGGTTTTAAATGTGCTAAGCGCGCTTGGCGAACAATTCAAGGGTTCGAGACCTTGCGTAAACTGAATAAAGGCCAATTTGATGAATGGCTACGTCGATATGAACCTGAGTTTCGGGTACGGGAGCGATCTGCTTTTATGAATCGCTTATTCAATGTAGAGACGGTGTTAGTCTGAAATTCCACTCCAAGTTGGACGTAAAACAATCTTATTTATTTTTTGCAACAAGCCCAAACTGCCAGACTCAGCAACCGTTTTAAAGATCATTAATAATTTCAAGTCAAAAAAAGCAATTTGTCCTAATGATTTTTGTTTCATTTACTTTACAAAACCCTCAAGTAAACATTTGTTAATTTTTATTTAACATTATACATACGCTATTGCAAACTATTTAATATTCATAAAAGGAGGACAGCTTATGTCAGATAATACCGTGCATGCACCGTTAAATTATGCTTCACATTGGATGCCCTTTAGCTCAAATCGATACTTTCATCGTGACCCTCGTATCATTACATCGGCGAAAGACTGCTGGCTAACCGATGAACAAGGACGTCAAATCTATGACAGTCTATCTGGCTTATGGACTTGTGGTGCTGGACATACTCGAACTGAAATACAACAAGCTGTTACGCAACAACTAGGGACTCTTGATTACTCCCCTGGGTTCCAATTTGCTCACCGCTTATCATTTCAATTAGCTGAAAAAATCACCCAATTATTGCCTACGCCACTTAATCATGTGTTTTTTACCGGCTCAGGCTCTGAATCAACAGATACCGCAGTCAAAATTGCTCGTGCTTATTGGCGAATAAAAGGACTGTCGTCAAAAACTAAACTTATTGGTCGAGCAAGAGGCTGTCATGGTGTCAATATTGCAGGGACTAGCCTAGGTGGTATAGGAGGTAATCTATAACACGTTCATGTCACAAGATATACCTGAGCATGCGGTTGAACTTCCTCATGGCTATAAGCCTTCAGAGAAGGTGCCAAGCTCTACCTTATTTATCGCTCATTTATTACAACAAGCCTAGTGTTTTTAATGTTGTAAATGGTGATAAAGAAACAGTCGATGCCTTGATCCATCATCCAGACATTAGTGCGATCAGTTTCGTTGGCTCAACACCGGTTGCTGAATATATTTATCAACAAGGCAAGAGAGTACAAGCGCTTGGTGGAGCTAAAAATCATGCAGTTTTAATGCCTGATGCCGATTTAGATAATGCAGTAAACGTTTTAATAGGAGCAGCTTATGGTTCATGTGGCGAACGTTGTATGGCTATCGCTGTGGTCGTTTGCATTGGCGATAAAACAGCCAATGCTCTCGTGCAAAAACTGCTCCCTAATGTACAGTCACTTAAAATTGGAGCAGGAACCGAATTTGCCCTCTCCATTTAAATCAAAACTAGCTCACAGTGCTGGTATGGGATCAATTATAGTTGTGATCGCCACTAATGCACCTTTATTACCTCATCAATGTACTCGGTTAGCACAAAGAGCCAGCATTGGTATTGCTAGAACTGGTGGCGGAACTGAAAATTCTAGTGGCGATATTTTTCTGGCCTTTTCAACCGGTAATAATAATTTACCTGCTGCTGATTATTCGCTGCAGGGGGATTTTACTGTTCCCGTCGATATGGTTAATGATAGTCACATATCAGCGTTATTTGCTGCTGCGGCAGATACAGTCGAAGAGTTGATAATCAATGCATTAATCGCGGCTGAAACGGTAGAAGGAAATGGTTACATAGCTCAAAAATTAGAACAAGAAAGCCTACTAACAGCTCTAATAGAGTGTAGATGGAATAAAAATAAACCATAGTTTTTAATAAATAATCAATTTAACTTGGTAAAGTAGGAGTAAGCTAATGAATATTTTTTCTAAAGATAGAATTTCATTATTATTATCTACAATTTTTATTATTTCACTTCCTGTTCAAGCAAAAATGCTAGTTTACTGCTCTGAAGGAAGCCCTGAAACTTTTAACCCTCAATTATCAGCATCACTAACAACATATGATGCTAGTTCAGTTCAACTATATAATAGATTGATTGAATTTAAATTAGGGACAACTGAAATTGAACCTGGTTTAGCTGAAAGCTGGGAAATAAGTAATGATGGAAAAGTTTATACTTTCTACTTACGTAAAGGAGTTAAATGGCATTCAAATCGGGAATTTAAACCTACCAGGGATTTTAATGCAGATGATGTAATTTACTCTTTTATGCGCCAGAAAGATCCTACACATCCGTATCATAAAGTATCAGGTGGTAACTATGAATACTTTATGGGAATGGATATGGACAACCTTATAAGTAAATTAGAGAAAATTGATGATTATACGGTTCGTATTACATTGGATCGCTTTGAATCCCCTTTTTTATCAAACCTAGGTATGGATTTTGCTTCCATACTTTCTGCTGAATATGCGGCAAAAATGCTAGCAGCTGGAACACCAGAAAAGGTTGACCTAAATCCTATAGGAACCGGTCCTTTTGAGCTCCAGCATTACCAAAAAGATTCGCAAATTCGCTATAAGTCACATAACGATTATTGGAAAAAAAAACCTAAAATAGATAATTTAATTTTTTCGATTACACCTGATGCATCTATTCGCTATGCAAAGTTACAAAAGAATGAGTGCCAAATAATGACATATCCTCATCCTGCAGACCTGGAAAGGATGGCTCAAAATAAAAATATTGTCTTAATGAGTAGTCCCGGACTTAATGTTGGATATCTTGCCTTCAATGTTAACAAAAAGCCTTTAGATTCAAAAGAAATTCGGCAAGCATTAGCGCTCGCAGTCAATAAAGATGCAATTATTGATGCTATTTATCAAGGATCTGGGCAAAAAGCAAAAAACCTAATTCCTCCCATCGTATGGAGCTATAATGATGAGATAAAAGACCATGAATACAATCCTGAAAAAGCTAAATCTATATTAGTAGAAAAAGGATTTGCGGATGGATTTGAAATTGATTTGTGGGCGATGCCAGTACAACGTCCATATAATCCTAATCCGAGAAGAATGGCTGAAATGATCCAAGCTGACTGGGCTAAGATTGGTGTTAAATCCAAAATAGTGAGTTATGAGTGGGGGGAATATTTAAAAAGAGCTAAAAATGGTGAACCACAAACAGTAATGATGGGATGGACTGGTGATAATGGTGATCCTGATAATTTCTTTGCTATTTTATTTAGTTGTGCTGCAAAAGACCGTGGAACAAATTATTCAAAATGGTGTTATAAAGACTATGATGACTTAGTTTTAGTTGCTCGTACGACTGATGACATGAATCAGCGAATAGAACTCTATAAGCAAGCACAAGTTATTATGCATGAGCAAGTTCCTGCACTACTTATTGCACACTCAACAGTGTTTAAACCGATACGTAAAGAAGTAAAAGGCTATATAATTGACCCATTTGGTAAAAACCATTTTTCAAATGTAGACATTGAGTAAAGAAGTAATGAATTGGTAAATTTACGTATTTTTGCCCAATGTAAATTGGGCATTTCATGCTAAAACAGTTTGACACGTTTCATTGATAACAACGGGCTTGTTGCAAAAAATAAATAAGATTGTTTTACGTCCAACTTGGAGTGGAATTTCAGGCTAACACCGTCTCTACATTGAATAAGCGATTCATAAAGGCAGATCGCTCCCGCACCCGAAACTCAGGTTCATATCGACGTAGCCATTCATCAAATTGGCCTTTATTCTGTTTTCGTAAAGTTTCAAAGCCTTAGATTGTCGCCCAAGCCTGCTTAGCGATTTTGAAACCGCCTGTTGCAACAATCAATTTTCTAATCGGCGCATGATCGGACTCAATTCGATTATTGAGAATTTTGACTTGCCGTTGCTTCACGTCAGCACGGAGCTTGCCTTCTTTTATTAAGCGGGCTATCGCATAACCATAAGCCGCATGCTTATCGGTATTTAACGTTTTGGGTTGTCGCTCAGCGGTGTAAGGTTTTAATACGCGTTTGAGAAATTCATAGGCGGCATACCGATTACGTTTGGGTGAAAAATAAACATCCAGTGTGTTTCCGTATTTATCTATTGCACGGTAAAGGTAAAACCATTTTCCGTTCACTTTGACGTAAGTTTCATCGAGCTGCCAAGAGGAAACTGCCCGAATGAATTGATATTTTTTGAGTTTTTTACGGAGAATGGGCGCATATTCAATAAACCAACGATAAATGGTCGAGCGATGAACAGAAATACCCCTTTCTGCCAGCATATCACTAACGTTGGCATAGCTTAACGGTGTGGAGCCATACCAACGTAAGCACCAAAGGATAATTGTGGGAGCAAAATGTTTCCATTTAAACTCGTTTGGTGACATGCGTTTATCCTAAAGCGATGTTCAATACTGTGAGTGTTTCTCACTTAGGTAATTTTTGCAACAAGCCCCTATAATTCACTTTGAGCCGAAAAACTCAACTTCATCTCATTATTTGCAACAGTGCCCCATTATTAATATTTATCAAATTAGTCTATTGAAAAGAAATAATTATTTGTTCTTAGTAATATCGTAATTAATATAAAAAATTTTCGTTTGCCTCTAAACACCATAAACTTTTCCATATTGCTAATTTTTAATGCTGGAATAATATTTATAAAATAAAATAATAAAAATTGAAGTGAATTAATTTAAAGCTTAAATACACAAAGTTATTGAGGGTAATATTATAAAACGATAGTGGTAACTGACGGACCATAATTATAGAATAGAATGAAAAATAGTGATGCAAGAGATTTTTTTTCGATGTTGTATTCACTATTGTGGGGTAAGGGGGAGTACTCTCTTTATAAATGGCATTGTTATTATATTTTAGTATAAAAGAACCTGAAATACTCACTTATTTGTTATTTGTGAAAAAACAAGGGAAGTGCGTATAATGTTAATTATAACAATAGATTATAATTGATTGATACTGAGTTTTTATTCAATCATTCTTGAATATCCCGTTAATTATTAAAATCGGAAAAAAAAATTCCAATTTATGTATTTATTTTTGAGCTTCGTACAATAAATATTAAGATTAATTTAATATTATAAAACTTGGGGGTGAGTACTTATGAAAAAACAAGAAAGACAAAAAGCTATTAGAGTTAAATTGATAACTGATAAAAAAGCTTATGTTAGTGAATTAGCTAGGGAATTATCGGTAACTACTCGAACTATCCGTAATGACTTAAATGAGCTATGCCAAAGTACACTTTTCTCATTGTTTCATGGTGGTGTACAATTAAAAAATACACTGAATGATGAGTTTTTATTTGAGCAATCGTTTACGAAAACGATGTTAAATGGCTTTAAAAGCGACAAGGAGATCGTATTAAATACTGATCGTTCTACACAAAATAGTTATATTAATGAAAGCATTTATATTTTAGGTTCATTTAATGTTGATATTGTCCCTGAAATAACAGCACTACCCCAGATTGGACAAACTATTCGAGCTTCTGCAACACATTTTTATGCCGGAGGAAAGGGAACAAATCAGGCTCTAGCTGCAGCTAAAATTAATAATAATGTTCATTTAACGGTTAAATTAGGTTCTGATGAGTTTTCAAAAAAAGCCAAGAAGTATTTAACAAGTACTGAAATTTCATCATTTTCTTTTTTTATGAGTGAAATGTCTTCAACTGGAATAGCTATTGTATGGGTTTCTGATGCTACCGGAGACAATATGATTAGTGTCACTCTTGGTGCTAATGAAACATTTACGGAAGAGGATATTTTATTAGATATTGATAGCATTCGTAATTGTAGGGTATTTTTGACTCAGCTAGAAAACAATTTTCCTATAACTCGTTATGCAATAATGCAGGCAAAACTTGGAAAATCCATCATTGTATTGAACCCTGCTCCTTATTCTACAGAAATCAAAGAGATATTACATTTAATAGATATTATTACACCGAGTAAATTAGAGGCTGAAGCATTATCTGGCATAACTATTGTCGATATTAATTCTGCCAAAAATGCAGCCAAACTTATTCATATTCAAGGTGTAAAATGCGTCATTATCATACTAGGTAGTGAAGGTTATCTAATCTTTGATGGCAAAGCTTATACGCATATTCCAGCCTATAAATCAGCGGTTGTCGATACCAGTGGGGCAGCCGACGCTTTTACTGGAGCTCTGGTTGCATATATTGCTAACGGTAA
Source organism: Providencia sp. 6390 (assembly GCF_058148425.1). NCBI lineage: Bacteria > Pseudomonadati > Pseudomonadota > Gammaproteobacteria > Enterobacterales > Morganellaceae > Providencia > Providencia sp. 6390. The sequence goes on from NZ_JBYVYL010000012.1 coordinate 32,842, forward strand.
AGAGCTTATCAATGCAGCTCAATATGCTTCGGTGTTTGCATCGTTGAAAGTTGAACATAAAGGCGCATCAAACATGCCCAGTAACTCGCTAGTTTATCACCGTAAGCAGCAGTTATTTAGAGAATTATTCAGTCCACTAAGCCTATAGGATAATTAAATGAAAAATAAAATATTGTATCGTGTTATTAGTGCAACTGTAGGAATAGTATTTTTGTCTTCCTTCATAACACCTGTTTTTGCTGCTGATATACAGACGCATAAGCCAAAAATCGCTCTAGTAATGAAATCATTGGCAAACGAGTTTTTTCTCACAATGGAGACTGGAGCAAAAGATTACCAGAAAAAACATGCTGGCAAATTTGACTTGATATCTAATGGGATCAAGAACGAAACCGATACAGCAAGTCAAATCCAGATTGTAGAACAAATGATCGTATCTAAAGTCGATGCAATCATCATTGCACCATCAGATTCTAAAGCTATTCTACCTGTAATTAAGAAAGCAATTGATGCAGGAATAATTGTTATTAATATTGATAATAAATTTGATGATGATGTACTCAAAGATAAAAACTTAAATATTCCTTTTGTTGGTCCTGATAACCAAAAAGGTGCTAAAGATATAGGTGATTATTTAGCAAAACACCTTAAACAGGGGGATCAAGTAGGTATTATTGAAGGTATTCCAACCTCTCGTAATTCTCAGCAACGAACTCTGGGGTTTCAGCATGCAATGGCTGAAGGGGGAATGAAAGTGGTTTCTGTTCAATCCGGTCAATGGGAAATAAACAACGCTAATGTGGTAGCTGCTGCAATGCTAAGTGAATATCCAGGTATCAAAGCTCTGTTAGCAAACAACGATAATATGGCTTTAGGTGCCGTTTCCGCAATTCGTTCTGCTGGAAAAAAAGGACAGGTACTGGTAGTTGGTTATGACAATATCGAAGCTATTCGCCCGATGCTGAATGATGGCCGAGTATTAGCAACAGCAGATCAATTTGCTTCCCAGCAAGCGGTATTTGGTATTGATGTAGCACTTGATGCGCTAAAGCATGGTAAAAAACAGAATGATTTATCCAATAATATTGAGACCCCAATAAAACTTATTGTAAAACAATAGGTTAGTTATGGTTCATTGCTGTGATATTACAAAATACGGATATCACAGCGGCTTACCTGATGAGGCCAGAATATGAAAAGTGGACAAGAGATCCTCTCACTTTACGGAATAGGAAAAATCTATAGTGAACCTGTCTTAGTAGATGTGACACTAGCATTATATCCAGGAAAAGTATTGGCTTTGACAGGAGAGAATGGTGCAGGAAAAAGTACCTTAGCCAAAATTATTGGAGGGATAACCCGCGCAACCTCTGGGCAGATTACCTATCAAGGAAAACCTTATACACCGAATAGCAGAAAAGACGCTGAAAAATTGGGAGTTCGCATGATGATGCAAGAACTCAATTTACTTCCCTCGTTATCGGTGGCAGAGAATTTGTTTATCGAACAACTTCCTCATTTGCTAGGCTGGATTGATCGAAAAAAGTTAAAGGAAATAGCTCATCCCGTGATGGAAATGGTTGGGTTGCAATCGATTGACCCGAATACACTTGTCGGTGAATTGGGTATTGGTCATCAACAGATGATTGAGATCGCAAAAAACCTGATTGGCGAAAGCCGAGTTCTTATTCTTGATGAGCCTACGGCAATGCTTAGTAGCCGTGAAGTTGAATTACTGTTTAAACAGATAATGCTGTTTAAAACTCGAGGAGTATCATTAATTTATATTTCTCATCGACTAGAAGAATTAGCTGTAATTGCTGATGATATTGCAGTACTGCGAAATGGGCAGTTAGTCTGTGTAGATGATATTAAACGTTATAACAGTGATCAGCTAGTTTCATTAATGGTAGGACGAGATTTGGAACGTTCATTTAATTTAAGTGGGCGCCAGATTGGCCATCCGATCTTGAAAGTGGAAAATTTTAAGCGTGGAAAAATTATTCAAGATACATCATTTACGCTGCACAGTGGTGAAATATTAGGTATTAGCGGTCTAGTTGGCTCTGGGCGAACAGAACTTTTACGCGCTATTTTCGGCGCGGATAAAATCGACAGTGGTACATTACAGATTGGTACTCCGTTAAAACCCGTATTGGTACGATCTCCAGTGGATGCAATTAAGCACGGTATCGCGTTGGTTACAGAAGACCGTAAAGGTGAAGGCCTTTTGTTACCTCAATCTATCTCTGCAAATATATCTTTGGGTAATAGTGAGAAAATAAGCTTTCTATCTATTATTTGCTCACTTGATGAGGCTAATTTGGCGAATAAATATATTAAAAGCCTAGGTATCCGTGCGACGAATGCTTCGCAGGTTGTAGAAAGTCTATCTGGAGGTAATCAGCAAAAAATCTTGATTAGCCGATGGTTGGAAAGAGACTGCCAGATTATTTTATTTGATGAGCCTACTCGAGGTATAGATATTGGTGCAAAACAAGATATTTACCAATTACTAAATAAGTTGACGGCGAAAGGAAAAGGTATTGTCGTGGTTTCCAGTGATTTACGCGAACTAATGCTCGTTTGCGATCGTATTGCTGTAATTTCAGATGGCAAATTAGTGAATACCTTTTCACGTGATAACTGGAGTCAGGAGCGAATTTTAGCGGCAGCGTTTTCTGCATATCAGCATGTAGAAAATACTTCGAGTTAGTAGCTGAGGATAAAAAATGAGTAATAAATTATCGACTCAACAAGTGGTCTATACGCCATTAAAAGAGTTAAGTAGTTATATAGGGTTAATTGTGGCGTTATTGGCAATGATAGTGCTATTTTCATTCCTCAGCACACATTTTTGGAGTATGAATACTTTCAGTACTATTGCAAATCAAGTTCCGGATCTAATCGTTATGTCTGTTGGGATGACATTTATATTAATGATTGCAGGTATAGATCTTTCTGTTGGATCGTTGTTGGCTCTTGCAGCAGCAGTGGTTAGTGTAACGTATTTAAATTTTCAATGGACTCCATGGTTATCCGCTCTTTCTGGTGTAGTTCTCACAACATTTGTTGGTGCACTAACAGGTTTTATTACGGTCGCTTGGCGTATTCCAGCATTTATAGTTTCACTCGGGATGCTAGAAATGGCTCGTGGGGTAGCTTACCAGTTGACTGATTCTAGAACGGCCTATATTGGTTCTATTTATGGTTATATTGCCGAACCGATTTTCTTTGGTGTATCTCCTTCTTTTATTATTGCCATAGTCGTGATTGTGGTCGGGCATTTAGTTTTAACTCGAACAGTATTTGGTCGCCATTTGATTGGTATTGGCACGAATGAAGAAGCGGTCCGATTATCAGGCATTAATCCAGGCCTTTATAAGATAGCTGTATTTGCACTTATGGGAGGATTATCCGGTTTGGCTTCACTGTTTCAGATCGCACGCCTTGAGGCTGCTGACCCGAATAGTGGTGTTGGGATGGAATTACAGGTTATTGCTGCTGTTGTGATCGGTGGTACAAGTTTGATGGGGGGAAGAGGTTCTATCATATGTACTTTTCTTGGGGTATTGATTATTTCCGTTCTAGCCGCTGGATTAGCTCAAGTTGGTGCAAGCGAGCCCACAAAACGCTTTATAACAGGAGCAGTAATTATTGTTGCAGTAGTACTTGATACATACCGTAGTCACCTAAACAAGAATTAAACAACCATCTACTACCTACTAAACGTGAATAGAAGGAAAAAAAATGTCTGAAAATAAAATTATTATTGATTGTGATCCCGGACATGATGATGCGATGGCTATTTTTTTAGCATTAGGCAATCCGAATATAGATTTACTTGCCGTAACTACGGCTGCTGGAAACAAGACTTTAGATGAAGTCACTTATAACACACGTGCTATTATGGAATTTGTTGATGCAAATCATATTCCTATCGCAGCAGGTTGTTCTCGCCCTTTAGTCAGGAAAATAGGGAAGGGTTTAAAAACTCATGAAGTAACAAGTATTGATAAGTCGCAACTTCCAGTACCTAAGTTACCTATTGATAAACGACATGCTGTTGACTTAATTATTGATACGCTTAAATCTCATCCGCCAAAATCAGTGACTCTTGTTCCCGTAGGGGGACTTACAAATATTGCATTAGCAGTAAGAAAGGCGCCTGAAATTGTTGAGTTAGTGAAAGAGGTAGTTTTAATGGGAGGAGCATATCAGACAGGTAATAGCAGCCCTGTTGCTGAATTTAATATCATCATAGACCCTGAAGCCGCCCATATTGTATTTAATGAGACCTGGCCTATTACAATGGTTGGATTAGATCTAGCCTATCAAGCCCGGCCCGATGACCAAATTATAGAACAAATTAAAGCGTTGAATACTCCTTTAAGCGATTTTGTTGTTGAATGCCTTAATAACTACACTGCTAGTTATCGTCGGCAAAAGGGGAAATGTGACCATGCTCCAGTTCATGATTTATGCGCTGTTGCTTATGTTATTAATCCATCGATAATAAAAACAATTAAAGCACCAATTGATATTGAATTACGAGGTACTTTAACGATGGGTATGACAGTCACTGATTTTCGTCAACCCGTTGAAGATTGTCATACTCAAGTTGCGACTAAATTAGATAACCCAAAATTATGGAATATGTTGATTGATTCCTTGGAGCAATTAGGAAAAAAATAGAGTCATAATTTCCTCCCATTATCCCTAGCTGTCTTTTATACAGAAGTCCTACTCCTAATGTGTGGGACTTTTTCGAACTAAATTATTGGGCTTGTTGCAAAAATTACCTAAGTGAGAAACACTCACAGTATTGAACATCGCTTTAGGATAAACTCATGTCACCAAACGAGTTTAAATGGAAACATGTTGCTCCCTGAACCTGAGTTTCGGGTGCGGGAGCGATCTGCCTTTATGAATCGCTTATTCAATGTTGAGACGGTGTTAGCCTGAAATTCCACTCCAAGTTGGACGAAAAACAATCTTATTTATTTTTTGCAACAAGCCCTATGAAACAGTCAAAGTTGATACGTTCAGCGATAAACCTAAACCTAAACCTAAACCTAAATAACCTCACTCTAGAGGTAAAGTTCCGTTTATGGTAGATGGGGATGTTTCAATAGAAGAGACATTTGCGATATGTCATTATTTGTGCCATAACTTCCCAAAGGGAAGTTTTTATCCTTCTGATATTAAAGAACAATCAGTTATTGAGTTTTACATAAGCTTTGCATTAACAGACTTAGAATCTCCTATCTGGAATTTACTAAAACAACTTGTTTTTGTTCCTGAAGAAAAACACGTTTTACCGTTAGTTTATTACTTTAAAACAGAATCTGAAAACGTGACCAAACAATTTAAATTCGATGAAAATAACGAGTGGGTCATTGGTGATAATTTCACTCTAGCTGATATCTTGGCTCTGTCGAAAATATCCTGTCAGGTCAAGGATAGCCTTATTCAGGGCGCAGTCAGGCTGACAATGAATAGAATTGTTTCCAGACAGGGGGATTGACAGTCTTTTCCATCTGGCCTTTCTTAAGCATTCGATGTAATTCAATCCCCGCTATCGTGGCGTCAGCCGTTTCAAATGACTTAAATCCGAGTGTATATTTCGTGATGCGTTTAATGCCCCGATGGTCTTGTTCTATCTGGTTGTTCAAATATTTTATCCGTCTGACTTCCATCAACAAAGGCCAAAGTCCGGTGAGAAATAAAAGGAAGTTGATTCTTTCCAGCGCGGCGGTATTCGCACCGGATTTATCTATATTGACTTTCTCTGGCAATCCATTGGAATTGATGGCTTTTTTGAAAAACTTCAGGGCAGCCGGACGGTCACGTGTTTCTGATAACCTAAAATCAATGGTGTTTTCCTCATTATCCACAACCCGATAAAGGTAAACCCATTTGCCATTCACTTTGATATAGGTTTCGTCCATTTTCCAGGAACGCCCTACGGGTTTCTTCCTTTTCCTGAAGGCTTGTTCAAGCTGTGGCGAGCAATGAACGACCCATTTATGTACGGTTGAATGATCGGCATTAGCCCCTCGCTCTTAGAGAAGCTCTTCAATATCCCGATAACTGAGCGGATACGCTAATTTCCACCTCACAGCCATCAAAATGAGATCCTTGGGGAAATGACGACCTTTGAAACTTAACATCATTCAACCTCAACTCAGATTTATTGCGTGAGAGTATAAACCAACTTTATATTTTCGACAGAACCCGTTGGCATAGCTTAACGGTTTGGAACCATACCAATGCAAGGATCAAAGGATGATAATGAGGATAAAATATTTCCATTTGAAATGAATTGAACGATCATAGCTGCAAATTACCAATAAGTTTGGCTTCTTCAACAAAGTCATATTCATATTAAACTCATATTTTTTATTCCTTTCTTTATGACAAGATTGTAATCATTTTTTCATCAATTATGCATGGTTACCATAGTAGATTTAAGATAAATCAACAGAAAATGAGATGATTTGATATGAAAAAAGTAATATTAACAACCTTAACTAGTGCTTTATATAACAGTTTATGCAAAAGCATATCTAAAGACGATGAAATGTTGATACTGAATGGCCGAGTCTGATTTTTAATAAGAAATGCTTTATGCAGCTTGGAGAATAGAGTGAAAAATTTTATTAATAGTTTTATCCGCTCAGACTACGATATGGTTACTCTTCGCCTATCGGTTATCATGATATTTATGCTCTTTGGAACTTATAAATGGTTTGATTTTGAAGTAATGGCTCTTGAGCCTCTGATATCGAATACGTGGTTGAATATCCTGTATACCCTGTTTGGTATCCACGGAGGAAGTTATTTTCTCGGCGTAGTCGAAACTATCACCTTTATCTTTCTTATCATCGGCTTTTTCAAATCTGCAGTTGGAGTATTAGGCGATATCATTGTTATTACTACGGGCATCACTACATTGAGTTTGTTACCTCAACTAGGAAAAATCGACAGTTTCATTATAAAGGATATGCTGCTGATTGGTGCCGGAGTTGCTCTGCTGAAATATGACTTAAAAAGGTACTTAAATATCAGAACGGAGACTCTTCTTGTCAAAAAAATACACAATCATGAACAGGAATGAGCACAAAAAAATCAGCTAAACAATAGTCGTCTAACTCGAGACCGAAGTTTACATATAATGGAAGCCATTGGTCAGTAAGTTTGTATGATTAATATAAACGGTGGGATTTAGTTTGTTATCTATTCATTGAGGAAAACATGAAAACTAGGCTTAAAATTATCCTGCTAATTTCACACTTGGTAGTTCTGGGGGCGGGGACGGCACTAGGAATTTACCTGCTACCGATACTGACAGCTCAGGAGAATGCGACACTGAATGAAATTAACGATGTACGGAAGCTGGCAAAATATAAAGGTGAGTTTATCCGCGATCAGAAAGGCAGTGATTTTGATCTGCTTTAATAAAACAGGACACTTTAATAATGGAATATAATCCAATTATTGAGGTGTTAAATGAAAAAACGAATAAATCGATTTTATACCACTGAGTTTAAGCAAGAGGCGGTCGCATTAGTCACCGAGCAAGATTATAGCGTCCCAAAAGCGGCAGCTTCTTTAGGGATCACCGATAAATTACTTTATAGCTGGAAAGCAAAATTTGACGCTGAGCAGTCTGGTAGCAGATTGAATTCAGATGAAAGAGCTGAGCTATTAAGGCTTCGAAAAGAAAATAAAGAACTTAGGATGGAGAAAGAGATCCTAAAAAAGCCAGCGCCCTCCTGCTAAAAGAAACCAAGTAGCGTTTAAAACGATTAAGCAATTATCTTCACAGTTTCCCGTGCTGAAGCTCTGCAAGTTAATGAAAACGAGTCGTTCTGCCTATTACGCTTGGCTTAAACGCCCTGCAAAATTAATCACCGCAGAACAACTTAGCCTGTACCGCAGAGCTAAAGTTATCTTTGAACAGAGTCGAAATAGCTTAGGTTATAGAACGTTACATAAACGGTTATGTAAAGAGGGCTTTAACGTGAGTGCTTATGGCGTTCAAAGGCTAATGGCTCAGCTTGGTCTAGTCGTTACTCAGCGTGTTGCTTATAAAGTTACCACAAAACGCAAACACAGTAATGCCGTAGCCTGTTGGGATAACGCCGTTGTTGAACGATTTTTTGGCAGTTTAAAACACGATTGGGTACTTAAAATCCCACAACCGACTCGGAAACAGATGAAAGAGAAGGTTATCGCGTATATGCGCTATTACAACCTAGAAAGGCTTCATACTGCCAACGGTGAGCTATCACCCATTGAGTATGAACAAAATTCCTTAAGAAAAGTGTCCTAATTTTGTTGTGCAGAACAGGTTTGGCCGCCCGAATTTTAGCGTCAGTCAGTGCCATAGTGAGCTTCCTGAAAGATAAAATGGGTACAAAATTCTATCGAACTAGTGTATACCCGCAATTGTACCCACGCAATGGGGTTGATACGGGTAGAATCGAGTTGAATTCAGTTGAGTTGAAACTTTGGGTGAGTTTTGATTTTAGCGGGCTTTACAAACAAAAACAGACGTCGGTTGACGTCTGTTGACAATAAGGTGGTGCCCGGACTCGGAATCGAACCAAGGACACGGGGATTTTCAATCCCCTGCTCTACCGACTGAGCTATCCGGGCAACGAGGCGTATTAAACCTGATTTCACTGTGGGAGTCAAGGCAGATCCACAAAACTTTCTACCGGATGCGCTTTTTTTCAACATGTTAGACAATGATTGAGCAAGATGAATAATAAAAAAGCAGAAAAATAAAAAAACACTCGTAAACAAGATGTTTAAACGAGTGTTTTTTATACGACCGACAATAATTGCTAACGGCGATAGTTTTTCTGTGCCTTATTTACCTTGATTAGGTAGTTACGAGACTCTGCAGCTGGGTGTTTGGTTGACAGCGTTTCATAAACATCGCCGGGCTCCAAATTGTTGATTTTCACTGCTGCTTGCTTTTTATCATTGTGGAAGACTCTCAACACGCTGCCTGCGCCACCATTATAAGCGGTGATCACGGCATAGCGCCGCGAGGTTGGGTTTTGGATATCACCTAGATAGCTGTTTTGTAGGATAGCTAGATATGCAGTACCTGTATCGATATTTTGCTCAGGATCGAAGAGGTAGTTACGGCTCGGTACGCCAGATTTACCTTGTGAACGGAAAACATCTTTACCCGCCGTATTTGGCATGATCTGCATTAATCCTAGCGCATCTGAACGACTGACCGCATAAGGGTTAAAACTCGATTCAATTTGCATAATTGCTAAAATAAGGGATTCTTCAACGCCATATTTAGCGGAAGCTTTTCTTATAAATGGTAAGTATTTGTGGGCACGTTTGTCTAAGTGGTTAGGGACTAACTGCATGGTGACAGCCCAGATAACATTCATACCCGACTGGCGACGTTGCAATTTGTTAGTCACTAGGTAATCTGCATATTTAGTTGCGCGCCATTCCCAGCGAATTGCTTCACCTGTATTATCTAATACCTGCCCAAACAGAAAGGGTTCTTTGCTGTGTGGAATATCATTAATGTCAGAATACAAGTCAATAGAATTAGGATCATCACCCATCAATAGGGTTGTGACAATGGCTTTCTTGAGGTGCTCTGAGGGCTCAATGGCAGAGATGGTTTCTATTGTGATAGTACCCGCATCAAAATTAATATGACTACGTGTACGATATTCATCGGTATATTTAACATAGTCTTTTGGTCCTGCAATAAGGACTTCTTTGATCCCCCATATGTTTTCAATATTATGAGCAAATTGGCCCATAAGGATATCGAACCCATTGGTGTCTTTGACATAGTTGGGATTATAATCAGACTCTTTATTACTGGAGCAGGAGATCAGTAAAGGCACCAGCAGCGTTAAGGCGAGCAGTTTTTTCATATATTCCACAGTATTCAAAAAGCGGCCTACCAAAAATGTCGGTAGACCAAGCAATTATTTTTCAGGTGTGTAGCCGTCGATATGAATATCGTGTCCTTCAAAGAGGAACTTAATCATCTCTTGCTCAAGCATTTTACGATCATCAGGATTCATTGTATTAAGTTTTTTTTCATTGATTAGCATGGTTTGCTTTGTCATCCATTGAGCCCATGCTTCTTTTGAAATTTCATTAAAAATACGTTTTCCTAGTTCACCCGGATAGAGTTGAAAATCTTGCCCATCAGCATCACGTTGTAAAAAAGTACAAAAAATAGTTCTACTCATTATTTTTTCCTCAAAATATCAGGCGGTACGGCAAGCTGTTGAAGTAAGCTTTCAACCGGCGCTGCGAGGCCGATTGTTGCACCGAGATTTAAGTTATACCAAAGTCCTTTGCCTTCATCCATGGCTGAAGTAAATGCCTGAATATTAACTTTAACAGGAATAATATCCAGATGAAAATGGCTGAAAGTGTGGCGAAACGCAATTAATTGTTCTGGAGCGTCATGATGGATCCCTGATTGAGAGAGCCATTCGTTCATCAATTGTTGGGTTTCAAATTGAGGGAAAGCGAACAGTCCCCCCCAGATACCAGAAGGTGGGCGTTGCTCAAGCCATACTTGGTTTTTATGTTGCATAATCAAAAACCAAGCTGTTTTTTCAGGGACCTTCTGTTTTGGCTTTTTACCCGGATAGTTTTGCCATGAATGATTAGCGTAAGCTATACAGCCAAAATTCAGTGGGCATAGCTCACATTTCGGCTTGCTGCGAGTGCAAACCATAGCGCCAAGATCCATCATTGCTTGGTTAAAAAACTGAACTTCTTCATTAGGTGTGACGTCAGTACTGATTTCCCACAAACGGTTTTCAACTTCTTTTTTCCCTGGCCAGCCATCAACTGCATAGCAGCGAGCCAATACTCGCTTGACGTTGCCATCCAGTATTGGATAGTGCTGTTGTTGAGATAAGGAAAGGATTGCTCCTGCGGTTGAGCGGCCAACACCGGGTAAGGCGACAACATCATCAAATGTGGTGGGAAATTTACCTTGAAATTTTTCAGCAATAACTTTAGCGGCCTTATGCAGGTTCCTCGCGCGAGCGTAGTAGCCTAAACCCGTCCACAAATGGAGTACTTCATCTAATGGGGCATCTGCCAGTGCTTTCACATCAGGAAAGCGGCTGATAAATTTTTCAAAATAAGGGATAACGGTACTAACTTGGGTTTGTTGTAGCATGACTTCAGATAGCCATACATGATAAGAGGTCTTTTCTTGTTGCCATGGCAACGTTTTACGACCGTATTTGTGATACCAGTTAAGCACGGCGGGTGAAAATTGTTGAGCTTCCATTGAGTATATTGTTTTTATTAAGTCGGTTGAAATCAGTGTTAGTCAGGATTGCAACATAGACAAGACAAGCTGTAAACCGCTTATTGTGTGGTTGAGTGTAAAGTTATCCAATTTTCACCTGCAACCTTGGTTGAGTTTTGGTAAACTCCTTGCTCTTTCTATAAAGCCTGTATTATTAATCGTTTTACTAACTCGTTGAAAATAGTAGGCGGATAGAGTCATTTTGGGCATATTTACTTGATTAGGCAATTAATTCTCAGAACTTTTATATTATGATCAATAACGTCATTTCCCCTGAATATAATGAAGAAGGGCGGGTTATGCGCCGCGTTCGCAGTTTTGTCCGCCGCCAAGGTCGCCTGACGCAACGCCAAGAAGATGCGCTACAAAGTGAATGGGAGGCAATGGGCATTGATTTTGTCCCACAACCTTTCGATTTTACTGCTGTATTTAATAACGCAAACCCAGTTGTATTAGAAATTGGGTTTGGTATGGGCTCATCTTTAGTCACTATGGCGGCACAAAACCCTGAAAAAAACTTTCTGGGGATTGAAGTTCATGCGCCAGGCGTTGGGGCATGTCTCGCATCGGCTAAAGAAGAAAATGTGACCAATTTGCGCGTGATGTGTCACGATGCAATTGAAGTACTGGATACGATGATCCCAGATGGGAGCTTATCGATGGTTCAGTTATTTTTCCCTGATCCATGGCACAAGGCGAAGCATAACAAACGTCGTATTGTTCAAACGCCTTTTGCTGATAAAATCCGCACTAAGCTTGCGGTAGGTGGTGTTTTCCACATGGCGACAGATTGGCAGCCTTATGCAGAGCATATGCTAGAAGTGATGACAAATGCTCAAGGCTATAAAAACCTATCAACAACAGGGGATTATGTCCCTCGCCCTGAAACACGACCAGAAACAAAATTTGAAAAGCGCGGCCAGCGGTTGGGGCACGGTGTATGGGATTTAATGTTTGAGAGGACAAAATAATGGCTAAGCAACAACGCAGTCGTCGTTTACGCAAAAAATTACGTATTGATGAATTCCAAGAGTTAGGTTTCATTGTTAAGTGGAGCTTTGAAGAGGGCACGCCAATCGAGGAAGTTGATCGTGCGGTTGATGCGCTGATTGCAGAAGCGATTGAGCCAAATGGGTTAGCTTTTGAAGCTAGTGGCTATATGAGCTGGGAAGGGATCGTTTGCCTGCAAAAAATTGGTAAATGTACTGAAGAGCACCGCGCAATCGTTGAAAACTGGCTGAAATCAAAAGGCATGAAAGACATCGTTGTTTCAGAGCTATTTGATGTTTGGTGGGAAGAGTAAATTCAGAACTTAACATTAAGCAGGAAAACTGTAGTGATCCTGTTTTGTTAGCAGCTTCAAGGCATCCTTATAGGGTGCCTTTGTTTTCTGGAGTGAAGTGCAGTGAGCAGTCAATTTTCCAATCAGCTACTGAACGATATTTTAGACCAAGTGCGGCCTTTAGTGGGCAAAGGCGCAGTGGCGAATTATATTCCAGCGTTAGCCAGTGTATCACCTTCTCAACTCGGGATCGCAGTAAACACCGCCGATGGTGAAGTTTTTATGGCTGGTGATGCCGAAACCCGTTTTTCGATTCAATCCATATCAAAAGTACTTAGTTTGACATTGGCAATGACGCGCTATGAAGAAAAAGAAATTTGGAGCCGCGTCGGTAAAGAGCCATCAGGTCTGCCATTTAACTCGTTAATTCAAATTGAAATGGAAAAGGGCATTCCTCGTAACCCTTTTATTAACGCAGGAGCGATTGTAATTGCTGATATGTTGCAGTCACGTTTAAGTGCCCCTAAGCAGCGTATGTTAGAGTTTGTCCGAAAGTTAGCCTGTGAACCGGATATTAGTTATGACACGACCGTCGCTCGCTCGGAGATGGAACATGCCAGTCGTAATGCAGCAATTGCCTTTTTGATGAAATCATTTGGTAATTTTGAGAATAATGTACTTACAGTTCTCGAAACTTACTTTCATTATTGTTCTCTAAGTATGAACTGTGTAGAGCTTGCACGCTGTTTCTCTTATTTGACTTCTCAAGGGATGTCATCATGTTCAGTCGACCCAATTATTACACCGTTACAATCACGGCAAATTAATGCCTTAATGATGACTTGTGGTATGTATGATGGATCTGGTGAATTTGCTTTTCGAATTGGCATGCCAGGTAAATCAGGGGTTGGTGGAGGGATTGTTTGTATCGTACCGAATCAGTTTTCCGTTGCGGTATGGGCGCCTGAGTTAGACTCAGCGGGCAATTCACTGGTTGGTTGTGCTGCACTCGAATTATTATCAAAACGCATTGGTCGTTCTGTATTTTAAGTATCATCAATAGGAGTTACTATGTTACGCCGTACTTTAATTGCATTTTCACTATTGGCTTGTGCTACTAGCCAAGCTGCTGATTATAAATGTTCTGTGACGCCTAAAGACGATATATTTATGACGCCTGCGAACATTCAGGTTGTTGGGCGCAATGGTGATCTGAAAATTACCCCTAATGGCGATGTGACCCTAAATGGTCAAAATGTGGCGATAACGGAACAACAAAGGCAACAAGCTATTCGTTACCAAACTGCCGTCCGTAACGATATCCCATGGATCAAACAAGAAACGCAAAAGAAACTTTCTGCTTCACGCAATACTTTAGATAAAGTGGTGATCCGCGTGATTGGTGATGACAGTAATGTACGTAAGCGTTTAACTAAACTTGAAGGTGATCTTAATGGGCAAATTAATCAGGTAATTGAGACACGCGCTGATGGTTATGCTTTTCATCATCAAGCCATGAATAAAGTTGAAACTCAGGGTCGTCAATTAGTTAATGATAGCTTAGGGGGCATGCTACAAGACAGCATCAATGAGATGGGGCGTAAACAATTGCTTTCTGGTGGTGATAGCAGTAAAGCATTGCAAGGTTTATTAGGTAACTTGGGTGGTTTACAGCAAGATCTCGAGGCAGAATGGAAAAACCAAGAGAACAATTTCCAACAGTTTGGTCAACAAGTGTGTGGCAAAGTGACGTCTTTAGAGCAACAACGTGTTTCGTTAATGAAATCAATTAAATAGCTATTGCATATGATTGACAGAAGGCAGTAAGGTTTACTGCCTTTTTGTTAAGAATAAAAGTGTGATGCTCTAATCAATAATAAGAATCCAAATGAAATTGATTCTTATTTGATTGACTTATCGATTAGTCTCCCTAGAATGCGTGTTTGGCTTAGCGACTAATTGGTACTGTTAATATGAAAAAATTCATTCCTGCTGTCCTTGTTTCTTTACTCTCTTTTTCCACGCCATATGCACTGAGTGCTGAATCAACCACATTTACCCCTAATGCAGTGATTGCTCAGGGCTCTGAAAAACTGAACATCAAGCATTTATCAGGTGAAACTGAAGTAGCTAAAAAACCACAAAAAGTGGTGCTGTTTGATTTTGGTATTTATGACTCAATGCAGAAATTGGGGCTTGGCGATAAAGTAGTTGCTTTGCCAATGGGGAACGCACCTGCTTATATTAAAAATAGTATACCTGCGACAATGCAGAATGCAGGTGGAATGAAAGAGCCTGATTTAGCTAAAATTGCTGAATTAAAGCCTGATTTAATTGTGATCACAGGTCGCCAAGGCAAATCTTATGAGGCGTTATCAAAGATCGCCCCAACAGTCAATTTAGGCACTGATAGCAAGCACTATATTGATTCGGTAAAAGCGAATATCAAGTTAATTGGTGATTTGTATGGTGACCAAAAAGCGGTTGACGCTCAGTTAGTTCAATTAGATAAATCGATTACTGCTGCTCAAGATAAAGCGCAAAAGTCACAATCCAAAGTATTGGTTCTGCTGCATAACGACGGTAAATTGATCCCTAATAATCAAAGCGTTGTTTATGATGTCGTTCAAGTTCAGCGCGCTGAGTTGCCTGAAGTGGCTGAAGCAGATAAATCAAAACGTCGCATAGTGGATACTAAAACCATCGCTCAGGCCAACCCTGATGTGATTTTAATTGTTGACCGTAGCGAAGCTATTGGCGCAGGTAAGTTAGATAAAACAGTTTTTGAAGATCAAAATATTCAAGAAACTAAAGCCTATAAAAATGGCAAGATCACTTATTTGCAATCTGACTTATGGTATTTGTCAGGTGGTGGTTTAGTTAGCTTAACCGAACAGGTCGATGCGGTTGCTAAAGCGTTATAATGACAATAAAAACCCGCTTTAACCGCGGGTTCTTATTATTCTTCGTCAAGAAACAGCTCTAATAATGAGTTTAAAAACAATTTACCGTGTTCAGTAATTTGCCACTCATATTCAGTCTCAGAGATATAGCCTTTATGTAATGCTTCATCCAACGCTGCCCTAACGGTGGATTCAGGTAATCCTGTATAATCACTAAACTCGTTTCGCGGCATGGCTTCTAATAGCCTAAAACGGTTCATAAAATATTCAAATGGTAGGTCTTCTGCGGCAACATTATAAGATTGCTGCAAATAGCGCCCTTCCATGTATCCACGTGGATGTTTGGTTTTAACTGTGCGCAAAATATGCCCATCAGCACATGTCACTTTGCCATGAGCACCACAGCCTATCCCTAAATAATCGCCAAAACGCCAATAGTTTAGATTGTGTTGGCATTGGTAGCCTGGTTTTGCATAAGCAGAGGTTTCATACTGTTGATAACCCGCAGCAGTTAATAGCTGGTGACCTTGAGAATAAATCTCCCACAAGGTGTCATCATCAGGCAGTGTTGGGGGACGTGAGCCAAACTGGGTATTGGGCTCAATGGTCAATTGATACCAAGACAAATGAGGAGGGGATAACTCTATTGCTTGGCGCAGATCTGATAAGCCTTCATCACGAGTCTGGGATGGTAACCCATGCATCAAATCTAAGTTAAAACTACGCAGATGGAGTTCGGTGGCTAATTTAGCTGCTCGTTTAGCCTCTTGTGGGCCATGAATGCGCCCAAGGGCAATTAATTTATCATCGCCAAAACTTTGTACGCCGATGGAGATACGATTAATACCTGCCGCTTGATAGCCAGAAAAACGTTCGGCTTCAACCGTTCCGGGATTGGCTTCCATGGTAATTTCGGCTTGTGGATCGAGATTTACGCGTTGACGTACTCCATCCATGAGCATTTGCATTGACTCAGCAGTTAATAAACTAGGAGTACCGCCACCGATAAAAATGGTTTTAACTGAACGATCGCCAATTAATTCAACATCGTTATCGAGATCTTGCAATAGATGCTCAACATACTCTTTCTGGGGAATTTCCCCTTTCAGAGTATGCGAGTTGAAATCACAATATGGACACTTTTGTACACACCAAGGAATATGGATATATAAACTTAATGGTGGCAACTTAAGCATTTTTAAGTGCATCCAGTAGCATGGCTAACGCTTTTCCTCGATGTGAAACCGCTTGTTTTTCTGCTTTGCTCAGCTCCGCTGAGGTGCAATTAAGCTCTGGCACATAAAAAATAGGATCATAGCCAAAACCACCTTGCCCACAAGGCTCATGAGTGATAAAACCGTGCCAACGTCCATGAAATACTAGTGGGGTTGGGTCTTCTGCATGGCGTAAGTAAACTAATACACAATTAAATTGAGCCTGACGTTGATTGTCAGGCACTGATTTCATGGCATCCAATAACTTATACAAATTTTGCTCATCAGTGGCTTCTTCTCCCGCATAGCGTGCAGAGTAGATGCCCGGTGCACCACCAAGCGCATCAACAGAGATCCCTGAATCATCGGCAATAGCAGGGAGACCGGTTTGCTGAGCTGCATGGCGCGCCTTTAAGATTGCATTTTCAATAAATGTTAGCCCTGTTTCTTCCGCAGACTCAACACCTAGAGATGTTTGGGCGACAATGTCCATCCCAAAATCACGTAATAGGTCTGCAAGCTCATTCACCTTCCCCGGATTACCGGTTGCTAAAACCACTTTTTGCATTGTTAATAGCTCTTATTACATCACACCAATTGAATAGAGAATGCCTGTTAAGGTTGGGTCTATCATCAGTGATACATCCAAACGTAAATAATTCAGTGCAATCAAGATAAACATCACAATCATTGCAGAAAAATCTAATCCACCCATCGCTGGAATAATGCGACGAATCGGTGCCATTAATGGCTCTGTTAATTGATATAGCAAATAATCGATAGGGTTACGACCTTGGCTAACCCAACTCATGATTGCCCTAATTAATATCATCCAAAAAATTAATTTACCGATATAAGTAAGCAGTAAAATAATGCCAATGGGTATGATAGTGATCCCCATAATTGGCAGCGTATTTGTCGCCCAAAGGCTAAAAATAATACTGGCAATCGCTAAGACAAAGGCAACAACTACCGAAGCACTATCAATCGGACCAATAGCGGGTATAACACGACGTAATGGTGTCACGATAGGCTTAGTGGCTTTAACCACAAACTGTGAGAACGGGTTATAAAAGTCAGCGCGTACCCATTGCATCCAAACGCGTAGCAGTAGGACAAAAATATAAAGTTGAATAACGGTGGTCACAACAAAAAGTAAGGTCTGCATATCTCGTCCTGCTATTAATTAAAAAAGTTTTTCCATTTCTTCTGCCCGTGAGATCGCACTTTGCATTGCTGCGGCGACCGTCTGCGGAAGGTTGTTTTCATAAAATTGCGCTAATGCCATGGCAGTTGTACCACCTTTGGAGGTGACTTGTTCACGCAAGGTCGAAAAGGCAGTTTCATTTTGTGATTTAGCAAGTGCAACTGCACCTTCAGCAGCATTTAATACTAATTCATGGGCTTGCTCTTTGGTATAACCGAGATCTTCCGCTACTTGCTGCATTGATTCCATAAACAAAAAGAAATAAGCCGGAGAGCTACCTGTAATCGCAATAATATTATTTATTTCTTGCTCTTTTTGGCACCAAATTGTTGACCCTACGCTTTGCATTAATTGTTCTGCAAATTGTTTGTCTTCAGTGCTAACCGTGGTTTCTGCATAGAGCCCGCTGACACCTTTGCCCACTAGTGATGGGGTATTAGGCATGATACGAATCAAGCGTAAAGGCTGTGCTAAGTAATCATGATAGCGCTGCGCGGGGATCCCTGCGGCAATAGTTAACAGCAATTTTTTACTGAAGTCAGCCACATTTTGTAGTGGTTGGCAGACTTGTTCCATCATTTGTGGTTTTACTGCTAATACAATCACATCAGCTTGTTGTACCGCAGAGACATTGTCACTACTACTGATAATGCCGTATTGTTGCGCTAATTTGTCTCGACGGATCGGGGTGGGCGAGCAGACGGTGATCATGGAAGCAGGGTAACCATGGCTAACTAATCCTGCAATAATTGCATGAGCCATATTTCCGGCTCCAATAAATGCGATTTTGCGATGTTGCATGCTGTTTTCCTTATGATTTTTGATAGTCACGCGCACCAAAAATAGCCGTACCAATACGCACAAGGGTAGAGCCACAATGAATGGCGGCAGCCATATCATCGGTCATTCCCATCGAAAGGGTATCGACACTCGGGTAGTGTGCTTGTAATTGTTTATAAGCGCTTTCCATTTCGCGAAAGACTAAACATTGGCGTTCATAATCAGGCTCAGGTGCTGGAATGGTCATTAAGCCACGCAGTACTAAATGAGGTTGTTGGCTAACATATTTAGCGAGTTTATCCAGTTGTTCAAGTTGGATCCCTGATTTACTGTTCTCATCACTAATATTAATTTGGATTAATACATTTAATGGCGCTTTATCGCTAGGACGCTGATCATTAAGGCGTTGAGCGATTTTTTCACGATCGAGGGTATGAAACCAGTCAAAATGTTCAGCAACAAGGCGGCTTTTATTTGATTGTAATGGGCCAATAAAGTGCCAAACTAGATCAGGTGTATTAGCGAAAAATTGAATTTTTTCAACACCTTCTTGAACATAATTTTCACCGAACTGACGTTGTCCTGCTGCAATAGCCTCTAGAATTGCGTCACAAGGCTTAGTCTTGCTAACCGCAAGAAGTGTAATGTCATGTGAGGAGCGATGACATTCGGTGGCCGCTTGTTCAATGCGTGCTTTTACATCAGAAATATTACTTTGAATGGTCATTATTCTGTTCAATTACATTAGGTGGATAATCAACAATGCCACTAGTGTAAAGCATATTGCTTTATAACGGCACCTCTGCGTGCGTAGATTGACAAAAATTACACCACAAAGAGAACATTTATAGCTATAGGTGTTGATCAAACCAACTTTCTAAGATCACGACTGCGGAAGCAGAGTCTACTTTGCCTTTACTTAAGGCGCGGTAACCCCCTTGTTCAAACAAATCGGCTTTTGCGGCAACCGTTGAAAGGCGCTCATCGTGCAACTCAACTTTTACGCCAAAGCGGCCGTGAATACGGTTGGCAAAGTTACGTGCTTGGCTGGTAACGAGTTGCTCAGTGCCATCCATATTTAAAGGAAGACCAACAATAACTAATTGGGGCAGCCACTCCTTCAAAAGCTTTTCGATTTGTTGCCAATCAGGTCGACCATCATTGGCTTTAAGAGATGTTAAAGCGCGAGCAGTACCGGTAATTTCCTGACCAATAGCAACACCAATGCTTTTGGTGCCAAAATCAAAGGCGAGAAGCGTTCTGTTAGACATTATGCGTGCCCTGCTTGCATAGAAATAGTGCGAATGTTGATCCCCAATAAATTAGCCGCCGCTTGCCAGCGATCTTTTATTGGTGTGTTGAAAACTAGCTCGGGCGTTGCTTCGACAGTCAGCCAACTATTTTCCATGATTTCGTTTTCGAGTTGGCCTGGCTCCCAGCTTGCATAGCCTAAAGCAACCAATGATTGCATTGGATGACGTTCGCTACCGAGAGTTTCTAAAATGTCTTTAGAAGTGGTGACCATCATATCATCATTAAGGTGCAAGCTGGATGCAAATCCTTTGATGGGGGTATGGAGAATAAAACCGTGCTCTTCAGCAACTGGGCCACCAGCAATAACGGGTTTTTCTAAGTTACTGGCATTTGTATCAGTGGAAATCGTAATTTCTAATTTTTCCAACATGGTGCTGACGGAAAAGTCATCAATGGGTTTGTTAATGACGATCCCCATCGCACCTTTTTCATTGTGCTCGCACACATAAACAACTGATTGCTCAAAATAAGGATCAGTCAGGGACGGCATCGCTATCAAAAAATGATTTTGTAAGTTCATAAATGGGTTATTTATTGCCTACTTTGATCGGTTGATTAAGAAAAGGCCAGTGACAGCCTTTTCATCTTAAATAACAGCTTATTTTTTTATATCGCGCTCAATAGCATCCATTAACATACCTGTAATGGATACATCATAAGCGGCTTCGATTTCACGGGCACAAGTTGGGCTAGTGACGTTAATTTCTGTCAGTCTATCACCAATAATATCCAAACCAACAAAATAGAGGCCTTTGGCTTTTAAGGTTGGTGCAACAGCACGGGCAATTGCCCAATCACTTTCACTCAATGGACGTGCTTCGCCACGACCGCCAGCTGCAAGGTTACCACGCGTTTCCCCTTGTGCAGGAATGCGAGCAAGACAGTAAGGAACTGGTTCGCCATCAACCACTAATACACGTTTATCACCATCTTTGATTGCTGGTAGATAGTTTTGTGCCATGCAGTATCGGCTTGCGTGCTCAGTCAGTGTCTCAATGATAACACCTACGTTAGGATCATCTTGTTTTAAACGGAAAATCGATGCGCCGCCCATGCCATCAAGAGGTTTGAATATGACATCACCATGTTTCTGATGGAATTCACGTAGTTGTTTAGCGCTACGAGTGACGAGGGTATCAGGTGTTAACTCAGGGAACCATGCTGTAAACAGTTTTTCGTTACAGTCGCGTAGGCTTTGTGGTTTGTTAACAATTAAAGTACCAACTTGCTCAGCTCGTTCTAGAATATAGGTGGCGTAGATAAACTCAGTATCAAAAGGGGGATCTTTACGCATCAAGATCGCATCGAGAGAGCCAAGCGCGATATCTTGTTCAGACTTGAACTCGTACCATTTGCTTGGGTTTTCTTCGACGGTAACGATCTTAGTGGTTGCTCGTGCTTCACCTTGGTGCAAATAGAGATCATTCATCTCCATATAATGAATTTCATAACCACGACGTTGAGCTTCCAGCATCATAGCAAAACTAGTATCTTTCTTGATTTTAATGGATGAAATAGGATCCATTACTATACCGAGCTTGATCATTTTTTCTCCTTAACCTAGATCGCCTAGGCGCACTTGCAGTGCGGTGATTGCGGTTAGCGCAGTCGTTTCTGTTCTTAATACTCTAGGCCCTAACAAAATATCGGTAAATTGATAATTAGCTGTCATGGCGATTTCTTCTTCACTTAACCCGCCTTCAGGGCCGATTAATAGGCGAACTTTATTTAATTCAGCGGGCAATGTATTGATACTTTGTGTTGCCCTAGGGTGTAAGTTGATTTTAAACCCACCATCGTCTTCTGCGCACCATGCTTCAAGTGATTGAATTGGGCGAACTTGAGGGATACGGTTACGGCCAGATTGCTCACAAGCGGCAATAGCAATTTTTTGCCATTGTTGTAATTTTTTTTCAAGCCTTTCGCCGTCTAAGCGAACGCCACAGCGCTCTGACAACAATGGTGTAATAGTATTGACCCCAAGCTCTACAGATTTTTGAATGGTAAATTCCATTTTTTCACCGCGGGATATGACTTGCCCGAGGTGCAAATCTAACGGTGATTCTCTGTCATCAAATTGGCTACTGAGAATGTTGACAGAGACTTTCTTTTTACTTGCTTCTAATATTTCAGCGCTAAAAATTTGGTTCGTTCCATCAAATAATTCAAGTTGTTGGCCTACTGTCATACGAAGAACACGGCCAACATGATTAGCGGCATCATCGCCAAGAGCGATTGTGGTATTAGTTTGAAGTGGCTCAGGGTGATAAATGCGTGGAATGCGCATAATTTTTCCTTAAAAAATACAAGGTTATAAATACAGATAGCAAAATAAAATATGGGGTTTAAATCCCTAAATGCAAGGGGAGTGTTTAAGTTTATAGTGATTTGAACACTTTTTGTAGCCCACCTTGTGTGATATTGGTGGTGTGGATGAGTTTGATTAATTTAAAGTGAAAATTGATTATAAAGGATAAATCGATGATTAACATCGGAATTACTGTGTAGGGGGAGGGCTAATCACAGTTTATTATTGGTGTGTTACGAAATATGCATTATAGATAATTCGAGGTGTAGTTAGGTAGCTGAAGAGTGACTTGCACTAAGTAGGGATAAGTATTGAGTGAAGACAATCACCCTACATTTACAAAGGGTGCTGCAACTTGAAGAATGACGAATATTGCTCCATTAAAGGAATAAGGAGAATAAATGCTGTTTTCTGTTGGGCGGGTTTATCATAAGGTTATTCATAACATACCTGTTTTTCCTTTTAATTATAACGACAGCGTTATAACCTCATTTTTTTCAGTCCTAACCATGTGCCTAGACAACTTCTGTGTTGCAAACATAAAAGAAAATTATTTTTTCTTTTCTTTTGTCAATGCATGCCATTATCGGCTTTTGCTGCTGATTATTCTTATTCTATTATCGGCAAAGGTTACACAATGGCTGCTGAAACATATTCCTGTAAAATATTTACGTAAAGATAAAATCAGTATTATTTATAAAAAGTTGCTTCTTTTATACCTGCCTATTATCTTTTTTAATATATTATTAAACAATGAATTAATAATTATCATATTATTTACTTTCTTTTTTAATATCACGATTTGCTTATTTATCATTGATCTTAAAACAGGTTATTTACCCGATATACTTGTTTATCTATTACTCTGGGGTGGTTTGATATATCAAAGTTGTATAGCACAAGGTAATGTCGTTTCTGCCGTGTATGCTGTAGTGATTAGTTATCTTTCCATCATGCTAATCACTGCACTAATGGAAAAAGTCCGCCGACGCCCACAGATGGGGCGGGGAGATTTTAAACTCATTGCCGCTTGTGCTGCATGGTTGGGGATGATGGATTTGCCCTACTTTTTGGCCTTGGCTGCTATGTTTGGGATGATACATCATGGTTTTATTTATTATGTAAAAAGGCGCACAGAAACACTCAATACAATTCCATTTGGCCCTGCCATTGTACTGAGTGCGAGTTATTGGCTAGTTGCGCCATTACTGAATGTATTCACACTCAAAATGGCGAGTTAAAATTAATGATTTATTGCCACCAGTGAATTTAAAAACTGGTGCCATTTATCGGTATCACCTAAATAGTTCTGTAGTGGAACTCGTAACCATTTACCTTGTTGCTGTATTAATAACGTAGGGAAGCCCGAAGAGGCTGACTGAGCCAGCAATTGGCGGCTATGGTGAATATGATTTTCTAGATTATCACCCCCTTGTTGCTGGTAATCGTGTTGGTATTGCTCAATATCCAAACCTATTTCATGCGCGATTTCTAACAGCGTACTGGGATCACTAATATGACGACCAGAAACATAATGTGCATGTTGAGCGGCTTTCAACATAGTCAGTGCTTGATGTTGCTTATCTGCTGCAAGGATCGCTTGCAAAGGTGGCGCTGAATCAAGCACCAGATCCTGCTCATTTAACATTTCTAGGTATTCACTACCAAACACTTGTCCAGTCATTGCAGCAATACGTTTATCAGACTGCTTAATATGTTCACGGAATTGATTATCCATATGTAGGCGGGATGCACCGGCTAGCATTCCACCGCCATGGAGTTCTAACATGATATTAGGGTGGGCATTGGCAATCTCGATGAGTGGTGATGCACCATAACACCAGCCACAAAGCGGATCATAAATATAATGTAGGGTTATTTTATTCACGGCGTATCCTTAAATTATTATTATAAGGTTGGCTCATATGAGCCAGCCTCGATTATTTTACTGCGGCCACTGCATTTCGCCTTTGATAACTTTAGCACTCAGTTCTAGGCTAGATTTGTCATCAAGGTTAGGGTAAGCCGCTTCCATTTTACTGGTTAGCATTTTGGCATCTTTACTCTGTTCCGCCATTGCTTCAAATGTATTCAAATATTTCTGAGTAAAGGTTACTGTACCAAGATCCATTTTTGAATTGCCTGTATAATGCCCCGGTACAACGATTTCTGGTTTTAATGCCTGAATACCTTCTAATGTTTGCTGCCAATGTTGGCGAGACTGCTTAGTTTGGGTGTCAGCAATCCAAACATGGATGTTATCTGACACAACGACACCACCAACAACCGCTTTTAGTGATGGTACCCACACATAGGTGCGATCAGGGGCTGGGCCATCACTACCTTTAATGAGCAAGGTTTCACCATCAACAGTAAAACTATTACCTTGTATTACATCAGGCACGACTAGCGCTGCCGGAGCTTGGTCTTTAAGTACTTCACCCCAGTACGCCAATTTGCCATCTTTCGAGGCTTTGATGGCTTCAACCGTTTCTTTTGTTGCGACCACTTTTGCATCCGGAAATGCTTTAGTGATGGTATCTAATCCAAAATAGTAGTCAGGATCTGAATGGCTAATATAAATGGTGGTTAATGTTTTATTCAGTGCCTTGATTTTATTAACCAGCGCCTGAGCATCATTTTTTTGAAATTGTGCATCGATTAAAACAACTTCTTTATCACCGCTGATGATTTCAGAAGAAACAGGGAACACGCTGTTATTTCCTGGATTATAAACATCGAGCTTTAGATCCGCGGCCTGAGCAAATGAGGTACCCATTAGTAAGATTGTAGTGGCGGCTGCTGTGTGTAGTTTCATAATTTATTTCCAATTGTTGGTGAGTCGTTATCATCTTTCTGAAGTAGGTGTATATTAAATTGCAATAATGATGAGAAAAACGCCATAATGAGCAAATATTTGTTGCATAAATCGGTCAGATAGATGGATAGATTAACGGCAGTTCAAGTTTTTATTAGTATTGTTGAACAGGGCAGCATGAGTGCGGCTGCGGATAAACTCGACATGTCACGTGCAATGGTTACGCGTTATCTTTCTGAGATGGAACAGTGGGCTGGTGTGCGTTTGTTAAACCGTACGACAAGGCGGTTGAGTTTAACCTCTGCTGGGGAAAATGTTTATCAACAGGCACTTAAACTGAATGCAATTTCTCTAACGCTACCAGTACAACAAAAACATGATGCAAATGAGCTAACTGGATTGGTGCGTATTAGTTGTGCGCAATCAATTGCTAGCCAAGTGCTTTCAGTTGCGATCACTGATTTCCTTAAACTGTACCCTAATATGGCGATTGATCTCAGTATCACCAATAAAGCAGTCAACTTAGTTGAAGAGCGAATAGATCTAGCGATCCGTATTACTAACCAATTAGAACCTAGCTTAATTGCAAAGCCGCTATCAACTTGCCATTCGGTGATTTGCGCCGCCCCTTCTTTTTTAAAAGATAAAAAAATACCAATCAAACCAGAAGATTTAGCGCCATTGGAATGTTTAACTTATAACTTCTTTGGGCGTAGTTTATGGCGATTTGAGAAGGATGGAGAGCCTTTTTCTGTGCTGGTGGGGGGGCGATTAAGTTCAGATGAATCGGTATTTTTGTCACAAGCAGCGCTAAATGGTGCGGGTATTGCCATGCAGCCTTATTTATCTGTAAAGAAACACCTTGAGTCAGGAGAGCTCATTCAATTACTTCCTGATTACACGCCGCAGCCACTTGGTATTTATGCGGTCTATACTAGCCGACAAAATATGCCAACAACGTTAAGAGCCGTATTGGATTTTCTCGGTAATTGGTTTGCAACCTCAGAGTATTGGCTATCAGTGATGCAGCAGCGCAATACTTAAATCATGCTTAGTTTGTGCAAATGCATTTTGTAGATATTGAGTGAAAATATCAGACAGCTGTGATGAAGGCCGATGAATAGGTTTTATGAGGCTTACCGTAAATGGAATTGAAAAACTTAATGGTCGAATGATCAATTTACCCGATGATTGCTGGTGAAAATCTAACGCAGTAATTGGATTAACAATTGAAATACCAATACCTTTTAATGCCATTGCACAAATCGATGAAGCTGAATGGGTTTCCATCACCATTTTTCGTTCAATCTGCTGTTGCGCAAAGAGGGTATCAATGATTTGTCGATAGCTATCGGTCAGTGAAAGGCTGATAAAATTCTGCTGTTGAAAATCAGAGGGAGTCAGGAGCGCTTTTTTTTCGAGCGGATGACCGCTCGGCAAGACACAAACTTCATTCAGGGAGCCTAATGTGAGCTGTTCAGTACCCGGTGGGGTTTGCAAGTGTTCTGTTAATCCAAAATCATAGCGTTGAGCTGATAGCCACTCTTCTAAAATAGGTGATTCCTGTGGAATAACCGTCAAACTCACTTCAGGGTAATCTGCCATAAATTTTTGGCAAACATGTGGCAACAATGATTGTGCAAAGGCTGGCAAACAAATCACAGAGAGTTGGGCATTATCAAAACGGCGGATTGTTTGTGCTGAATTTTTTATACGCTCTAATCCATAATATGAACGCTCCACCTCTTCGAAAAACCTCAGTCCTTGAGTGGTTGGTTTTAAACGTCCTTTAATACGATCAAACAATTTAAATTGTAATAAATACTCAAGTCTTGCCAGCTCACGACTGATTGTTGGCTGTGAGGTATTCAATAATAGTGCAGCTTCAGTCAAATTGGGGGTAGTCATTACCGCACGAAAAATTTCAATATGTCGCCAAGAAAGTGTGTTCATTGCCAATCCTATATCAAAAGTGAATAGATTCTAGCAAAATGGATATTTTTTTTCCCGACTATTCTCTGAATAATAGAACATATAATAAAAATTGTTAGAGAATCTAAAATGACATCATTTGCAACCACCACAAGCCAATATTTAACCTCTGAAAATCTGCGTACTCTACCAGAGCAGTTTGGAACACCATTATGGGTGTATGACAGCTCAGTGATTATTGAGCGTATACAGCAGCTCAAAGTATTCGATACCGTGCGTTTTGCACAAAAAGCATGCTCTAATATTCATATTTTACGCTTGATGCGTGAACATGGAGTCAAAGTTGACTCTGTTTCACTGGGCGAAATTGAACGTGCATTAGTGGCTGGTTTTCAAGCCGGTCGTGAAAAATCAGAAATTGTGTTTACTGCCGATGTGCTTGATAGAGCAACGTTAGCTCGAGTGACAGAGCTAGATATCCCTGTTAATGCAGGCTCTATCGATATGTTGAGTCAAATTGGCGAACAAAAATCAGGCCACCCGATTTGGTTGCGTATTAACCCAGGCTTTGGTCATGGTCATTCACAAAAAACCAATACTGGTGGTGAAAACAGCAAACACGGTATTTGGTATCAAGACTTACCTGAAGCTCTCGAGCAAATCCGTCGCTATAACTTATCATTAGTTGGATTACATATGCATATTGGTTCGGGTGTTGACTACCAACATCTCGCCAACGTCTGTGATGCTATGGTTGAGCAAGTGGTATCATCAGGTGTTGATATGCAAGCTATTTCGGCTGGTGGCGGGCTATCAACGCCTTATCGTGAGCAAGATGAAGTAATTGATATTCAACATTATTACAGCCTATGGAACAGCGCTCGCCAACGTATTGAGCAACATTTAGGTCATACCGTTGAGTTGGAAATAGAACCGGGGCGTTATTTAGTGGCGGAGTCTGGTGTGCTGTTAGCAGAAGTTAGGGCTGTTAAACATATGGGATACCGCCATTATGTGCTAGTTGATAGTGGCTTTAATGATTTAATGCGTCCAGCTATGTACGGAAGCTATCATCATATTTCTGTGATACCTGCTGATGGGCGCTCACTTGAAAATGCGGTACAAAGAGAAAGTATTATCGCTGGGCCGTTATGTGAATCAGGTGATGTGTTTACTCAACAGGAAGGGGGGATGGTGGAAACCCGCTTATTGCCAGAAGTACAGATTGGCGATTATTTAGTATTCCATGATACAGGCGCATACGGTGCTTCGATGTCATCAAACTACAATAGTCGTCCATTATTACCTGAAGTACTACTGGTTAATGGTGAGCCAAAGTTGATCCGCCGTCGCCAAACTATCGAAGAGTTATTAGCCCTAGAAATTTAATTCTTTTCTATAATGGTAATGGGCACCGCCTTAATTGGCAGTGTCCACTATCTATTTTATTTCGCGTAATGACATTGATAATACAAATAATAAGGGTAAATACTGTTTGGCGCTCTTCGATTAAGTATTTTAAAAAGCATCTTAAGAAGTGCATCAAATATGGTTTAGTATTATCTTAATTCATTAGTAGTTTTAAGACTATTGATTAAGGCTTAGAATCACTATGATAATAGTGTACTAGCTGTTAACTATAATCGTTTCGTTTTAATCATTAATATTGAGCTTGTGTCGCAATGCTTGCTATCATTGCCATCATTGCTGAAGAAAAGAATAAGAAAAATATCACAAAAAACACAATTGAAACAATAAAGTAAATTAAACCAGCTCTATTCCACGTTTCTTGAACTTTCATGAATGTTTCGACTGAATCATAGTTGCCATTTCTCCAAGCCCATTCATTTCCTTTGAATCCACAGACAAACATCCAAATTAGATTGAATATTGGAATGAACATTAATAAAGGTAAGTATGATTTATTACCAAATCCCCAAATAATGTTGAACATGAAAGCTCCCCAGTTCCAACGTTTGATCTCTTGAGGAACTTCTTTACCAATATAAGACATTTTATATCTCCAGTTCTAAATATGATAATAATTGATTTCACTAGTCCGTAGTGAAAATAGCTGAGCATCTTAATATAAGAAATGTTTAAGTTAAATTTATTTATATAATAATAATGTTACTAAAGATGTAATTACTCTTTATTAGGAATATTTCAGGCCGATAAATGATGATTGGAGGGATGTTTGATTAAAAATAAAAAAACTAGCTCAATTTTAAGAGCTAGTTTTTGTTTAATTTAAATCATGTAATCAGGCTGCTTGTTTCTTTTTAGACTGCTTTTCTTGCTCGCTTTCAGTTTGAGGCTTTTTTGTGCTGGCAGTCCCCAATGCTTCAAAATCAAACTCATCAACATTGATGGTGCGTAGACGGCTGGCCTCAGCCTTACACAGAATATCTGCTTCTTCCTGTGTGATGATATTTTCAGGTAACATTTGCTCTGCCAATTTATCTAAGCGAGTGAAGCTGAATTTACGTTCTTTCAAGCGACAAATCCGCTCAAAAATAGGCTCTGCGGCGATGATATCGTACAGTGCCTGATTCACCAAACCATGCGGGTTATGTTCAGTTGGTGTTAAGTACTGACCACGACCGATTCTATCGCGAGTTTCAGATGGCTCCATCATTAACTGTGCTAGTTTATGATCAAGGCGATCTGATGGTGCTGACATTGCACGACCTGTAGGGAACAGCGTGAAACGCATCACCCCCGCGACAAATCTATTTGGGAAGTTCTTCAGCAAATCATCCATCGCTTTTTCAGATTCATATAAGCAATCTTCAACTGCCCATTTAACTAATGGTAGATCTGCTTTTTGACGGCCTTCATCTTCATAGCGTTTCAGTGTTGCTGTCGCTAAATAAAGGTGGCTAAGGATATCACCTAGGCGCGCAGAGATGCGTTCACGACGTTTTAGGCTACCGCCTAGCACAGCCATTGAAACATCAGATAGCAAAGCCAAGTTAGCACTTTGGCGATTCAACATTTGATAATAACGACGAGTTTCATCTTTTGTTGGTGCGTGACTACCACGACCATTGGTTAAGCCCAACCAGAAACTACGGCATTTATTACTAAATACATGACCAATATGACCAAATACGGCTTTATCAAATTTATGCAGGTTGTTTTCTTGTGCAGCCGCCATTTCTTCAAGCACATATGGATGGCAACGAATCGCACCTTGACCAAAGATGATCATACTGCGGGTTAAAATATTTGCCCCTTCAACCGTGATTGCAATTGGTGCACCTTGATAAGAACGACCAACAAAGTTGGATGGACCAAGACAGATACCTTTACCACCAGTGATATCCATTGCATCAATCACTGAGCGCTGTCCGCGATGGGTACAGTGATATTTAACAATTGCAGACAGAACTGCGGGTTTTTCACCTAACATAATACCAGAGGTAATTAAGGTTGAGGCTGCATCCATTAGGTAAGCGTTACCTGCGATACGTGCTAGTGGCTCCTCAATACCCTCCATCTTACCGATGGATAATTTGAATTGGCGACGGATGTAAGCGTAGGCGCCTGTTGCCATCGCAATACTTTTTAGACTACCTGTTGAGTTTGATGGCAAGGTAATACCACGGCCAACAGATAAACACTCGACTAGCATGCGCCAACCTTGTCCCGCCATTTTTGGACCACCAATGATATAATCGATAGGAACGAAAATATCTTGCCCGCGAGTTGGCCCATTCATAAACGGAATGTTGAGTGGGAAGTGGCGATGACCAATTTCAACACCGGGGGTGTTAGTTGGTATTAAAGCACAAGTGATGCCGAGGTGTTTTTCACCACCTAATAAGCGATCAGGATCTGACAATTTAAATGCTAAGCCAAGTACCGTAGCGATAGGGGCCAGTGTGATATAGCGTTTGTTCCAGTTTAAACGCATCCCTAAAACTTGCTCACCTTGCCATTCACCCATACAAACGATACCTGTATCAGGGATAGCGCCCGCATCAGAACCTGCCTCTGGGCTGGTAAGTGCAAAACAAGGGATCTCTTCACCAGTCGCTAGACCGGGTAAGTAACGCTTTTTCTGCTCATCAGTACCATAATGTTGCAACAATTCTCCTGGGCCTAAAGAGTTAGGCACGCCGACGGTGATGGCTAAAATACCCGATACACCAGCAAGTTTTTGCAGTACCTGTGATTGTGCATAAGCAGAGAACTCTAGACCACCGTATTCTTTTTTGATGATCATGGCGAAGAAGCGATGGTCACGTAAGTATTGCCAAACTTCAGGGGTAAGATCTGCCAGCTCATGACTCACTTCAAAGTCATTAACCATTCCGCAAACTGTTTCAACGGGGCCATCAATAAATGCTTGTTCTTCTGCCGTCAATTGAGGTTTTGGGTAATTATGTAATTTGTTCCAATCAGGTGCTCCGCGGAAAAGATCACCTTCCCACCATGTTGTTCCTGCGTCGATAGCTTCTTTTTCTGTGCTAGACATAGGCGGCATGACTTTTTGGAACATTTTGAGCGCGCGGGCAGAGAATAGAGATTGACGTACTGGTGTAAAAACAAAGGGGAATAACACCAATGCGACAGGTAATAACATCCAGTAGCTCCAAATACTTAACAACCCCATTACTGCGGTATAGGCAAGTAATAGAACAGTACTGAGAACCAGAGATGTTTTGTGATAACAAAGAACACCAATTAATGCGAGAAAGAGAATAATGCTGAGTAGGGTCATAGGGAAACTCCTGTCTACTTGTAAGAGGTCTGACCTGTTGTTTCCTTTAATCTATATCCATTAATAAACAATTAGCAACACATTTACATCTTAATTACAACTTGGCTCACAAAATCGTCAAATACCCCCTTGCAACAGTTTCAAAAATAAATTTATGAGGTAGCGACAAAAAATTTAAAGTGGCTAAGGCGATAAAAAACACTGATTAGCTTTAAATGCCTAAATTTGCACTGAATCAAATGTAGAAAGAAAATTAACCCTGTGTAACAATCTGAACAGTTAAAGGGTAATTGTTTTTACTCTAAATTATTCAATCTAAGGGGTTATCTCATGTATCAAGACCTGATCCGTGGCGAACTTTCAGAAGCAGCCGATACGTTGGCGCAATTCCTAAACGACGAAGCAAATATTCAGGCAATTGAGCAAGCGGCAGTATTACTGGCTGACTCTTTCAAAGCTGGCGGGAAAGTACTGTCATGTGGTAATGGGGGTTCTCATTGTGATGCGATGCACTTTGCTGAAGAACTCACTGGGCGCTACCGTGAAAACCGCCCTGGCTACCCTGCAATAGCTATCTCTGATGTGAGCCATCTTTCTTGTGTGAGCAACGATTTTGGCTATGAATTTGTCTTCTCTCGTTTTATTGAAGCAGTCGGCAGAGAAGGTGATGTACTGCTGGGGATTTCTACTTCAGGTAACTCAGGTAACATTATTAAAGCTATCAGTGCTGCTCGAGAGAAAGGCATGAAAGTCATCACATTGACCGGCAAAGATGGCGGTAAAATGGCGGGTACGGCTGATATTGAAATTCGTGTACCACATTTTGGTTACGCTGACCGTATTCAGGAAATTCACATTAAAGTGATTCATATCCTGATCCAGCTAATTGAAAAAGAGATGGTTAAGTAATTCTCTGAATTATAGAGGGTCTTGAGATGTGCGAGTTACTTGGCATGAGCGCTAATGTGCCGACAGATATAAATTTTAGCCTGAGTGGTTTGATTTCTCGTGGTGGTCAAACAGGTCCCCATAAAGATGGTTGGGGGATCACTTTTTATGAAGGTTTAGGTTGTCGCACTTTTAAAGATCCTCAACCCAGCTTTTTATCCCCTGTTGCGCGTTTTGTTCAGGAGTATCCGATCAAATCGGAAACGGTGATTGCGCATATACGGCAAGCTAACAGAGGGGATGTAACTTTAGCCAACACTCACCCATTTATCCGCGAACTGTGGGGGCGTAATTGGACTTATGCACATAATGGGCAACTGAAAGGCTATCGCTCGCTGGAGACTGGTTACTATCGGCCAATTGGTGAAACAGACAGTGAAAAAGCTTTTTGTTGGATCTTAAGCCAACTTGCTGCTAAATATCCGAAAAAGCCTGCGAATTGGCCCGCGGTATTCCGTTTTATCGGCCAACTTGCAGAGCAATTGCGTGCTAAAGGCGTGTTCAATATGTTGTTATCGGATGGGCGCTACGTGATGGCCTTTTGTTCAACTAATCTGTATTGGATCACCCGTAAAGCGCCTTTCGGTAAAGCTAAATTGCTCGATCAAGATGTTGAAATTGATTTTCAGAGCTGTACTACACCAACCGATATTGTTTCTGTTATTGCCACGCAGCCACTCACAGGTAATGAAAGCTGGGAAAAGATAGAACCGGGTAGTTTTGTGCTATTTCACCTCGGCCAACGCATACTGTGATCTGAGTCGCAACAACTTATCGGACGTTTCTGGCAAGCTATTAACCGCATATTTCCCAGATGTAACAGAGATTTGCGCAGGCTTGCCTGTATCTTGAAAGTAATCATACGCAGGTTTTAATTGCTGCCAGAAAGCGTAATGGTTCGAATTGCGGTGAAGTAGCATATTTTCTTTGGTCATCTTAAACGGATAAATACTGACATCAATCGTGTTTTGTCCATTTCTAAAGGCGACTTCTACTGTTTGGTAGATCTCGCTCATATATTTATCTGTCATCGCATAACAACCAACAGAAACACAGTCACCGTGGATCATCAAGTAATTGCCTTGATAACCTTGGGCACGGTCGTACTCATTAGGGAACCCTAGATTAATAGATCGGTAATACCGACTATTAGGGTTCAGTTGGCTAGCGGTTATTTGATAAAATCCTTCTGGACTTTTTAGATCACCTTCAACTTTTTTAGGGCCAAGTCCACCTGAAAACTTACAAATAGGATAAGTTTTTGACAGGTTAAATTTTCCATTTGGCGCTTTTTGATAGAGCTCTAAAATGCCTTCTTGCTTAAAAATCTGAATATAAATTGCCGAGTTTGACGAGTTAATTGTCTTCATATTAAGCAAAAATGAAGGGCTATTCGTTTCAGCAACTGCTGATTGTAGGAATAATAACGAAAATCCAACACTAATAAGGATATTTTTGTTCATACCTAAACCAAATGAAATTGAGGGTTTTGCCTAAAAAAAAGACATTCTAGCGGTATTTTAAATGAGCGGATAGTTATTTGATATAGCCAATGAATAGTTTAGTGGTGTATTGGTATTGAATAAAAAATAGACAGCGTTCGATAAATGTGAGTGGATGACTCGGGTATTTCGAGTTATTGCGCAAAAATTTGAAAATTTATTGTGATTTGCTTGAGCTAAGTCACTTGAATATCCGGACATAAGTCGGGGGAACTGGTAAAATTACGAACGGCAGAATAAGAGAATAGCGTCACAATATTGAGAGAATTATTTGCTTGAGTTATGGAAGTAACTTGAGCTGTTTTTATTTACTGAGTCGCTATGGTCCATGCTGGATTATTAGCTTAGGGTTAACTGAGAAACTTGTGCAGATCTTATGATTAAAATTAAAAAAGGCCTCAACCTTCCTATCGCAGGTGAGCCAGCCCAAGTAATAGATGACGGCCCGAAAATTCAACACGTAGCATTGCTAGGTGAGGAATATGTCGGAATGCGTCCTTCTATGCTGGTTAAAGAAGGTGAGCACGTAAAAAAAGGGCAGGTACTTTTTGAAGACAAAAAGAACCCTGGTGTATTATTCACTAGCCCAGCCTGCGGCAAAATTGTTGCTATTCATCGCGGTGAGCGTCGTGTCCTGCAATCTGTTGTTATCGAAATCGATGGTGATGATCAGGAAACTTTCACGAGTTATAAGAGTGATGAACTTGCGAGTCTATCTCGTGAGCAAGTCGAGAAAAATTTAGTTCAATCGGGTTTGTGGACGTCGTTAAGAACACGACCATTTAGCCGTTCACCAGAGCTTGGATCCTCTCCAGCCGCAATTTTTGTGACAGCAATGGATACCAATCCACTGGCGGCCGATCCTCTGATTGTTATTCAATTACAACAGCAAGCCTTTAATGATGGGTTAACTGTTTTAAGTCGCTTAACTGATGGAAAAGTCTACGTTTGCCATGGTGCAGGGGCTTTGGTTAAATCCGAAATCAATGCACAAATTACTTATAGCGAGTTTGCGGGTCCACATCCAGCAGGTCTAGTAGGAACGCATATTCATTTTCTTGAACCTGTAAGTATTAAGAAAAAAGTATGGCATCTTAATTATCAAGATGTGATTGCGATCGGTAAGCTATTTACGACAGGCTACCTATATACTGACCGCGTGGTTGCATTGGCAGGGCCTCAAGTTGAGAAACCTCGTCTCTTGAAAACACGTCTTGGTGCTGATTTGTATGAATTGACAAAAGATCAGCTTAAAGACGGTGAAAACCGAATTATTTCAGGCTCTGTATTTTGGGGAGTGACTTGTGATGATGTTCATCACTACCTTGGTCGTTTCCATAATCAAGTCTCAGTATTACGTGAAGGGCGCGATAAAGAACTGTTTGGCTGGATCATGCCTGGTGTGAATAAATTCACCATCACGCGTACGACGATAGGTCATTTCCTGAAAAATAAACGTTTTAACTTCACTACCACAATGAATGGTGGTGAGCGTTCAATGGTTCCAATTGGTAACTATGAGCGTGTGATGCCTCTTGACATTATGGTCACTCATTTACTGCGTGATCTGCTTGCTGGGGATACCGATTCATCACAAGAACTGGGTTGTCTAGAGCTGGATGAAGAGGATCTGGGACTGTGCACATACGTCTGCCCGGCTAAGTATGAATATGGCCCAGTACTTCGTGATGTATTGGCCAAGATTGAGTTAGAAGGGTAATTCCATGGGTCTGAAGAATTTATTTGAAAAGAATGAGCACCATTTTGAACCCGGTGGAAAGTTAGAAAAACTCTATCCATTGTATGAAGCTGTTGCGACAGTATTCTATACACCGGGAACGGTGACAAAAGGTCGTTCTCACGTTCGTGATACTATCGATCTAAAACGCATGATGATCCTTGTTTGGCTAGCTGTCTTTCCTGCAATGTTTTGGGGAATGTACAACGTAGGTAACCAAGCGATCCCCGCTCTTTACCATTTATACAGCGGTGCTGAGTTACAGCAAGTACTAGCTGGTGATTGGCATTATCGCCTAGCGCAATTTTTAGGGGCGTCATTAACGCCTGACGCGGGGTGGGGCAGCAAAATGCTGCTAGGAGCCGTGTATTTCTTACCTATCTACTTAGTTGTATTCATTGTCGGCGGTTTTTGGGAAGTACTTTTTGCCATGATCCGTGGTCATGAAATCAACGAAGGCTTCTTTATTTCATCTATTTTATTTGCACTGATCGTACCGCCGACTATCCCATTATGGCAGGCTGCACTAGGGATCACATTCGGGGTTGTGATCGCAAAAGAAATTTTTGGTGGAACAGGCCGTAACTTCCTGAACCCTGCATTAGCAGGTCGTGCTTTCCTCTTCTTCGCTTATCCAGCACAAATTTCGGGTGACTTAGTTTGGACAGCTGCGGATGGTTTCTCAGGGGCAACACCACTTTCTCAGTGGGCAACGGGTGGTGAACACGCACTGATGAACACTGTATCAGGCGAGCCAATCACTTGGATGCAGGCATTTTTAGGTAACATGCCTGGTTCTATCGGTGAAGTATCAACACTGATGATTTTCATTGGTGGTGCATTTATCATCTTCTTCCGCATCGCTTCGTGGCGTATCGTCGCAGGTGTGATGGCCGGTATGATCGCGATGTCCTATCTGTTTAACTTTATTGGTTCAGATACTAATCCATTGTTTGCAATGCCTTGGTATTGGCACATGGTATTAGGTGGTTTTGCGTTTGGGATGATCTTCATGGCAACTGACCCTGTATCTGCATCATTTACTGATAAAGGCAAGTGGGCCTATGGTATCTTAATCGGTGTGATGTGTGTACTGATCCGTGTCGCAAACCCTGCGTACCCAGAAGGCATGATGTTAGCCATTCTGTTCGCCAACCTGTTTGCTCCTCTGTTTGACTATCTGGTCGTTCAAGCAAATATTAAACGGAGAAAAGCCCGTGGCTAGTGAAAAACCAACCAATAAAGATAGCGTCGGCAGGACATTCATAGTCGTATTTATTCTATGTCTAGTGTGTTCTATCGTCGTAGCGGGTTCTGCTGTCGGCTTAAAATCTCAGCAGCAAGAACAAATTATGTTAGATACGCAGCGTAATATCTTAAGCGTCGCAGGTCTATTACAACCTAAAATGACACCTGAAGAAGTTCAGAAAGTGTATGGTGAGCGAATCGAACCTAAACTTTTGAATTTCAAAACTAATGAACTTTCTGACAGTAAAAGTCGTTTTGACCTAAACAGTGAATTACGTAGCGAAGAAACCAGTATTGCGCTGTCTCCAGCGGAAGATATTGCCAAAATTCGCCGCCGAGCTAATAGCGCTGAAATTTATCTGGTCAAAGATGATGCAGGTAAAGTATCGCAAGTCATTTTACCTGTTTACGGTTCAGGTTTATGGTCAGTGATGTATGCTTTTGTTGCTGTTGATATCGATGGCGTAACCTCTCGTGGTATCACTTATTACTCACACGGTGAGACTCCTGGTCTTGGTGGTGAAGTCGATAATCCACAATGGAAAGCGCAATGGCCGGGTAAAAAGCTATTTAATGAGCAAGGCGTCCCAGCTATAAAAATTGTTCGTAGCGGTACAACGGATAGCCCTTACGGTATCGATGGTTTATCAGGTGCAACACTAACCTCAAATGGTATTCAACATATGTTTGATTTTTGGTTAGGTGATAACGGCTTTGGTCCGTTCCTGAAAAAAGTTCGTGAAGGAGCGCTGAATAATGGCTGATTCTAAAGAAGTAAAACGCGTTCTATTTGGACCCTTGTTTGATAACAACCCAATTGCGTTACAAATCCTTGGTGTCTGTTCTGCATTAGCAGTAACCACTAAGTTGGAAACAGCGGTCGTGATGACTATTGCGGTAACCTTAGTTACTGCGTTTTCTAACTTTTTTATCTCATTAATTCGTAACTATATTCCAAGCAGTGTGCGGATTATTGTGCAGATGGCAATCATTGCATCTTTGGTTATCGTTGTTGATCAAATATTACGTGCTTATGCGTATGAGATATCGAAACAGCTTTCGGTGTTTGTTGGCCTCATCATTACAAACTGTATTGTAATGGGACGTGCTGAAGCTTATGCGATGAAGGCACCACCCATTGAAAGCTTTATGGATGGTATCGGTAACGGGCTAGGTTATGGGGTGATCCTGATCTTAGTTGGTTTCTTACGTGAGCTGTTTGGGTCAGGTAAGCTATTTGGTATCACCGTTATGGAATCACTACAAAATGGTGGTTGGTACATGCCGAACGGTCTGTTTCTGTTAGCACCTAGTGCATTCTTTATCATCGGTATGCTGATTTGGGGATTACGTACTCTAAAACCAGCTCAGATAGAGAAGGATTAAGTCAATGGAACATTATATTAGCCTATTTGTAAAAGCGATATTTATTGAAAATATGGCGTTGGCATTCTTCCTTGGTATGTGTACGTTTTTGGCGGTATCAAAGAATGTTAAGACTGCGTTTGGTCTAGGTATTGCAGTTACTGTTGTGTTGGGGATCTCAGTACCTGCTAATAACCTTGTTTATAACCTTGTTTTACGCGATGGGGCATTAGTTGAAGGGGTTGATTTATCATTCCTTAACTTTATTACTTTCATCGGTGTTATCGCTGCTCTAGTACAAATTTTGGAAATGATTTTAGATCGTTATTTCCCGTCACTTTATAATGCATTAGGTATCTTCTTGCCGTTGATTACCGTTAACTGTGCAATCTTTGGTGGCGTCTCTTTCATGGCTCAGCGTGACTATAACTTTAGCGAATCTATCGTATATGGGTTTGGTTCAGGTATCGGCTGGATGTTAGCGATTGTGTTGTTAGCGTCAATCCGTGAAAAGATGAAATATTCCGATGTTCCGGCGGGTCTGAAAGGCTTAGGTATTACCTTTGTCACCACTGGATTGATGGCACTGGGCTTTATGTCCTTCTCCGGTGTTCAGCTATAAGGGCGAGAAGAATTCATGGATATTATTATTCTAGGTGTAGTGATGTTTACCTTGATAGTCTTGGCGCTAACAGGGTTGATCCTGTTTGCGAAATCCAAGCTAGTCAATACAGGGAACATTAAAGTTGAAATTAACGGTGATCCTGAAAAAAGCTTTGATGCTCCAGCAGGTGACAAACTGTTAGGGATGTTATCTAACCAAGGTATCTTTGTTTCATCAGCTTGTGGTGGCGGTGGGTCGTGTGGCCAATGCCGAGTAACGATTAAAGAAGGTGGCGGTGATATCCTGCCAACTGAACTTTCTCACATCAATAAACGTGAAGCAAAAGAAGGTTGTCGTTTAGCTTGTCAGGTGAATGTTAAGCAAGACCTAAAAATTGAGTTACCTGAGGAGATTTTTGGTGTTAAAAAGTGGGAATGTGAAGTTATCTCTAATGATAATAAAGCAACTTTCATTAAAGAACTGAAACTAAAAATTCCTGAAGGCGAAGTCGTTCCCTTCCGTGCTGGTGGTTTTATTCAAATAGAATGCCCAGAGCATATAGTAAAATATGCAGACTTCGATGTGCCAGAAGAATACCGTGAGGATTGGGATAAGTTTAATTTATTCCGTTATGTTTCTGAGGTCAAAGAACCTACAGTTCGTGCGTACTCAATGGCTAACTATCCGGAAGAGCATGGTATCATTTTACTCAACGTGCGTATTGCTACGCCACCACCTCGCAACCCAGATGTTCCACCGGGGATTATGTCTTCCTATATCTGGTCTCTGAAACCAGGGGATAAAGTGACAATTTCAGGCCCATTTGGTGAGTTCTTTGCTAAAGAAACTGATGCTGAGATGATCTTTATTGGTGGTGGAGCAGGTATGGCACCTATGCGTTCACATATTTTCGACCAGCTAAGACGTCTACATTCTAAACGTAAAATCAGTTTTTGGTATGGTGCTCGTTCTAAACGTGAGATGTTCTATACAGAAGATTTTGATCAGCTTGCGGCTGAAAACGAAAATTTCACTTGGAATGTTGCACTTTCCGATGCAATGCCGGAAGATAATTGGGATGGTTATACAGGATTCATTCATAATGT
Organism: Providencia sp. 6390; assembly: GCF_058148425.1. Lineage (NCBI taxonomy): Bacteria > Pseudomonadati > Pseudomonadota > Gammaproteobacteria > Enterobacterales > Morganellaceae > Providencia > Providencia sp. 6390. Next base: position 73,178 of record NZ_JBYVYL010000012.1, read on the forward strand.
TCTGTATGAAAACTACCTGAAAGATCACCCTGCACCTGAAGATTGTGAGTTTTACATGTGCGGGCCTCCAGTGATGAACGCCGCTGTTATCAAGATGCTTAAAGATCTTGGTGTAGAGGATGAAAACATCCTACTGGATGATTTTGGTGGTTGATTCACTGTATATGCTTGAAGTATAAAGAGTATAGTTTGAATTAGTATCAATAAAAGGGGGGAGCAAAATAAAGTTTCCCCTTTGTATTTTTAGTTAAATGCTAATAAATTGGCTTACTCGTTAATTTTTTACAACCTCGACCGGCTGCTGACAAACAGAACTAGTTTGTCAATAGTCTAAGTTCCATAGCTATGGTACTTATGATTGAAGCAGAGAAAAATATGCTGAACAAAAAAGTCATCACACCAGTACTGTTATTTGCCGCGACACTATTCTTGACCGCGTGCGGTGGGCCTGAACAGGCCAATCTACAAGGTCAGACAATGGGAACCTACTATTCCATTAAGTATGTTACTGATTCTTCATCTCCAAGTAGTGAATCGATCCAAGCAGAGATAGATAAGCGGTTGGAAGAAGTGAACGACCAGATGTCGACTTATCGCCCCGATTCTGAATTAAGCCGCTTCAATCAATCAAAAGAGGTTAATGTTCCTTTCCCTGTTTCGGCTGCAACCGCAAAAGTGGTTAAAGAAGCGATACGTATTAATGAATTAACTAATGGTGCATTAGATGTGACAGTAGGGCCTTTAGTTAATTTATGGGGCTTTGGCCCTGAAGGCCGTGTCACGAAAGCACCTTCAGCTGATGAGTTGGAAAAACGCCGTGCTTGGGTTGGAATCGAAAAATTATCTGTACAAGGTAACAATTTGATTAAAACAATTCCTGAGCTATATGTTGATCTATCATCGATCGCTAAGGGATATGGTGTTGATGTGGTTGCCGAATACCTTGAGTCCGTTAAGATTAATGATTATATGGTTGATATTGGCGGTGAAGTGCGTACAAAAGGGAACAATGGTAAAGGTGCTCCGTGGCGTATTGCGATTGAAAAACCAACCACTGATGGTGTAAATCAAACTGCTCAAGAAGTGATTGAACCGGGTGATATGTCAATTGCCACTTCAGGCGATTATCGTAACTACTTTGAGCAAGATGGCGTACGTTTTTCTCATACTATTGATCCAAAAACAGGTATGCCAATTAAACATAATTTAGTGTCTATTACAGTATTGGCACCAACATGCATGAGTGCTGATGGCTTATCGACAGGGCTAAATGTTCTAGGGCCTGAAGAAGGTTTTGCTGTAGCTGAAAAAATGAATGTTCCAGTATTTATGATAGTGAAGACAGAAAAAGGGTTTGAAGAGCGTTATACTAAGGCATTCGAGCCATTTTTGCAGAAGAAGCAGTAACACTAGGAGGATAGGATGCTAAATGTTTTTATTGCAGCGTTTGTCTTGTTCCTTCTGGCATTTCTCGGTATGTCACTAGGGTACATTATTAAACGTAAAAGTATTCAAGGTAGCTGTGGTGGGTTAAGCAGCATTGGTGTTGAAAAAGTTTGTGATTGCCCTGAGCCCTGCGATGCACGTAAAAAGCGTATGGCTCGTGAACAAGCTCGCCAAAAGATGCTGGGAAAAAACCGCATCATCTAATATGTCCAATTACTTTACTATTACCTTAACTGTGATTTATCGCAGTTAAGGTGTTATAAATAAAAAATAATTTATATTCTAGTTTTTTCTTTCTAAATTGAATTTTCTATATTGTTTTTAAAGTCTTCAAGTTTTAATAATTGCATTGAGCATGATTTGTATTTTGAATTAGGAAAGGTAATATACATACGTTTATCATTGCTATTAATCGTAAGAGTTACTCTATTCTTATCCTCTTTAGTTAATGGACAATTAATCCAATTAGCTGGATACCAAATTTCACCGGATGTAGTAAGAATAATTAAACGCCATAATAAAATATCATCTGGGTAACAATAAGTAGACACAACATCATTAAGGATCTCACTCTGTTTAATATTCTCTATAATAATTCCTTGCGGATATTCATCATAATCTCTAGGAGTTATAAGTATTTGAATGTTTTTTAAATCTGTATTCCAAAGGTTTTCAAATGTTAATAGCATTTTTTCTAAATTCATATTACCTCCCTTTATTTAATGTTTTTTATTGTCTTTCAGATTTAAAAAGAATTGCTTATAATTTTTGTTTTTTAATAATTGTTTTTATTTGATTTTTATGGGTTTTTATCCATGCTAATGATCGGGGTAAATGATGATAATTAATTAATGTATATTTTAAAAGAATAAAAATTATTGGTAATTATGAAATAATATCATTAAGGATTAAGGATTAAGGATTAAGGATTAAGGATTAAGGATTAAGGTATATATACTGACTGATAAATGAAAAATATTAAATTTTAATTAGGTAGTAATAATAACTTCTTTATTTCAAGGTTGTGTGTAGGTAAATAAGTTTAAATAATCATTTGTTTTTCAAATTCTTTTATTTTCCTGTGTAATCCAAATTTGTATCAACGGTTTTAGACATCGCTTCAACAGGAGTTGAACATTGGTGATCCCCTGTGTTGTTTACTAACAGAGTGCGAGTTTCATCACTGTTCTCAAAGGTATTAATTTTACCCGAGAGCTTAGCTAAAGCCTTTATAAATTCATCATTGATTGAATAAAAATAGTATGTTTAAAGATGTTGTTTTTTCTAGAGTATAAATAGTATTTGTTTGAATATCTGAATTAGCATTTGGCGATTTATTTCAGAAACTGAAGACGGTTTTTCGGTAGCTGAAAAAATAAATGTTCCAGTATTTATAATGGTGAAAACAGATAAAAGGTTTGAAGAGCATTATACTAAGGCATTCGAGCCATTTTGCAGAAAAAACAGTAATATTAGGGGAATAGGATGCTAAATGTTTTTATTGCAGCGTTTGTCTTGTTCCTTCCTGCATTTCTCGATATGTCACTAGGATACATTATTAAATGTAAAAGTATTCCAGGCAGTTGTGGTGAGTTAAGTGGCATTGGTGTTGAAAAAGTCTGTGATTGCCCTGGGCCTTGTGATGCACGTAAAAAGTGTATGACACGCGAACAGACTCGCCAAAAGATGTTGGAGAAAACCGCATCATATAGAATGGTAATAATCTTCTAATGACCTTAACTGTTACCTATTATAGTTAAGGTTTTTATCATTTTAGTTAAATACTATTTTATTCTGTACATTCTTTTAGAGCATGATTTTGAAGGTGAAGAAGCAGGTGCAACATACATAGTTTGTTCTCTTCCATTGACGCCTATAGTTACTTTCCAGTTGTCACTTTCATCAATCTCACATAACATCATTTCACCACTATCCCATATTTCACTATACTTAGTTACAATTGTTATTCCCCAATAGAATTTATCTGTTGGACCTATAATAAATGATTCAGCATCGAGTAAAACCTGTTCACTCTCTATATTATAAAATGTTTTGACACCTCTAATATCTTCTGAGCCGTGGCTACCTCGTCTTATTGTTAATTCCTTTAATCTCATGGGCCAAAAGTTCTCTATCGTTATACGACCTAGAGATGATTGAGTCATAATTAATTCTCCTATTTTAGACTGATGAAATTATGTTTTAATTAGTTTTATAGAACACGATTTTGATGATGGAAATGCGACATACATAGTTTGTGCATCCCCATTAATACCGATAGTGACCTGGCCATTGTTATCTTTAAAGTCATCGCATTGTAAATGGTTAGACGTAACCCAATGACTTCCTGATTGTGTAATAAAATCAACTGACCAAGAAGTGGCTACCTTATTGTTAAGAGTAAAAAGGTCGGCATCAATAATAATTTGTTTTTGTTGAACGTTATAAAAAGTTTTATGTGAAACTATGAAGAAATTCGCATAACATACATATGTTATTTGTTTAACATCCTCCGTCCAAAAATTTTCAATCGTTAATGATGCTAATGGTTTTACCATATATGTCTCCTTTATTTAATCCAAGAGTAATATGGTGCATCGGCATCGAAATGTAATGTATTTTTTCTATTATTGTCTCATAGATAATGGATAAGGTTTAATTTAGTTATACTTGTCATCCTGCAAGTTGCAGTGCTTTGTGTTGAGGTATGGTGACTACGCTTACTCGCACCAGTCGCATAGTTATCTATATGACTGGTGATTTATTTATTTATCGCCTAATTGCCCTTCGAATTATTTATATAATAGATATTTAAATAATTAAAACTAACTTAGTTAGGCTAGAAGTTGATTTATTTTTTAAATGCTTTTGGTGAATCAACCATCACTGCATCAGCACCAATTTCTTTAGCAAATTGATAGTCTTTCATATTATTGACTCCAAATAAAACGATATGAGCTTCACCGTTTTTTCTAAAGCAATCAATGGCTTCTTTATCCCACGAAAGGGTTGCTGGTGAGCGTGCTTCACCAAGTGTATATTTTTCAATTACTTCAACTTTTCTATGTAATTCAAAACCATACCAGCGTTTTTTCGATGTTCCTTCCGTTGATGTTGAACATTGGTGACTCATTGTATTATTTGCTAACAGTGTGCGGGTTTCATCACGGCTCTCAAAGACATTAATTTTATCGGAGCGCTTTGATAATGCGCTTATAAACTCATCATTGGTTGAATAAAAACGGGTATGTTTAAAAGCATTATTTTTTTCTAATAAGGCATAAATCGCTTCTGCTTGAATGTCTGGATTGGCATCTGGTGATTTTAAATCAATATAAAATTCAGTATCGGGGTACTTTTTAAGAATAGACTCAAGTGTTGAAATATTCGTTTCTTGTAATGGTAATTGTAGATTATTTTTTTTGTTGAATTGATATGCTGCATTGATTTTACTGAGTTGTTCAGCAGGGTAATTGGATATAGCACCTTTTTCATTGGTTAATGCTTCTAATTCGCTTGGTCTATATAAAACAATCTGCTTATCTTTAGATAACTGAACTGTCAGCCAAATAATATCGGCTTGGTTTGTTTTGGCTAATTCAATTGCATAAAGCGTATTTTCTGGAGCATCGGCAGTGCCAGCCCGATGGGCTACGATTTGAGGTGAGTGGGCAAACACAGTGTGGCTAGTAAGAAGAAACAAGCTCAAAACTATTCCTTTTTTCAATGTTGGCATCAATATTTTGATCATATTAGTTACCTATAACAATAATTATCTCAATAAGTTAAATGACTTTCGGTGAACTCTTTTTGTAATACTTTTCTTACCCTTTGTAAGTAGTATTTGAGCTAATTAGGACTAACTTTTCGAAATAGCTGAGTTTGCCAATGATATGTTTCAATTGAATGAACAAAAGCACTTTGTGTGATTATTGACACTGTATCGATAGATTGAATTTTTGTTGAATAATTGCACATTACAATAAAGTACTGTATATTTATTCAGTTGTTCATTTTTTTCGGTGAATTACTGTGCGGAAAATAATTCATATTGATATGGACTGCTTTTATGCAGCAATAGAAATGCGTGATGACCCTAGTTTGCGTAATATCCCTATTGCGGTTGGCGGTAGTGCTGATCGCCGTGGAGTGATCAGTACCGCTAATTATGAGGCGAGGCGCTATGGGGTGCACAGTGCGATGTCTACGGCAGTTGCATTACGGTTATGCCCCCATCTAAAAGTGGTGCCGGGCAGAATGGCTCTCTATAAAGAAACCTCTTTGCATATTCATAAAATTTTTTCTCGCTATACAGACCTCATCGAACCACTCTCATGGGATGAAGCTTATTTAGATGTTAGCGATAGTGAGTATCACCATGGTTCAGCAACATTAATTGCTAAAGCAATTCGACAGCAAATATTTGATGAATTACAGCTCACAGCTTCAGCGGGGATCGCCCCGATTAAGTTTCTCGCCAAAATAGCTTCTGATCTGAATAAACCGAATGGGCAATATGTCATTACACCGCAGAATATGTCTGAATTCGTTCTTTCATTACCACTGAGGAAGATCCCCGGTGTTGGCAAAGTTACGGCACAAAAATTATTAGATATGGGGTTAGAAACCTGTGCAGATGTACAACAGTATGATGTGGTTAGCTTAATAAAGTCGATGGGTAAATTTGGGCAGATATTGTGGGAACGTTGTCACGGTATTGATGAGCGAGCCGTTAATCCTGAAAGATTGCGTAAATCTGTTGGGGTTGAACGTACATTGGCTGAAGATATTCATCACTGGGAAGACTGTCTGCCATTGATTGATAAATTGTATGAAGAGTTGGAGTTGAGATTAATAAAAGTGAAGCCTGATTGTCGTATTGCAAGCCAAGGGGTAAAAATTAAATTTAATGATTTTCAGCAAACCACTCAAGAACATGTTTATCCTATATTAGATAAGCAAGATTTAGTTTTATTAGCTAAGCAAGTTTGGGAGCATCGTCGTGAAAATCGTGGTGTTAGGCTGGTTGGTTTGCACGTTACTTTGCAAAACCCACAGCTAGAAAGGCAATTGTTATTAGCGCTTTAAGTAAGCAAAACACCCGCCTTGTGACGAGTGTTTTGCTGTCTCAGATTATCCTTTAACTGGGATTGCTTTTAAAACAGCAGTTAATAATTTCCAGTATTCACCAACACTTGCGATATGCACACGCTCATCAGGTGAGTGCGCGCCACGTATAGTTGGGCCGATTGAAACCATATCCATATCTGGATAAGGTTTTTTGAATAAACCACACTCTAACCCTGCGTGGATCACCATTACATTCGGTGTTTTACCAAACAGTTTTTGATAGGTTTCACTGACTAAGTGCATGACTGGTGAGTCTGCATCGGGCTGCCAACCTGGGTAGCTACCTTCTGCTTTATAATGAGCTTGTGCAAGTTTACTAATTGATGTCAGCATATTAACTACATAGTTTTTGCCGCTGTCAATTAATGAACGCACTAAGAAGATTATTTCTGCTTGGTTTTCCGTCATCGTTACAACACCTTCATTCAGTGAAGTTTCAACAACACCTTTTGCGACATCACTCATGCGGATCACGCCATTTGGCGCTGCATTTAAGAAAAATACAAAACGTTTTTGACATTCTTCAGTAAGTGCTTTCAGATTTGTTTGAGTTTCTTCTAATAGCAGAACTAAGTTCGGTTCAACTACGGCTAACTCATTTTTTAATATCCCTTCATAGCGCGCTCTGAGTGCCGTTAATTCAGCCACTTTATCTGCTGGAACAGCAATAATGGCATGACCTTCACGAGGGATCGCATTACGAACAGTACCACCAGTAAATTCTAAAAGTTTTAAACCAAGATCTTCTTGGTGCCCTGCAAGGAAACGCGCCAGTAATTTGTTAGCATTACCTAAGCCTAAATGCACATCGCCACCTGAGTGACCACCTTTTAGACCTTTCAACGTCATGATAAAGGTTTTGTAACCTTGTGGGATGGCTTCACGAGTTAAGTCAAAGGTGACCGTGAAATCGACGCCACCAGCACAACCCATGTAGATTTCACCTTCTTCTTCTGAGTCTGTGTTGATCAGGATATCTGCCTGCAACCAACCTGCTTGTAAGCCAAATGCGCCATCCATACCAGTTTCTTCTGTCATGGTTAACAACACTTCAAGTGGACCGTGCTCTACACTGTCATCAGCCAAAACAGCAAGTGCAGATGCCATACCGACACCATTATCAGCACCAAGCGTAGTGCCTTCAGCTGTTACCCATTCACCATTGATATAAGGACGGATTGGATCTTTAGTAAAATCATGAACAGTGTCATTATTTTTTTGCGGAACCATGTCTAAGTGAGCTTGTAAAACAACGGCTTTACGGTTTTCATAACCTTTGGTTGCTGCTTTACGGATCAAAATATTACCAACTTGGTCGCGTTCTACGTGAAAACCTTTTTGTTTTGACCATTCGATAATATGTGTTGCTAGCGCTTCTTCATGATGTGAAGGATGGGGAATTGAGCAAATTTTGGCAAAAATATCCCATAATGGCTGTGGTGACAGTTTAGCGAGTTCAGACACTTTGGATCTCCTAATACGACTTTGGTCATACTCGTCATACTTCAAGTTGCAGCGTTGTTGACTACATTCATTCGCGCTAGTCACCTACTTATGTAGGCTCCCAGCGACTCATTCACTTGTCGCCTAGCTGCATCTTGAATTCTTTAGAGTATACATGTTACGAAATATTGTAAATTGCTGTACTAATTTGAAAAATAATGATTCTGCTTACTGTAATCACCATCATGTTTTTTACAACTTACAATGATTTGTTTTCTTGCAGCTTAGCTGTATCTCAAACCAGACAGAGTATAGTAATTTATTCTGTGAAATTGGTACGGTACAGTTATTCAAGCTATACGGTTGATTATCTCAGCATACACCTTAATGCGATAAATAGTCAGTGTAAATGATATTAATTGATCTCAATTATCCGTTTTTGCTGGTTTTTAGCGAGCCAAATCACTATAATCTCGCGCAACGTTTTTTCCGCAAGACACATTTCAGTTTTACTCAGCTGTCGGGACCCAAATTTTATGAGCGAAAAATATGTCGTAACGTGGGATATGTTGCAAATACATGCCCGTAAACTCGCACAACGTTTATTACCTGTCGAACAATGGACGGGTATCATCGCTGTTAGCCGTGGTGGCCTTGTTCCTGGTGCACTTCTTGCACGTGAACTGGGTATTCGCCATGTTGATACCGTATGCATTTCTAGCTATGACCATGATAACCAACGTGATCTTAACGTGATTAAGCGTGCACCAGGCGATGGTGAAGGCTTTATTGTTATTGATGACCTCGTGGATACTGGCGGTACAGCGAAAGCCATCCGCGATATGTATCCGAAAGCTCACTTTGTGACTATCTTTGCAAAACCAGCAGGCCGCCCATTAGTTGATGACTATGTAGTCGATATTCCTCAAAATACATGGATCGAGCAACCATGGGATATGGGGGTTGTATTTGTTAAACCTCTATGTGAGCAAGAGAAGTAACCATTATTGTTTTGCGTCAGATCTAAATAAAAGGTAACAATTTGCGTTAGGATAGGAATAATCCCCTCTTAAAACATTATTACCTAATAAATTAAAACACAAAACAGTATGATAGGGGAATGCGATGGCATTCCCTTTTTATTTAGCTCAACCAACAGGTTATCTGAATGACTCAACAAAATCTTTCCGAAAAGCTGTTCAAGCCAAAAGTTAGGCAGACCGAAACATCAACTCTCGTTTCATACTCTGCTTATAGTCCGCCGATTGTCAAAAGTCACTCTGCACTAAGTGGTTCGCAACATGCAGGTTGGTACAGAATGATCAACCGTTTAATGTGGATCTGGCGTGGTATTGATGCTTTAGAAATTGAAGAGGTTTTGAGCCGTATTGCCGTTACTGACGCAGAGCGCAGTGATAATAATTTACTTGATACTGTTATTGGTAACAGACGTGGTAACTGGTGCTTTGAATGGTCACATCAAGCAATGCACTGGCAACAGAATGCATTACAGTTTGAAGGGGGGGAACAAGCAAGTCATGCATGGCTCCGCGCAGCGAATTTATACAGTATTGCCGCGTACCCTTTTATTAAAGGCGATGAATTGGCGGATCAAGCGATTGTGCTTGCTTGTAAGGCTTATGACAGTGCAGCTCAATTTTCACGCTATAAGTTAAAGAAAATATCATTTAAAGTTGATGGTAATAAAGAAGTCTGTGGTTTTTTACATATACCATCAACAGGGCAAGGCCCATATCCGACAGTGATGATTTGTGGCACTCTTGATAGTTTACAGACGGATTATTGCCGTTATTTCCGCGAATATTTAGAGCCTCTTGGTATTGCCATGCTGACGTTGGATATGCCATCTATTGGCTATTCAGTCAAATATAAGCTTTCACAGGAAACTAGCGCATTACATGAGCAAGTTGTTAGACAATTAGACACTATCCCTTGGATTGATCATACAAGATTTGGTCTCATTGGATTGCGCTTCGGAGCCAATATAGCCTTAAGATTAGCTTATATGTGCCCTGATAAAATTAAAGCTGTAGCTGTACTGGGGCCTATAGTTCATAGTTTATTACATGAAGACAAATATCAGCGTGATATTCCACGAATGGAGCTCGATGTTTTTGCTAGCCGCTTAGGAATTTATTATGTAGATGGCGCGGCACTCCGTCATGAACTAAGTTGTTATTCATTAAAAAATCAAGGGCTTTTAGGGCGTCGCAGCCAAGTGCCTATGATGTCAGTGCATTGGAAACATGATATTTATAGTCCAAAAGCAGAGTCAGATTTAATTATTCGCTCATCAATGGATAGTCATTTATTGACCCTTCCAGCGAGTCCTGTTTTCGAAAATTATCAACGAGCCCTCAGCGAAACAACGGCCTGGTTAAAAAGTAAAATAGTTTAATTTTATTTAATGACTTGATTATTTTTTAACTTTTGTTAAAAAGGGATCTCTCAACAAGGAGATCCTTACATGGCTTTACCTACAGATTACTCTAACGGGAAGTATTTAAAAAAGTTTGCTGCTTTAGGACCTTATTTACGAGAAAAGCAATGCTTAGAGGGTTGCTATTTTTTCGATAGCCTTGCTGTTTGTGTCAACCCCAATATTGCTCCAGAGAAAAGAGAATTCTGGGGCTGGTGGATGATGTTATCACCAAGTAAAGAGGGATTTGAATACTCATACCACCTTGGGGTATATAATAGTCATGGTAGTTGGCAAGCTAAGCCACTGAAAGACCATGCAGTTACTGACTCTATAGAGCAAAACCTTTTATCCTTTCATCAATCCCTCTCCAAACAACTTTCTGAGCTTGAGCTAACTTTGTTTCCTTCTGCGCAAATGACAGAATTTAAACTGGAATTAAGCGCATAAATTTGTTTTAGACCAACTTTTGTTGAATTTTGCGTTATGCCTGTTGGCATAACGCTCTTCAACTGATAAAAATGATATCTACTTTGTATTTGTTAATCCTAATGGCAGAAAAATGATGAAAAATAGCCAGACACTGGTTGTTAAATTAGGAACCAGTGTGTTGACCGGGGGCTCACGCCGTTTGAATCAGGCTCATATTGTTGAACTAGTTAGGCAATGTGCACAGCAATATGCAAAAGGGCATCGTATTATTATTGTTACCTCTGGCGCGATTGCGGCTGGTCGTGAACACCTTAATTACCCCGAACTCCCCGCAACTATAGCCTCTAAACAGCTGCTGGCAGCGGTAGGGCAAAGTCGTCTTATTCAGTTGTGGGAACGGTTATTCTCTATTTATGGTATTCATATTGGGCAAATGTTACTCACTCGCGCAGATTTGGAAGATAGAGAGCGCTTTTTAAATGCGCGTGACACATTACAAGCACTGTTAGATAACGGCATTGTACCGGTGATCAATGAAAACGATGCTGTAGCAACGGCTGAAATAAAAGTCGGTGACAATGATAATTTATCAGCACTTGCTGCTATTCTTGGCGATGCGGACAAGCTGTTATTGTTAACGGATATTGAGGGGTTATATGACGCAGATCCTCGTAGCAATCCCAATGCAAAATTGATCCCTGAAGTTTATGGCATCAATGATGAGTTACGTGAAATGGCTGGTGGTAGTGTAACAGGATTGGGCACAGGCGGTATGGCGACTAAGTTGCAAGCTGCGGATGTTGCAGGAAGAGCAGGGATTGATGTGGTGATTGCCGCGGGCAATAAACCCGATGTTATTCGTGCTGTTATCGATGATATTCCTGTGGGAACACGTTTCTATGGCCACAAAAATCCGATGGAGAACCGTAAACGTTGGATCTTTGGAGCGCCCGCTGCTGGTGATATTTATATCGATGATGGCGCACAGCTTGCTATTATGGAAAAAGGTAGTTCACTGCTCCCGAAAGGCATTAAGAAGATTGAAGGTGATTTTTCTCGTGGAGCAGTGGTACGTATACGAAATATGGCAGGTAAAGACCTTGCTCATGGTGTAAGTCACTATAACAGTGATGCATTAAGAATGATTGCGGGCCATCATTCACAAGAAATAGGTCGAATACTGGGGTATGAGCATGGGGCTGTGGCAGTCCATCGCGATGATATGATAGTGAGCTAATTATGTTAGAACAAATGGGAAAAGCGGCTCGAGAAGCCTCATGGCAACTTGCTCAATTAAGCACAAAACAAAAAAATGCAGCCTTGGAGCAAATTGCTGATTTACTGGAACAAGAAAGCACGACTATTCTTGAAGCCAACGCGAAAGATATCGAACAGGCGCGTGAAAATGGTATGACGCCTGCACTGCAAGATAGACTGTTACTGACGCAAGAGCGCCTGAAAGGCATTGCCGATGATGTACGTAAAGTATGCCAGTTGGCCGATCCAGTAGGACAAGTTATTGATGGTAGTCAACTGGATAATGGACTAAATTTACAGCGGCGTCGTGTACCTCTTGGGGTGGTTGGTGTTATTTACGAAGCTCGTCCAAATGTTACCGTCGATGTTGCTGCTCTTTGTTTAAAAACAGGCAACGCGGCAATTCTTCGTGGTGGTAAAGAAACTCATAGCACCAATTTGGCAATAACATCCGTCATTCAAAAGGCACTTAAAAACTGCGGTATTTCAGCAGACGCTATCCAAGCGATTAATAACCCAGATCGTGAACTCGTGGCTCAGTTATTAAAATTAGACCGCTATGTAGATATGTTAATTCCCCGCGGTGGTGCTGGGCTACACAAGCTGTGCCGTGAACAATCAACTATTCCAGTGATCACTGGCGGTATTGGTGTTTGTCATACTTTTGTTGATCAATCTGTGGATTTTGATAAAGCAATTAGTGTGTTAATTAATGCTAAAGTTCAAAGGCCAAGCGCATGCAACTCACTTGAAACCGTTTTAGTGCATGAAAAAATTGCCTCAGAGTTCCTGCCTGTACTAAGCAAAAAAATGGCAGAACAAAAGGTGACTTTGCATGCCAGTGTACAAGCGATGCCATATTTAAAAAATGGCTCAGCTAAAGTGGTTGAAGTCTTACCTGAAAATTTAGTAGATGAATGGTTATCTCTTGATCTGAATGTTGAAGTGGTTTCAGATATCGATGCTGCTATCGACCATATTCGTACTTATGGTACTGCTCATTCAGATGCCATTTTAACTGAGTCTATCAGTCAGGCGGACTACTTTGTTCAACGTGTTGATTCAGCTGCTGTTTATGTCAATGCTAGCACAAGGTTTACTGATGGTGGGCAGTTTGGGCTTGGTGCTGAAGTTGCGGTCAGTACACAGAAATTACATTCACGAGGCCCAATGGGGTTAGACGCACTTACAACTTATAAGTGGATTGGTTATGGTGATTTTCTTAGTCGTACATAATACTTAAAATAATAATGATTGAGCCACACAGCAAGTGTGGCTTTGTTTTTTATAATTCTTTGTCGTTTTTTAACACTGAGCAATAGAATTTATAATAAGTGGCGCAAATACCATAATAATCATGACGATGGGATGAATACTAATGTTTTACATTATCGGTCCAAGAGGTTCAGGGAAAACAACAATCGGCAAACAACTAGCTGAACAAAAATCGTATCAATTTATCGATACTGATAAATTAATTGTTGAACGTGCAGGTACTAGCATTGCACAAATTGTAGAGCAACATGGTTGGGATTATTTCCGTCGCTTAGAAAGCGAAGTACTAAAATCAATTTCTCTGCCTAATGCAATAGTTTCGACTGGCGGAGGGATCATTTTGTCAGAAGAAAACCAACGTGTGATGCGTGATAACGGTACAGTCGTTTATTTGAGCGCTAAACCTGAGATCCTCGCAGCTCGATTAGCCGCAGAGCCACAGGCAGATCAGCGGCCAAGTCTAACGGGTAAATCGATGTTAGAAGAAATTGCAGAGGTAATGTCACAACGAGAACCTCTTTATCGGGCAACGGCACATCATGTTGTTGATGCGGGGTTACCTATTGCGACAATAATTAGTCAATTAACTCATTTGGCGTAAGTATTGCCGTATTTTGGCTATTTTAGGAATAAACTACTTAGCAGGTTTTTGATTTTCACGACATAATTATCGATTGGAATGATAAAAGAAACGACAATATAGGGATCTATTATGCTGGCAAATGTGCTTAAAGCAGTACTTCGGTTTTTATTTCGAGTTCGTTTGGTTGGAGATGAAAAAGAGCTCTATCAAGAAAAATGTTTGATCACACCTAATCATGTTTCATTTATGGATGGGGTATTAATCGCGCTTTTTTTACCAATTAAACCTGTGGTTGCCGTTTATTCTACATTCGCGACACCAAGAATGATTAAACTGCTTAAGCCATATGTTGACATTGTTGCCTTAGATCCTGCTAATCCATTAGGGATCCGCCAGTTGGTCAAAGAGGTTGAGAAAGGCCGTCCAATCGTCATTTTTCCTGAAGGTCGAATTTCTGTACATGGCTCTTTGATGAAGATTTATGATGGTGCTGCATTTGTGGCAGCAAAATCAGGGGCTAAAGTCGTTCCTATCCGCATTGAAGGGGCTGAGCGTAGCCACTTTAGTCGTCTAAAAGGGATCATTCCATTGAAATGGTTCCCAACCATCACACTGCATATTTTACCGGCTGAAACGATCCCTATGCCAGAAGCACCTAAAGCGGTGGAACGTCGTCGTTTAGCAGGTATACATCTATACAATATTATGAAATCTGCGCGTATGGCTTGCCGCCCTCAAGTGACATTGGTTGAAGAATTTCTCAACAGTGTAAAAAGGTTTGGTAGACGCGCACCCTGCATTGAAGATATCAATTTTAAAGAAGATAACTATCAAGGATTACTAAAGAAATCATTGGGTGTTGGGCGGATCATTGAGCGCTATACCCATGAAAATGAGCGCATTGGTTTATTACTCCCTAATACGACCGTAACTGCCGCTGCTATTTTTGGTGCATTAATGCGTGGACGTGTGCCCGCAATGTTAAACTACACTGCTGGTAGTCATGGTATCAGTAATGCATTGAAAGCTTCTCAAGCTAAAGTGGTTTTTACATCCCGTCAATTCCTTGAAAAAGGTAATTTGACACACATTCCAGAGCAGGTCACAGAAGCAAATTGGATTTATCTTGAGGATCTAAAAGACACTGTTACCCTAAAAGATAAGCTCTGGATCGTAAAACATCTTTTCATGCCAACTAAAGCAGTTTTACCACGCAAAGCAGAAGATGAAGCTATCGTCTTATTTACATCTGGCTCTGAAGGAACACCAAAAGGTGTTGTGCACAGTCACGCTAGCTTGATGGCTAACGTGGAACAAATCAAAACAATTGCTGATTTTACACCTCGCGATCGTTTTATGTCATCATTACCGTTATTCCATGCATTTGGGTTAACTGTAGGTTTATTAATCCCTGTATTTTCAGGTAGCCGGGTCTTCTTATACCCAAGTCCACTTCATTACCGAATCATTCCAGAACTGGTTTATGACAAAAACTGTACTGTACTATTTGGTACATCAACCTTTTTAGCTAATTATGCACGCTTTGCTCATCAGTACGATTTTGCAAGGTTACGTTATGTCGTTGCTGGCGCAGAAAAATTATCAGACAGCACTAAAAAGATCTGGTTTGATAAATTCGGGATCCGTATTTTAGAAGGTTATGGTGTAACTGAATGCGCCCCAATTGTTTCAATCAATGTCCCTATGGCATCGAAAGAAGGCACTGTAGGGCAAATACTGCCTCAAATGGAATCACGAATTATCCCTATTTCAGGAATTGATAATGGGGGCAAGCTGCAATTAAAAGGCCCTAATATAATGAAGGGTTATTTACGTGTAGAAGCGCCAGGTATGCTGGAACTACCTTCAGCTGAAAACCTACAGGGTGAAAAAGAAGAAGGTTGGTATGATACTGGTGATATCGTTGCTCTTGATGAACTGAATTATTGTACGATCAAAGGCCGTGTGAAACGGTTTGCTAAACTTGCAGGTGAAATGGTTTCTCTTGAAAGTATCGAGCAAATGGTCTTTAGCTTATCCCCTAGTGCACACCATGCCGTGGTCACTAAGCCTGACAGTAGCAAAGGTGAAGCTCTGGTGTTGTTTACGACTGATAAAGATCTTGATAGAAGCGCACTTTCCGCGGCAGCAAAAGGAAAAGGCTTAACTGAATTGGCAGTGCCAAGAGATATTCGTATTGTTAAAGAATTACCGGTGCTGGGTTCAGGTAAAACAGACTTTGTGACACTAAAACAAATGGCGTTAGAGGGTTAATAATATGCAAAATGCCAACGCGCCATTAATGAGTCGAGGAATGAAGGCAGTATTGGCCTCCCAATTCCTTTCTGCTTTTGCTGATAATGCCTTATTGTTTGCCATTTTAGCTCAGTTAAAAGCAGAGTTTTACCCTGAATGGAGTCATCCAGTACTGCAAATGGTATTCGTGTTTACGTATATCGTATTGGCTCCTTTTGTTGGGCAAGTTGCTGACCGTTTTTCGAAAGGGCGGGTGATGCTATTTTCAAACTTATTTAAGTTTGTAGGGGCACTTGGTATTTGCTTAGGGCTTAATCCATTCTTATGCTATGGGCTTGTTGGTATTGGCGCGGCTGCATATTCACCGGCTAAATATGGTATTCTGGGTGAGCTCACCAGTGGTGATAATCTGGTTAAAGCCAATGGCGTGATGGAAGCTTCAACAATTGCTGCGATCCTAATTGGTTCTGTGGTGGGGGGGATCCTTTCTGATATCCATTTAATGTTAGCGCTTGGCACATGTGCGGTACTCTATGGATTAGCAGTGATCGCTAACATTTATATTCCCCACTTAGTGGCCGCGCGTCCTGGTAAAGGCTGGCATTTTAAAAAGCTATTTGTCGATTTTTGGGATGCTTGCCGTACATTATGGTCAAACCAAGAAAGCCGTTTTTCATTAGTTGGCACCAGTATGTTCTGGGGCGCAGGTGTGACACTGCGTTTTTTACTGGTTGCATGGGTGCCTGTAGCGTTAGGGTTGCAGGATAATGCAACGCCGACTTACTTGAATGCTGCGGTTGCAGTTGGGATTGTGGTAGGTGCTGGGTTAGCCGCGAAATTTATTACATTAAAAACGGTATCTCGCTGTATTCCTGCAGGGATTGTGATAGGCGTTATGGTGGTATTACTTGCACTGCAAACAAACATTTTTCCATCCTATGTGATTTTAGCCATTTTAGGTATTTTCGGTGGTCTGTTTGTTGTCCCCCTAAATGCATTATTGCAAGAAAAAGGCAAAGAAACTGTCGGTGCAGGTAACGCAATAGCAGTACAAAACCTAGGTGAAAATAGCGCTATGCTAATTATGCTAGGGCTTTATTCCTTGGCGATGAAAGTAGGGCTGTCGGTAGTCAGTGTAGGAGTTGGTTTTGGTACTGTTTTTGCTGTGGCGATTGCAGGGTTGTGGATTTGGGATCGCACTCGCAAAAAGTCATAATACAAAGGTAAACAACCCAATGAAAAATGAAAGTGACCTCGAAATTTTAAGCATCCAGCTTGGACAGTTGCTAAAAAAACAAGGTAAAACCATAACCTGTGCTGAATCATGTACGGGTGGATGGATTGCAAAAGTGCTGACCGATATTGCAGGGAGCTCAGACTACTTCCACCGTGGTTTTGTGACTTATAGTAATGAAGCCAAGCAGCAAATGATCGGTGTCACCAATCGTTCATTGCAAAGATTTGGTGCTGTGAGCGAGCAAGTTGTAGCAGAAATGGCTCAAGGGGCACTAAAAGAAGCTAGGGCGGATTATGCTGTTTCTGTGAGTGGTATTGCAGGTCCTGGTGGTGGAAGCGATGAAAAACCTGTCGGCACAGTTTGGTTTGGGTTTGCCAAAAAACAGTCTACAGGAACAGTTGAACTCATCACTAAGCATTGTGTCTTTCTAGGCGATAGATATTCAGTTCGTTTACAATCAACAGGTTATGCATTAGAGACTCTTTTAGAAATCATTAAGTAAAAATTTTCTTGATACTGTATGATTATACAGTATACTTAGCATCAACAAACCGAATTAAATCGTTCTATTTGCAGTGGGGCAGTCCATTGCACCAAAGGGAGTGAACATGGCTATCGATGAAAACAAACAAAAAGCACTAGCTGCGGCGTTAGGTCAAATTGAAAAGCAATTTGGTAAAGGTTCTATTATGCGTCTAGGTGAAGACCGCACAATGGATGTTGAAACTATTTCAACAGGTTCTTTATCTCTTGATGTCGCTTTAGGTGCTGGTGGCTTGCCGTTAGGGCGTATCGTCGAAATTTACGGGCCAGAGTCTTCCGGTAAAACAACATTGACTCTACAAGTGATTGCCGCAGCGCAGCGCAGCGGTAAAACATGTGCATTTATTGATGCTGAGCACGCACTAGACCCAATCTACGCCAAAAAATTGGGTGTTGATATCGATAACTTATTATGTTCCCAGCCAGATACTGGTGAGCAAGCACTTGAGATTTGTGATGCGTTGACTCGTTCTGGTGCTGTTGATGTCATCATTGTTGACTCCGTTGCTGCATTAACACCAAAAGCTGAGATTGAAGGTGAGATTGGTGATTCACATATGGGGCTAGCTGCTCGTATGATGAGCCAAGCAATGCGTAAATTAGCGGGTAACTTAAAAACCTCAAATACGCTGTTGATTTTTATCAACCAAATTCGTATGAAAATTGGTGTGATGTTTGGTAACCCTGAAACGACAACTGGCGGTAACGCGTTAAAATTCTATGCATCAGTGCGTTTAGACATTCGCCGCATCGGTGCAGTGAAAAATGGTGAAGAGATCGTTGGTAGCGAAACGCGTGTTAAAGTTGTTAAAAACAAAGTCGCGGCACCATTCAAACAAGCTGAATTCCAAATCCTTTATGGGGAAGGGATTAACACTTTTGGTGAGTTAATTGACTTAGGTGTTAAACATAAGCTGATCGAAAAAGCAGGTGCTTGGTATAGCTATAACGGTGACAAAATCGGGCAAGGTAAAGCAAATTCGACAACTTATCTGAAAGAGCACCCTGAAGTTGCGAACGAAATTGATAAAAAATTGCGTGAAATGTTATTAACTCATACAGGTGAATTTAATAGCGCTGCTTCTGACTATATCAGTGACGCTGACGAAGAAGAAGCACCTGAAGAATTTTAATGCTTAGTTATTGGCCTGATAAATAAGTAAATTAAAAACGCCACTCAAAAACGAGTGGCGTTTTTTTGTATCTCGTTTGAGCTATAATAAAGTGTGGGATTGATTTTCAGTGGAAAAATAGCCAACTGAAAGGTATAAACATACTTTCAGAAAATATTTAGACGCTTTACAATGAAAGCCACGAATGGATGTAGCTATTACTTTCAATAATTCAAAATGCAGTAAAGTGGTAAGTGAATAGATTATCTGAGTCATTATGTATAGTGTGACCAGTAAGAATATAAAGTAGCCACCAGCACTGTGATTTTGGTGATGACGAGTATAAATTTTACTTCTACGCAAAGAGACTTTATCTTATCAGTCACTTATTAATCGGAGAGTTGATTAGAGGTGATGTTACATTCCATCTCAACAATTCGTAATTCAGTTTCCAGCTTGAAATCGGGATAAATATGAGTAAAAGCACCGCTGAGATCCGTCAAGCGTTTCTCGACTTTTTTCATACGAAAGGTCACCAAGTGGTAAGTAGCAGTTCGCTAGTACCTAATAATGACCCAACATTATTGTTCACAAACGCAGGGATGAACCAGTTCAAAGATGTATTTCTTGGTCTGGATAAAAGAGCATATTCCCGAGCGACAACCGCACAAAGATGTGTGCGAGCAGGTGGCAAACATAACGATTTAGAAAACGTCGGCTATACAGCCCGTCACCACACTTTTTTTGAAATGCTTGGTAACTTCAGCTTCGGCGATTACTTTAAGCATGATGCAATCAATTTTGCATGGGAATTATTAACAGGGAAAGAATGGTTTAACCTACCAAAAGAAAAGTTATGGGTTACCGTTTATGCAACTGATGATGAAGCTTATGAAATCTGGAACAAAGAAGTCGGTATCCCAGTAGAACGCATCATTCGTATCGGTGATAATAAAGGTGCACCATATGCATCTGACAATTTCTGGCAGATGGGTGATACAGGCCCTTGTGGACCATGTACAGAGATTTTCTATGATCATGGAGATCATATTTGGGGTGGCCCTCCAGGGAGTCCTGAAGAAGATGGCGATCGCTATATTGAAATCTGGAACATTGTTTTCATGCAATTCAATCGCCAGTCAGACGGAACAATGGAACCATTACCAAAGCCTTCTGTAGATACAGGTATGGGCCTAGAGCGTATTGCAGCAGTATTGCAGCACGTTAATTCAAACTATGATATTGATATTTTCCGTGATTTAATCGCTGCAGCAGCAAGTGCAACGGGGTCTCAGGATCTATCAAACAAATCACTGCGTGTTATAGCTGACCATATTCGTTCTTGTGCATTCCTCATTAGTGATGGGGTTATTCCATCTAATGAAGGCCGCGGTTATGTGCTGCGTCGTATCATTCGTCGTGCGGTACGCCATGGTTATATGTTGGGAGCAAAAGATACGTTCTTCTACAAACTTGTTGCGCCATTGATTAAAGTGATGGGAGCCGCTGCTGATGAGTTGGCACGTCAACAAGCTATGGTTGAAAAAGTGCTTAAAACTGAAGAAGAACAATTCGCTCGTACACTAGAACGTGGCCTTCAGTTACTGGATGAAGAGCTTGCTGCACTTAAAGGTGATACTTTAGACGGTGAGACGGCATTCCGTTTATATGATACCTATGGCTTCCCAATTGATTTAACTGCGGATGTATGCCGTGAGCGTAACCTTAAGGTCGATGAAGAAGGCTTTGAGCGCGCAATGGAAGATCAACGTCGCCGTGCTAGGGAGTCGAGTGGTTTCGGTACAGATTATAATTCATTAATCAAAGTTGAGAAGCACAGTGAATTCTCCGGTTATGCTTATAATGAACAATTAGCTACCATTACTGCGATTTATAAAGATGGTCAACCAGTTGACTCATTGAATGCAGGTGATGAAGGGTTAGTGATCTTAGATAAAACTGCATTTTATGCTGAATCAGGTGGTCAGGTTGGTGACACTGGTTCATTACATAATGAGAGCGGTAGTTTTATCGTCACTGACACACAAAAGTATGGTCAAGCGATTGGTCATATAGGTAAAGTTGAGTCTGGTACATTAGTTATTAACCATCGTATTGATGCTAAAATTGATGTGAAAAGACGCGATGCTATCCGTCTTAATCACTCTGCAACTCACTTACTGCATGCTGCACTGCGTCAAGTGCTTGGTGATCATGTTTCGCAGAAGGGTTCATTAGTTAATGATAAATATCTTCGTTTCGATTTTTCACATTTCGAAGCTATGACTGCCCAGCAACTACGTCAGGTAGAAGATATCGTTAATGCTCAAATTCGTAAGAATACGCCAATTGATACGGAACTTATGGATTTAGAAAGCGCTAAGGCTAAAGGCGCGATGGCTCTGTTTGGTGAGAAATATGAAGAGCGCGTTCGTGTTTTAAGTATGGGCGATTTCTCTATCGAGCTTTGCGGTGGTACTCATGCTAGTCGTACTGGTGATATTGGTTTATTCCGTATATTAAGTGAATCAGGTACTGCAGCTGGTGTTCGTCGTATTGAGGCAACAACCGGTGAGTGCGCACTTGAAAGTGTTCATAGTCAATCCGAGCAATTGAATGCCATTGCCCATCTTTTGAAAGGCGATATGAGTAGCTTAGTTGAAAAAGTAAAATCTGCATTGGATAAATCACGCCAATTAGAAAAAGAGATTTTGCAATTAAAAGATCAACAAGCATCTCAAGAAAGTGCTTCACTAAGTAGTCAAGCAAAAGATATCAAAGGCGCTAAATTACTTGTAAGCCAACTTAATAGCACAGAACCTAAGCTTTTGAGAACAATGGTTGATGATCTCAAAAACCAGTTGAAATCTGCGATTATCGTGCTTTCAACAACAAGTGGTGATAAAGTCAGTGTAATTGTTGGTGTAACAAATGATTTGACTGCTAAAATAAAAGCTGGTGATTTGATATCGTATGTTGCACAACAAGTTGGTGGTAAAGGTGGTGGCCGCCCAGATATGGCTCAAGCTGGAGGTACTGATGTTAGTGCGTTACCAGCTGCTATGGCAAGTGTAGAAGAGTGGGTGAGTTCACGGCTCTAGGCGCATATTAAAGTTGCCTCATGCACCGTGAGGTAACTTTGTTTGTTGCAACATTGTTAATGTGTTGTGGGTAGTGTTATATTTTGTATGTATATAATTAAAATGATTGCCTTGATGGCATCAATGCTTTAGGTGTATATCATTGCTTTACGTTTTCACGGTGTGTGATGGACAATAGCGGGGGGGAAACCTAGAGACCCGACTCTTTATAATATTTCAAGGAGCAAAGAATGCTTATTCTGACTCGTCGAGTTGGTGAAACACTCATGATAGGCGATGAGGTAACAGTTACTGTACTGGGAGTAAAAGGCAATCAAGTTCGTATTGGTGTCAATGCCCCAAAAGAAGTTTCTGTTCACCGTGAAGAAATTTATCAACGGATCCAGGCCGAAAAGACTCAACCAGATAATCAATAATAATGAATAAGCGTCCAAATTTTGACCCACACAGCGAAAATGGACGCTTGTCTTTCATTTGAGATCTTGTCATGTAGTGAGCTTATAGTGTGATTATGTTTATCCATTGAAGCTCGTATATTTATATTCATATCCATTTTCTTACTCATTATTTGGGTTTTAGCTAATTCTCACATGTCTTTTGTTTTTCTAGAGCAGCTTACGCTGTTCTATTTTTGAACTGGTATAGCGGAAGAAATCGTTTCTTGATATTTTTAATACTGTGTTTAGTTTTCTTTTTTGAGGTAGGTAACTTTTTTAGTTCCCTTAGAAAATAATGAAATTAAGCTGTGATGAATGTCATTTTCGATGCTAAACTAATCATCTTGCTTGTGAAATGTGCAAACAGTCATTAGAAACCAAAAAGTTTGGAAAAATTGTTTGACTTCTAAGGTCAGGAAAGTAATATGTGCGCCACACAGAGACGAGATGTTGAAAAACAAATCGTGTGTGACTAAAAACGGTGAGGTGGCCGAGAGGCTGAAGGCGCTCCCCTGCTAAGGGAGTATGCGGTCAAAAGCTGCATCGAGGGTTCGAATCCCTCCCTCACCGCCATTTTAGATTGCTGCATCCGTAGCTCAGCTGGATAGAGTACTCGGCTACGAACCGAGCGGTCGGAGGTTCGAATCCTCCCGGATGCACCATATTTAACCCTATGAGTAATGCTGATGGGGTTTTGTTTTGGTTTTTAGCAACCAAAACGTAGCAGTAACTGATAAAGTAGAATTTGATATTGTAATGCATCCGTAGCTCAGCTGGATAGAGTACTCGGCTACGAACCGAGCGGTCGGAGGTTCGAATCCTCCCGGATGCACCATCGATTAGTGAATATCTTCACGTATCAATTATTCCATTATTAACAGTGTTGCTGATTGCCGATAAATTAATATCGGCAAAAGAATTATGCATCCGTAGCTCAGCTGGATAGAGTACTCGGCTACGAACCGAGCGGTCGGAGGTTCGAATCCTCCCGGATGCACCAGAATAAGAAGCTCCTCACTGAGGGGCTTTTTTTTCATCCTTCAGATGACTATTCTTTATTATTTCAATACCTACTCAAGACAAACCACACATCTAGACAGCGACAATTTCCTTCATTTAAGCTAAAGTAAGCACCTTACTAAAATAAAATTACATCACAGGCGGGAGGTCGATTTGATCCCGGACGTATCAAAAGCGCTCTCATGGTTAGAGGCGCACCCAGAAGCACTAAATGGCATTCAGCGTGGTATTGAGCGTGAAACATTACGTGTCACTCCGAAAGGTTCTATTGCTGAAACCTTGCATTCGGAAGAATTGGGGAAAGCTTTAACACATAAATGGATCACGACAGACTTTGCTGAGCCTTTACTCGAATTCATTACTCCAGTGGATAAAAGTATCGGGCACAGTTTGGCTTTTCTTAGGGATTTACATCGGTATACGGCACGCCATCTTCATAATGAAAGAATGTGGCCACTAAGTATGCCTTGCTTCATTGAAAATGAAGAGAAGATCACACTTGCTCAATATGGGACATCTAATGTTGGTCGCTTCAAAAATTTATATCGTGAAGGGCTAAAACACCGTTATGGTGCGTTGATGCAGACTATTGCTGGTGTTCATTACAATTTCTCGTTGCCAATTGAATTTTGGCAAGCGTGGGCAGGTGTTAAAGATGCCGAAAGTGGTAAAGTACAAATCTCTGATGGTTATTTACGCCTGATCAGAAACTATTATCGTTTTGGTTGGGTTATTCCTTACTTATTTGGCGCTTCCCCTGCGATTTGTGGTTCATTCCTTAAAGATAGGGATACTAAGCTCACTTTTGATAAAACTGACAGAGGAACCTATTACTTACCGTATGCGACTTCGTTGCGGATGAGTGATTTAGGCTACACAAACAAGTCTCAGAGCGATTTAAACATCACGTTTAATGATTTAGATAGCTACGTAGCAGGTTTAAAGAAAGCGATTTATAAGCCGTCTGAGGAGTTTGCTGCACTAGGCACTAAAAAAGATGGCAAATATATTCAATTGAATACTAATGTGCTGCAAATTGAAAATGAATTGTATGCACCAATCCGTCCAAAACGTGTACCTAAAGGTGATGAATCACCATCAGATGCATTACTGCGTGGTGGTATTGAATACATTGAAGTGCGAGCTTTAGACATCAACCCATTTAGTGCAATTGGTGTTGATGAAACACAAACTCGTTTCCTTGACCTATTTTTGATTTGGTGTGTGTTAGCGGATGCGCCAGAAATGGATGCTCAGGAGTTAGACTGTAGCCGCAAAAACTGGAGCCGAGTGATCCTCGAAGGGCGTAAACCAGGCCAAGTGATTGGTATTGGCTGTGGCAGCGAAATGAAACCACTTGTTGAGGTTGGTCAGCAATTATTTAAGGATTTGATCCGTGTTGCTGAGGTGCTCGATACTTGTTGTGATGCTAAATATCAAGATGTTTGCCACCAATTTGTTTCAATGTTTGAAGATCCGACATTAACCTATTCTGCGTTAGTGATGGATAAGATGCTTGAGCAAGGGATCGGTGGTTATGGTTTGGATCTAGCAGAAAAATACTATCAAGAGCTGATTAGTGAGCCTTATGAAGTGATTACTGAAGAGCAGTTCGAGGCCGCAAGGTTAGCTTCCATTGAAAAACAAGCTATGATTGAAAAAGAAGAGACTGAGAGTTTTGAAGATTACTTGCATAAGCATGCTGGTCGTTAAAAGAAAATGGCCACTCTAGGTGGCCAAATAAAAATCTCTTAGAGAATTAGGGATGATAACAAATTTGCGCGTCTTTCATTAAGTAAGACTCGGCAATTTCAAAATAGTTTCATTTTTTTCGTAAATAAAAAATAATTTTTTCAGGAGGTCAATAAATGCCGTTATTAGACAGTTTTACTGTAGATCACACGCGTATGGCTGCGCCTGCCGTCCGAATTGCAAAAACCATGAAAACCCCAAGTGGGGACACGATCACAGTGTTCGATTTGCGCTTCACAGTACCTAACAAAGAAGCTATGACGGAAAAAGGCACTCACACTCTTGAACATCTATTTGCAGGGTTCATGCGTGATCACCTTAATGGTAATGGTGTAGAAATCATCGATATTTCACCAATGGGTTGCCGTACAGGTTTTTATATGAGCTTGATTGGTCAGCCTGATGAACAGCGCGTTGCGAATGCATGGAAAGGTGCAATGCAAGATGTGCTGAAAGTGCAAGATCAAAACAAGATCCCTGAGCTCAACGTTTATCAGTGCGGAACATTTAAAATGCATTCATTGGAAGAAGCACAGCAAATTGCTCGTAATGTATTAGCATCTGAGATCCTCATTAATAAGAATGATGACCTAGCATTACCAGCTGAAAAGTTGACTGAACTGCATATCTAGTTAAGTGATCCTAAATAAACTGCACCTAATTTTTATTTAGCTGTTTATAAAATAAAGGGGTGCAGTTTTTTATATCTATACTTATTGTAGTGTTACAGCGGAAGGGGCTGTTGCGAGAGGGGTGATCTTAACTTGTTTGATAATGTTGTCGCTGATCAGCAATACTTCAACTAAATAATTGGCAATCACAATTTGTTCCTGTAATTCAGGAATGTCACCAATAACTTCTAACACCATACCATTAATGGTTCTAGGGCCATCAACTGGAAGGTGCCAATCAAACGCCTTATTTAGGTCACGAATATTTGCAGTACCATCAACTAAAACACTACCGTCACTTTGCGGCAAAACTTCCTCCGCTAACGATGGTGACATTGAAGTGGTAAAATCACCGACAATCTCTTCTAATATATCCTCAACTGTGATCAGTCCTTGGATTTCACCGTACTCATCAACAATAATGCCAATTTTTTCTTTATTGTGTTGAAAATTAATCAGCTGGATACTTAATGGCGTACTGTTAGGAATAAAATAAATATTATCAGCTGCTTTAATTAGGTTTTGTTTATTGAATTCACGTTTTTCCATCATCATGCGATAGGCTTCACGTACACGTAAAATACCAATGGCATCGTCAAGAGAATCGCGGTATAGAACAATGCGGCCATGCGGTGAATGAGTTAATTGGCGAATAATTGATTTCCAGTCATCATTGACGTCAATGCCAACTATTTCATTTCTTGGCAACATGATGTCACCGACGGTAACTTTTTCGAGGTCCAATATCGAAATCAACATGTCTTGGTTACGGCGGCTGAGCTTAGTTTTTGATTCATTTACAATAGTTCTAAGCTCATCTTTACTCACCGCATCACTGCGGATGACTGGCGGTTTTATGCCACATATCCACATAAATAACAGGGTGATTTTGTTGAAGGTCCAAACTACTGGCAGCATAATTTTTTGTAGTGGTTTTAAAATATAGCTACTCGGAAACGCGACTTTTTCAGGATATAACGCAGCGATTGTCTTAGGCATCACTTCAGCGAAAACTAGTATTACAAAGGTTAAAATACCCGTGGCAATAGCGACACCGGCATTGCCATATAAGCGCATACCTATAATTGTAGCGAGTGATGAGGCAACAATGTTAATCAAATTATTGCCGATAAGAATCAAACTGATTAGCTTGTCAGGGTGCCTAAGTAACTTTTCAACACGTTTTGCTGAACGGTTACCTTGCTTTGCAAGGTGTTTCAAACGATAGCGGTTTAGCGTCATCATGCCTGTTTCTGAGGCTGAAAAATACGCAGACATCACGATCAAAACCACTAAAATTATGATAAGCGTACCAGTAGATACGTGATCCAAAACTAGTTTCCTTGTGCTGTGTCTATAAGATTATTTTATTAGTTTTTGCGTCAGGGTACCATAACTTGCTGTATCAAACGGTTACCGAAAAAAGCCATCGTAAGGATTAGTGCCCCCACGACATGGAAAGACAGGACGCGTTTACCTCTCCAGCCACCATGGAAATGCCCCCACAGTAAAATAATATAAACGAACCAAGCGATAACAGATAACACAGACTTATGGATATTTTCTTTATCAAAGATATTATCCATATAAATAAAGCCAGTGCATAAGGTTAAGGTTAGCAGAATGACCCCAACTTGGGTGATATGAAACATTTTGCGTTCAACCACCATCATGGGAGGCATATCAGGGCTGAATTTTAGTGTCTTATTTTTTAATTGATAATCAATTAAAGCAACTTGGAAGGCATAAAGTGCAGCGATCAATAGCGTAGCGTAGCTGAGTAAGGCTAAACCAATATGAATAAATAGAGGAACACTGGCTTCTAAATGGGTAATAAATTCACCAGGCATAATTGTCGATAGCATTAAATTAATGATCGCAAAGCTATAGACAATAGGGGTGAGATACCAAGCCCTACCTTTGTATGCCACGACAGTCATAATAATACACATGAGTAAACTGACTGCGGAGCCTAAATTCAATAATGTGAGGTTTTGCCCCCCATCTCCACGAAAAATAAGTAACTTTAGCGTTATTGCATGTGTAATGAGCGCAATAACGGCTAATAAAAGGGCGAGTTGGCGGTACATTGGCTGCTTACGAACCTGACCTGGAACAATCAGCGACAGGCTGAGCAGGTATGTACAAACTGCTATGACTGCAAATACGGGCATAGTATAGTGTCGTTATTCATTTTAAGTGGGTAATGTTAAGTAGTATAACTCGTGCTGCTGTACGCTCCAACCATTGGTCGCGTTAATAAGCTACTTCTTAATTGTTAAGCGCACTGAAAAGTACTTTTCTTTGATTTTATTTATCTTAATTTAGGCAGATAGACAACTTGAAACTCTGTCTGATTAAATCAACCATAAACAGGGTGAAGCGAAACCGCGTCAGGTATGGTAGACTAAGGCGAAAACTCTTGATGTTGGTTTTAGGTGTGAGTACTAGCACTTATTTGCCTCTTAAAAGATAAATAATAAAAACGTTACCTAAATTAGCCACTATGTACTTGCATTTTGCAGTATGAACAACCAAATCTAGCTTTGACAGTAGGCCCTTAAACAGAATTGAGCTAAGACATATGTTTGATAATTTAACTGACAGACTATCGCGCACTTTGCGCAACATCAGCGGGCGTGGTCGTCTGACTGACGATAATATTAAAGATACACTGCGTGAAGTTCGCATGGCTTTGCTGGAAGCAGACGTTGCATTACCTGTTGTCCGTGAGTTTATTCAAAAAGTAAAAGATAGTGCCGTTGGCCAAGATGTTAATAAAAGCTTAACACCAGGCCAAGAGTTCATCAAAATTGTTCAAAATGAGCTCACAAGCGCGATGGGCGAAGAAAACCATCAGTTAAATCTTTCTGCTCAGCCGCCTGCAGTTGTGCTTATGGCCGGTTTGCAAGGTGCAGGTAAAACAACTAGCGTTGCTAAACTGGGTAAGCATTTAAAAGAGAAACAAAAGAAAAAAGTTTTAGTTGTTTCGGCTGACGTCTATCGTCCTGCTGCGATCAAACAGTTAGAGACATTAGCGCAGTCGGTTGGGATTGATTTCTTCCCATCAGATGCGCAAGAAAAGCCTGCTGCTATCGTACAAAAAGCGTTAAAACATGCACAACTGCAGTTTTATGATGTACTGTTAGTGGATACCGCAGGCCGCTTACACGTTGATGAAGCAATGATGGATGAAATTAAAGAGGTCCATCGTATTATTAATCCTGTAGAAACCTTGTTCGTTGTTGACGCAATGACGGGTCAGGATGCGGCAAATACAGCTAAAGCATTTAATGAAGCGTTGCCTCTAACTGGGGTTGTATTGACCAAAGTGGATGGTGATGCTCGTGGTGGTGCCGCTTTATCCATTCGTGCAATTACAGGCAAACCTATCAAGTTCTTAGGGGTAGGGGAAAAAACCGATGCTCTGGAGCCATTCCACCCAGAACGCGTAGCTTCACGTATTTTAGGCATGGGCGACGTATTGTCTCTTATCGAAGAGATTGAACATAAAGTTGACCGTGACGAAGCAGAAAAACTCGCGAAAAAACTCAAAACTGGCGATAGTTTTGATTTAAATGATTTCTTAAATCAGTTAAAGCAGATGCGCAATATGGGCGGCATGGCCAGTATGATGAGCAAGATCCCTGGTATGTCGCAAGTTCCTGATGCAGTTAAGTCTCAGATGGATGATAAAATTACCATCCGTATGGAGGCGATTATCAACTCAATGACGCGTAAAGAGCGAGAAAAGCCTGAGATTATCAAAGGGTCTCGCAAGCGTCGTATCGCAGCAGGTTCAGGGACTAATGTGCAAGAGGTTAACCGTCTTTTGAAGCAATTTGATGACATGCAACGCATGATGAAAAAGATGAAAAAAGGCGGTCTTGCTAAGATGATGCGCGGTATGAAAGGAATGATGCCACCGGGTTTTCCGGGGCGTTAAGCAATGAAGCCAGAAAGAAAATGCACTTTTGATTGATTTTTGCGTCAAAGTGAGTAAAATTTTCGGGCTTTTTATATGACAGCCGGACTCTATCCCTCGATGGAGTCTGGTTGTTTTATTAACTAATGAGGATGTTATGGTAACAATTCGTTTATCTCGTGGCGGCGCAAAAAAGCGTCCGTTCTACCAAATCGTTGTAACCGATAGCCGCAATGCGCGTGACGGTCGTTTCATCGAGCGTATCGGTTTCTTCAACCCAATCGCTTCAGGTCAAGCAGAAGAACTGCGTTTAGACTTAGATCGTATCGAGCATTGGGTTGGCCTGGGTGCAACTGTTTCTGACCGTGTTGCACAATTGGTCAAACAAGCTAAAAAAGCAGCTTAATCTGTCACGGTGGTAACAATGAGCAAGCAAGCAAATCTAGCGACACCTACTAATCCCATTGTTTTGGGGAAGTTAGGCGCAGCATATGGAATTCGTGGTTGGCTCAAAGTTTTTTCGTCCACCGAACATGCTGAAAGTATTTTTGATTATCAGCCTTGGTTTATTCAACGTTCAGGTCAGTGGCAGCACGTCGAGCTGGAAGATTGGAAAAACCACAACAAAGACATCATTGTTAAGCTCAAAGGGGTCGATGACCGCGATGAAGCTGCACTCTTGACTAATTTTGAGATTGTTGTTGATTCAACACAACTCCCTGAATTAGATAACAACGAGTACTACTGGAAAGACCTTATGGGCTGCCATGTAGTTACGTTGCAAGGGTACGACCTTGGTACCATCACTGATATGATGGAAACTGGGTCGAATGATGTAATTGTCATTAAGGCAAATTTAAAAGATGCATTTGGCATCAAGGAGCGGCTGGTTCCGTTTCTTGATGGGCAGGTTATCAAGAAAGTCGATCTCAAATCTAAACTGATTGAAGTTGATTGGGATCCTGGTTTTTAAATCTCCGGTTGAACGGTTTTTATGAGTGGGACTAAATCATGTGGATTGGTGTAATTAGCCTGTTTCCCGAAATGTTCCGCGCAATAACCGAGTACGGGGTAACTAGTCGGGCAGTGAAAAATGGCCTGATGTCTGTTGAGTGCTGGAATCCGCGGGACTTTACTCACGATAGGCACAAAACAGTGGATGATCGCCCATATGGCGGTGGTCCGGGCATGCTGATGATGGTGCAACCTTTAAAGGATGCTATCAACGCAGCAAAAGCTGAGGCGGGTGAAGGCGCAAAAGTGATTTATCTGTCACCTCAGGGGCGCAAACTCAGTCAAGATGGTGTTTGTGAGTTGGCAACCAATGAGAAATTAATTCTTGTTTGTGGCCGATATGAAGGTATTGATGAACGGATCATTCAAACCGAAATTGATGAAGAATGGTCAATCGGTGATTACGTTCTCAGTGGTGGGGAACTCCCTGCTATGGTGTTGATAGACTCAGTGTCTCGGTTTATACCGGGGGTACTAGGTCATCAAGCTTCTGCACAAGAAGACTCTTTTGCAGATGGTTTGTTAGATTGTCCACATTATACTCGCCCTGAAGTATTAGACGGCATGCAAGTACCTGATGTTTTACTGTCAGGCAATCATGCAAAGATAGATAGCTGGCGCATGAAGCAATCACTTGGCCGTACCTGGCTTAGAAGACCTGAGCTTCTGGAAAGCCTAGCTCTGACTGACGAGCAGAGGATGTTGCTGGCTGAGTTCCAACGTGAACATCAGCTTGAGCAATGAGTGAATCCAGACAATTAAATTAATTGTCTAACATATATCAGTTTACCTAGGGTAAGAGAATTATTATGAGCAACATTATTAAACAAATTGAACAAGAGCAGATGAAGCAGGACGTACCTTCATTCCGTCAGGGTGATACTGTGGAAGTTAAGGTATGGGTCGTAGAAGGCTCTAAAAAACGTCTGCAGGCATTTGAGGGCGTGGTTATCGCTATTCGTAACCGCGGTCTGCACTCTGCATTCACTGTTCGTAAAATTTCTAACGGCGAAGGTGTTGAGCGTGTATTCCAAACTCACTCACCAGTCGTAGATAGCATCGCTGTTAAACGTCGTGGTGCCGTTCGCAGAGCTAAACTGTACTACCTGCGTGAGCGTTCTGGTAAGGCAGCTCGTATTAAAGAGCGTCTGAACGCCAAATAATACGCTTTCGCACATCCGAAAGTTATATACAAGGCTCGTGCTTATTAGCACGGGCCTTTATATTTTTCCCATATACTCGTCATATTTCGAGCCGTAGCGTTGTTGGCTGTGTTCACTCACGACTTATCACATACTTACATACTCGTCATATTTCAAGCCGTAGCGTTGTTAGCTAAGTTCACTCGCACTAGTCACATACTTATGTATGCTCCTAGCGTCTCGCTCGCTTGCCGCCTAGCTACAACTTGAACTATTTAGAGTATGTCGCTTGCATTTCTTTGGTAATTCTTTTCTTTTGTTCATTAAAATATTATTAATTTTATCGTTAAAATTGATTTTTACTGTCTTTTTGTAAATAAAAAATTACATCAATTTATTTTTTGTATGTTTTTTGAGCGTCACTGAAAGGTTGTTTTATTTATAATTTTTTAATTATCAGTACATTAAATTGATGTTCATTTTTATTTACGATTCTGTATTTATTTTACATTAATGGATTGTAATCTTTACGTCTCATGGTATGTTAATAGCTAACGCACAAAACAATATATAAACAGTTAAGTAGGTAATAAAAATGATCATGCAAAAAGATGTACTCAATAATGTGAATATTCGTGATGAACAGGTTTTAATTACACCTGAAGCTCTGAAACAGAAGTTTCCTCTGAGTAACAACAACCTGCATGCCATCGCGGCTTCACGTAAAACGATTGCTGATATCATTCATCAACGTGACCCGCGTTTACTTGTGGTATGTGGTCCTTGTTCTATTCATGATGTTGATGCGGCGATTGAATACGGCCAGCGTTTACAAAAACTTGCTGCTGAACTGAACGACAGTTTATATATTGTGATGCGTGTTTATTTTGAAAAGCCTCGTACAACGGTGGGTTGGAAAGGTTTAATCAGTGATCCATCAATGGATGGTTCATTTGATATGGAAACCGGGTTGCATATTGCGCGTGATCTCTTAACCAATTTAGTCGATATGGGATTGCCTCTGGCTACTGAGGCTTTAGATCCAAACAATCCTCAGTACTTAGGCGATCTGTTCAGCTGGTCTGCAATTGGTGCTAGAACTACGGAATCACAAACTCACCGTGAAATGGCTTCGGGTTTATCAATGCCAGTAGGGTTTAAAAATGGTACGGATGGTAGCTTATCGACTGCAATCAATGCGATGAAGGCTGCATCAATGCCACACAGATTTATGGGTATCAATCAGTCTGGTCAGGTCAGTTTATTACATACAAAAGGTAATGATAACGGACATGTTATTTTACGTGGTGGCAAAACGCCAAACTACAGTGCTGAAGATATTGCTGCTTGTGAAGCCGAAATGAAAAAGGCAGGGCTTGAGCCATCATTGATGGTGGATTGCAGCCATGGCAATTCAAATAAAGACTATCGTCGTCAGCCATTAGTTGTTGATTCAATAATTGAACAAATTACTAATGGAAATCAATCAATAACCGGTATTATGTTAGAAAGCCATTTACATGAAGGTAACCAAACATCAGAGCAACCACGTGATGCGATGAAATATGGTGTGTCAGTAACAGATGCCTGCATTGATTGGGAAACAACAGAAGCGGTGCTGCGTAAGCTTCATCAAGCGTTATTACCGGTGCTTGAAGAGCGCGCAGAGAAATTTGAGATTGCGAGTTAATACAAGGTATAGGTATGTCTGCTGAATTATCTCATCTTAGAGAACAAATTGATGAGGTTGATAAATCTTTATTAGATTTGTTGGCTAAACGCTTACAGCTGGTGGCTGAAGTTGGTGAAGTCAAAAGTCAGCATGGTTTACCCATTTACGTGCCTGAGCGGGAGTCAAGTATGTTGGCTGCCCGCCGCCAAGAGGCTGAGCGTATGGGGATCCCCGCTGATTTAATTGAAGATATCCTTCGTCGTATTATGCGTGAATCCTACGCGCGCGAAAATGACAAAGGTTTTAAAACATTGAAGCCTGATGCCGGCCCAATCGTTATTGTAGGCGGTGATGGTAAAATGGGGCGGTTATTTAACCGTCTGCTCAGTTTGTCGGGTTATCAAGTAAAAACCCTTGATGAGCAAGACTGGCCTCAAGCTGAATCTATTGTATTAGGTGCCAGTGCCATTATTGTTAGTGTGCCAATACATTCTACGGTAGATGTTATTCATAAGCTGCCTAAACTGGATAAAGAAACGATCCTCATCGATATTGCATCAGTAAAACGCCAGCCATTAGAGGCGATGCTTACTGTACATGAAGGCCCCGTTCTTGGTTTGCATCCTATGTTTGGCCCTGATGTTGGCAGTGTTGCGAAACAAGTTTTTGCTTTTTGCGACGGAAGAGAAAGTGAGTCTTATCAGTGGTTCCTTGAACAATTGCAAGTTTGGGGTGCTCGTTTGAAAAAAATCTCAGCAGATGACCATGATCGCAATATGAGTTTTATTCAGGCGTTACGTCATTTTACTACTTTTACCTATGGCCAAAATTTAGCAAAAGAGCATGTTGATCTCCAACAGTTGCTTGATCTGTCGTCTCCGATCTATCGTTTAGAGCTTGCGATGGTTGGACGTTTGTTTGCTCAAGATCCTCAGCTGTATGCGGACATTATTATGGCATCAGATGAAAATATTGAATTGATCCGTCGTTACTATCAATTATTTGGCGAATCGATTGAGATGTTGGAACGTAAGGATAAAGCCGAGTTTATACAGCAGTTCAATAAAGTGAGCGATTGGTTCGGTGAAGATGCTCACCACTTTATGAAAGAAAGCCAATCTTTGTTGCAAAGAGCTAACGATAATCGTAAATAGTTCTTCCTTTATAGCCCCAAATTGGGGCTATATTTCCTTTCAAAAGCATGTGACTGTCATACTTCAAGTTGCAGCATTGTTGACTATGTCCACTCGTGTTAGTCATATACTTACTTTATGCGCCCCGCGACTCATTCTCTTATCGGCTAGTTGTACTATGAATTATTTAAAGTATATAAACAAAATTATTAAGTAATAATTCTCTTTTTACTATATACAGATTGTTTTACTTATTATTGCATTTATTGAATCAATATATTGATTGTTATAATGAATTTAGTGATTAATTCTATCTTTGTTTTTTTTAATCTATTAGCAAGTTGAATATTTATAAATTGATCGATTTTGATAATAAAGTTAGTTGATTATTTACCGATATTAATGCTCATAAAATGATTTATTGATCGGTGAGGAATCTATGTCTCTGAAAGATATGAAAATTGGTCTGAAGCTATCCAGTGCATTTGCTTTTTTTATTTTACTTATGTTGTTGAGTTCAGCATTTTCTCTAATTAGTCTAAATAGAGCGAATGAAGGTATCCAGACTATTATTTATAAAGATTATCCAATGACGGTTAAAGCCAATCAGTTAATGGATAATTTTTATTCTTACATTGGTATACAAGAACTGATTTTGCTGGATGATAGAGATAGCGGAAGACGTCGAGGTGAGTTAAGTAAAATTAGTGCTGATGTTGTACAACTACTGCAAGAGCTTGATGACCACGCAACAGATCCCCAGTCAATTGCTGTGTTAGAACAGATCCATGATGTTCGAGATCGCTTTCTTCGATCGCAATCTCGGTTGAATGAATTTTTGGTTAATAGTGATCGCAGTGCCGCTATTGATGAAATGATGAACAAAACATCTGCGATCCAACGTGAATATCGCGAAAAAATACAAAACTTCATTGCGGTACAAAATCAAAAAATGCAGGAAGCGGGTATTGTTGTTGATGATGATTACAATGTTAATAAATTTCTCCTAATGATATTAGCGCTGATTAGCATTGCTATTGGTGGTGTGATGGGATGGTTTATTGCTCAATCAATTACTCGGCCATTGGGTAAAGCTGTCTGTTTTGCTCAATCTATTGCTGCAGGTGATTTAACACAACATGTAGAAATCAAATACCATGATGAAACTGGGGCGTTACTACAAGCCTTGCAGGAAATGAAAAAGCGCTTATTAGAGATTGTACAAGAAGTCCAAAATGGCTCTGAAAGCATTTCAGCGGCCGCTGGGCAAATTGTTGCAGGCAATCAAAATCTAGCGGCAAGAACAGAGGAACAAGCCACTTCTGTCGAAGAGACTGCAAGTTCGATGGAGCAAATTACATCAACAGTACAAAACACGGCTGAACATACTCATCAAGCGACTCAGCTTGCTGCTGATACCGCTGTCGTTGTGGCGAATAATGGCAAAATGATGAATAGAGTGACGGACAAAATGAGAGCAATCAATGCATCATCGAGTCAAATGACAGATATTATTAATTTAATCGATTCTATTGCTTTTCAAACGAATATCCTTGCATTGAATGCATCTGTTGAAGCGGCCAGGGCGGGTGAACATGGTCGTGGTTTCGCTGTTGTTGCAGGGGAAGTGCGGCTCTTAGCTCAAAAGAGTGCTAATTCAGCCAATGATATTCGAGTGTTAATTGAAAACTCACTAACAGAAACGAAAGAGGGGATGGAGTTAGTTGAGAATGTAGAGAAACAAATACATGGTATGGTCAAAAATGTTGAAGAGATGGATAAGCGTTTGCAAGAGATAGGACAAGCAAGCCATGAACAAAGCGCGGGGATCCTACAAATTAATAGCGCTGTTGGTCAATTGGATGCAACAACACAGCAAAATGCTAGCTTGGTTGAGGAATCTGTTGCCGCCGCCGCATCATTGAATGAGCAAGCATTGCATCTTAAACAATTAGCTAATTATTTTCGTGTTGATTTTTCAATGCGCTAATTGAAAATTTGATATCAATAAAAGCCAGTTCGTTGAGTAACTGGCTTTTATATATTAGTCATTAAGGGGTAATCTTCTCAGGTTCAACAGGCACAATATTTTCTGATGGGTAACAACCTAATATTTTAAAAGAGCGAGTGATAGCAGATAGCTCTTTAAGAGCTTGTTGCATATTGTCAGCACGAAGGTTGGAATGTACATCAATATAAAACATCTCTTCCCAAGGTTTACCATTAATTGGGCGCGATTCTAGCTTGCTCATGATGATCTGATTATTTTTTAAGATAACCAATGCATCCACCAGAGCCCCTGCTTGTTGACCCGTAGTGATAAGTAGTGTTGTTTTAGCTGGAACCTGCTCTGTGACTTCAATTGCTTGTGGTGCGACAACAATAAACCGTGTCATATTGATCTGTTGGTTAGCTAGGCTATGCTCTAGCACCTGTAGATTGTATAGCGCTCCACCTGCTTCGCTGCCAAGAGCCGCAACATTAGGTGAATTTTGTTGAGCCACTTTTTGCATTGCTGTTGAGGTACTGTCGCAATACTCAATTTTCCAGTGAGGGTACTGAGATAAATATTGGCTACACTGTTGGAAAGGTTGAGGGTGGCTATAAACGGTATCTATTTTACTGAGATCCGTCGTACAGGATGTGAGTAAGCAATGGTTGATAGGTAGGCGGATCTCACCAACGATCGATAATGTCGTATTTTGTAATAGGTCATAAACATCATTGATAGCCCCTGAACTGGTATTTTCAATCGGTAAAATACCATAGTCAGCTTGACCACTTTCAACAAGAGAAAAAATGTCTTGGAACTTATGGCAACTGCACTCAACGAGTTGGTCAAAATGACGAGCAGAATACTGGCGGGCTGCGATGTGTGAATAGGAGCCTTTTGGACCCAAAAAGGCAAACCGTGCTGAATCACTTGGTGTTAAATTGAGATGCTGTTGTAGGATAGCTTGCTGTGTAAGGACAGAGTCCTCAATGATCATTTGAAATAGTCTAGTGACATAAAAACCATCTAAGCCCAATGGTTTTGCTTTGTCGATCAAAACATCCAGTAGCTGGCGTTCACGTTCTTTATCTCGGATTGGGCGGCTATCTTCAAGTTTTGTTTGTGCAACTTCGACGGCATAGCCGCGCCTCTTAGCCAGTAGGCC
The DNA here is from genome assembly GCF_058148425.1 of Providencia sp. 6390. Taxonomy (NCBI): domain Bacteria; kingdom Pseudomonadati; phylum Pseudomonadota; class Gammaproteobacteria; order Enterobacterales; family Morganellaceae; genus Providencia; species Providencia sp. 6390. The sequence goes on from NZ_JBYVYL010000012.1 coordinate 111,357, forward strand.
AAGAAGTTCACTGTCCAATTGGCTGATTTTTTCACGTACTTTCAGTAAATTAGTGCTGTTATCCATCCTACCTACCCTTAAAACATCAGTGAATAAAAAAGCCCCTATTTAGAGGGGCTTTAAATCTTGTCTTCTTTTATTTCTCGAACGACAAAAGCCCCTTAGTAGGAGTAGCTAAAGAAAGAAAAGAAACCAAAATTCATATTCATAATCAATACCACAATTGCTTAGTGTTCTCTTAAATAGAACTGATAGTAAGCTCGATGTCAACAAAAAAGACGTTGAACCATTAAAAACGCGCCCATGATGGGCGCGTTGGCAAGGTTTCAAGATAAGTTTGTAGATAATATAAAATTATAACGTAACAAGGTTCGCTTCTTTTACACTATTGCTGGCCCTTCTTGATTCTCCTTTGTGTTGTGCTTTATTAAGTTGTCTTTCGAGTTTGTTAATTAATTCATTGATTGCGACATACATATCTTCATGTTTGGCGCTTGCAACCAGTTTACCTGTAGCAGTTTTAATATTGGCATCCACCATAAAGCCTTGTGGTTCTTTTGATAATACAACATGTGTATTAATCAAAGAGACTTGCCATTTGTCGAGTTTGGTCAGACGGCTCTCAATGTGATCTCGGATAGCGGGGGTAATATCCATTTGTTTGCTAGTTATGTTCACTATCATATAGTTACCTCTCATTGTTTCCGTCTTTGATGTATTCAGAATACCGACTATTCGGTTAAAAAAATTGACCCAGATCACACTTGATGAATGCAGTGCTTCCACACAATCTGAACTGTGATTTGGAATAAAAAAGAGGGGGAAAGAGATTGCCAAGTTGAACTTCTTGGGCCAAACTGAAAAAGTTGACTATCAATACGGTTAATAGTCGGTACTGTCTTTGGGCTAAAATTTGATGTATGAGTAAATAATAGAAAATAGCCTGAAAAATCAATGTGGTGATATTTAATCTATCTTGAATTTCCATAAAAAACAGCAGCCGGAGCTGCCGTTTCTCAATTCGACTTCTTGATTAATTGCTATTAGCGGTAATCAAGTTAGCAACTTTATTTGCTTCTGCATTAAGCCCCATTTGATTGTAAGCTATCTCCATGTATTTTAATGCATTTCGTGTGGCTTCTGTATCTGGGTAATCCCTTAACATCTGTTGAACTCGATTGACAACCGCGACATAAGCACCGCGTTTGTTGTAATATTCAACCACAGAAAGATCAAAGCGTGCTAAACGATCTTTTAAATAGATAAGACGTTTGCTGGAATCGTTAGCATAGAGGCTGTTAGGATAGTAACGTACCAACTGGCTAAAGTCTTTAAAGGCCACTCGAGCGTGTTGAGGATCTCTATCTGAGCGGTCGATGCCAAAGAAGCCTTGCAGCGCACTGTCATCAAGTGCCATTGCAGTCAAGCCACGCATATAAAGTACATAGTCAATATTTGGGTGGGTTGGGTTTAGACGCATAAAACGGTCAATTGCTGCTATCGCCATTGGTAGCTCGGCTGATTTATAATAAGCATAAATCAGATCTAATTGTACTTGTTGGGCGTATGGGCCAAATGGATAGCGGTTATCTAACGCTTCCAATTGCTTGATGGCTGCTTTGTAGTTACCATCCTGCAACTTTTGCTGGCCAACACTGTACATTTCAGCCGGGGTGCTATCAGGGCTGATTTCATTATTGCTGGAGCATCCGGTGAGTACCAGGCTCAACGTGGCAGCAGCCACCAGATATTTCATACGTATTATCACGTGTTGGTTATCCTCTGAGTGTTTCGAGGGAGACTATCCGTAAGGCTCCCAGCAGAATTCGAGTTACAATAGCATATATTTTAAATAAAACGGCCTCGCCGTCAAAATACAAACACTAAAAAAGTAGATTAATTTATGGCTCAACAAGTACAACTTAATGCAACTGTTGCTGAATCACAGCTCGGTCAACGTTTAGATCAGGCTTTAGCGGAATTGTTCCCCGATTATTCGCGTTCTCGTATAAAAGAGTGGATTTTAGATGATAGAGTGCAGGTTAATGGGAAAGTTATCAATAAGCCAAAGGAAAAAGTTTTAGGTGGCGAACAAATTTTAGTCGATGCGCTGATTGAAGAAGACAATCGTTGGGAGCCACAAGATATTCCATTGGACGTTGTTTATGAAGATGACGACATCTTAGTTATCAACAAGCCGCGTGGTTTAGTTGTTCACCCAGGTGCTGGTAACCCCGATGGAACTATCCTAAATGCATTATTGTATCGCTATCCTGAAATTATGGATGTACCACGAGCAGGGATTGTCCACCGTCTTGATAAAGACACAACAGGTTTGATGGTGGTTGCGAAAACCGTTCCAGCGCAAACTCGCTTAGTTGAATCATTACAGTTACGTGAAATCACGCGTGAATATGAAGCGGTTGCCGTGGGTAGAATGACGGCTGGTGGTATGGTTGAAGAGCCTATTTCTAGGCATCCAACAAAACGTACTCATATGGCAGTGCACCCTATGGGGAAACCTGCTATAACCCATTACCGTATTATGGAACATTTCAGAGCACATACTCGTTTGCGCTTGCGTTTAGAAACGGGAAGAACCCACCAAATACGTGTGCATATGGCACATATTAATCATCCTCTTATTGGGGACCCATTATACGGTGGCCGTCCTCGTCCATTGAAAGGTGCGAGTGAAGAGTTTTTAGAAGTGATGCGTAAGTTTGATCGTCAAGCGCTACATGCCACTATGTTGCGTTTATATCACCCAATTTCAGGGATCCAAATGGAGTGGCATGCGCCTTTACCTGATGATATGGTCGAACTTATCGAAGCCTTAAAGGCAGACTATCAACTACATAAAGATAATATGGACTGGTAATGAAATCACTGATTTTTCCTGACTGGCCACAACCAAAAAATGTATCTAGCTGTAGCACGACACGTCTTGGTGGTGTGAGCTTAGCGCCGTTTGATAGCTTAAATTTAGGTGATCATGTTGATGATGACCCTGTGTTAGTCAGTAAAAATCGTCATTTATTACAGAAATTTGCTGGCTTGCCACAACAACCTGTGTGGCTGCAACAAGTTCATGGCACACAGGTTTTGTGTTTAAACAACGGAAGTTGGGAAAATAATCAAGCTGATGCAGTCTATACTAATCAGGTGGGACAAGTTTGTGCCATCATGACTGCAGATTGTTTGCCTGTACTTTTTTGTAGTAAAAACGGCCAAGAGGTTGCTGCTGCACATGCAGGTTGGCGTGGCTTATGTGATGGTGTACTTGAGAACACGGTTGCCCAATTTTCATGCCCAGAAAGTGAAATCATAGCTTGGTTAGGCCCTGCAATTGGTCCTGAAAAGTTTGAGGTCGGCGCAGAGGTAAGAGAAGCCTTTATTAAACAATCGGCTGATTTGGCATCTGGGTTCGTGCGTTATGGCGAAAAATTTTTAGCTGATATTTATTTGTTGGCGCGAAAAAAATTACAAGCAGCGGGAATTTCATCCATTTACGGCGGTTCATTTTGCACCGTAAGTGATAAAAACAGATTTTTTTCCTATCGTCGTGAGGGTAAAACGGGGCGTATGGCCTCATTGATATGGATAAATAACTAATGGTTAGTGAATTATTCCAAATTAACTGATATCACTAAAATAATTGAGATGTAAACTTGAATAAGTAAAAATAGACCTCATCTATTTACCAGAAGCAATTTTAATTCCATTTTATTGGAGGTGTTATGCGTCTGGATCGTTTAACTAATAAATTCCAGCAAGCTCTCGCTGACGCCCAGTCATTAGCCCTTGGGCGCGAAAACCAGTTTATTGAACCTATTCATTTATTAAGCGCACTGTTTAATCAAGAGAGCGGCTCTGTTCGTCCTCTTTTGACCACGATTGGTGTGAATGCAGTACAGTTTAAGCAGAAAATTGAAGAGGCTCTTGCCCGTTTACCTCAGGTACAGGGTACTGCTGGCGATGTGCAGCCATCCAGTGATTTGATCCGTCACTTAAATTTATGTGATCAACTTGCACAAAAAAATGGAGATGAATTTATCTCCTCTGAATTATTTCTTGTTGCTGCTTTAGAAGCGAATACATCACTAGCGGATATGCTTAAAGCAGCCGGTGTAAATAAAGCTAACTTAAATAAGGCAATAGAACAGATGCGTGGTGGAGAAAAAGTGAATGACCAAAGCGCTGAAGACCAGCGCCAAGCTTTAAAGAAATTTACCGTTGATTTAACTGAGCGTGCAGAACAAGGTAAATTAGACCCAGTGATAGGGCGTGATGAAGAAATCCGTCGTACTATTCAAGTATTGCAACGTCGTACAAAAAACAACCCTGTATTAATTGGTGAGCCAGGTGTCGGTAAAACCGCCATCGTTGAAGGGTTAGCACAACGTATTGTTAATGGTGAAGTTCCTGAAGGACTAAAAAATAAACGTGTGTTATCCCTCGATATGGGAGCGCTAATTGCAGGTGCGAAATTCCGTGGTGAATTTGAAGAGCGTTTGAAAGGCGTATTGAATGACCTTGCTAAGCAAGAAGGTAATGTCATTCTGTTCATTGATGAATTACATACCATGGTTGGCGCAGGTAAAGCTGACGGTGCTATGGATGCGGGTAATATGTTGAAACCTGCGTTAGCGCGTGGTGAGTTACACTGTGTGGGGGCAACAACGCTTGATGAGTATCGTCAATATATAGAAAAGGATCCGGCTTTAGAGCGCCGCTTCCAGAAAGTCTATGTTGCTGAACCTAGTGTTGAAGATACCATTGCAATTTTGCGTGGTTTAAAAGAACGCTACGAGTTGCACCACCATGTACAAATTACTGACCCTGCGATCGTCGCTGCCGCAACTTTATCGCATCGGTACATTACAGATCGTATGTTACCAGATAAAGCCATCGATTTGATTGATGAGGCTGGTGCGAGTTTGCGTATGCAAATGGATTCTAAGCCTGAATCGCTTGACCGTTTAGAGCGCCGTATTATTCAGCTCAAATTGGAACAGCAAGCGCTGAAAAAAGAGTCTGATGATGCAAGTAAAAAACGTCTTGATATGCTGGAAGAAGAACTAGCAGAAAAAGAGCGTGAATATTCTTCATTAGAAGAAGAGTGGAAAGCAGAAAAAGCCTCATTAACAGGTACACAGCATATTAAAGCTGAGCTAGAAAATGTACGCTACGAAATGGACAAAGCTCGCCGTAGTGGCGATTTAGCTAAAATGTCTGAGTTACAGTATGGCCGCATTCCAGAGCTAGAAAAGCAATTAGAAGCCGCCACAAAAGCAGAAGGTAAAAGTATGAAACTTCTGCGTAATAAAGTGACGGATGTTGAAATTGCAGAAATACTGGCTCGTTGGACTGGTATCCCTGTTTCTCGTATGTTGGAAAGCGAAAGAGAAAAACTGTTACGTATGGAGCAACAATTGCACCAACGTGTTATTGGTCAAGATGAAGCCGTTGTTGCGGTATCGAATGCGATCCGCCGTAGCCGAGCAGGTTTATCAGATCCAAATCGCCCAATCGGTTCATTTATGTTCTTAGGGCCAACAGGGGTCGGTAAAACAGAGCTATGTAAAGCACTGGCAAACTTTATGTTTGATAGTGATGATGCAATGGTTCGTATTGATATGTCTGAATTTATGGAGAAACACTCAGTTTCCCGTTTGGTTGGTGCGCCTCCAGGATATGTCGGTTACGAAGAGGGTGGTTATTTGACTGAAGCGGTTCGCCGTCGCCCATACTCTGTAATCTTATTGGATGAAGTTGAAAAAGCGCATCCAGATGTTTTTAATATTCTATTACAAGTATTGGATGATGGACGCTTGACTGATGGTCAAGGTCGTACAGTCGATTTCCGTAATACTGTTATTATCATGACATCAAACCTTGGTTCTGATTTGATCCAAGAGCGTTTCGGTACTATTGGTTATTCAGAAATGAAAGATATGGTAATGGAAGTTGTTGCACATAGCTTTAGACCTGAATTTATCAACCGTATCGACGAAGTGGTTGTGTTCCATCCATTAGGTAAAGAACAGATCACTAATATTGCGAATATCCAGCTAGGTCGTTTGTATAAACGTCTGGAAGAGCATGGTTATGAAGTAAGCGCAACACCTGCGGCATTAGAAAAAATTGGTGAAGCAGGCTTTGACCCAATTTTTGGTGCTCGCCCATTGAAACGTGCTATCCAGCAAGAAATTGAAAACCCGCTGGCGCAAGAAATATTGTCAGGCAAGCTCATTCCTGGCAAACCAGTTGTATTGGATGTCGAAAATGATGAAATTATTGCTAAGCAGTAATGAGTCAGTTTTAAAGTTATAAAATTAGAGGCGGCCTTATAATGGCCGCCTTTTTTATAACTAATCGCTTTTTTGCTATTAAAAAGTGCCAAAACGGTTATTTTTGCTATAAAAATAGGCGTAAAGTATAAAAGTTAATCGGTTGTCAATTTTTTTCAAAAAAACACTTGCTAGATTTTTCTGACTCCCTATAATGCGCCTCCACTGACCGACGATGAGCCGACACGAAATGTGATGGCAAGCCCAAAAGGCACAGCTAAGGCAGCGAGAGATTCTGAAAAGAATAAGCGAAAAAAAAAGCTTGACTCTCGATGAGGAAAGCGTAATATACGC
>NZ_JBYVYL010000013.1:0-72028 GCF_058148425.1 Providencia sp. 6390
TTGGGCTACTTGCGCCTCAAAGCATTGATGTACGAGCAGATTATCTGGGAAGTTAACCTCGGTGGCATTAAATTCAAGTAGTAGTTTATGGCGTTCTTCTTTCGGTAAAATTGATAAGCTGAGGATAGGGCGTTGTGGATCATGTTCCAGCGCATCAACCAAGCAGCACAAAGCAGACTCTAGATAATGAGCGATACGCACAGGGCTGATGCTTGCCATTGTCTGAGAGAGTATCTTAATACTGTCGCCTTGGTCATCCACCGAAATATTGAATGGATAATTGGTGCGTTTGCTTTCAGCCAACAGTGTCATACCAGACCACGTTGCCGCTGCCGTGTCAGCCTGAATTCGACGATAGTTAAGTAGTGTGCTAAAAAGTGGCATGGGTGGTGCAACACTACTGCAACGTTGTGCGAGTGCTAGCAGTGCCTGTTCATGTTCGAGTAGAGATAAAAGCTCATGATTTGTGTTATGTACAATATCAAGTACAGAACAGTCGTTTAAAGTAATGCGTAATGGCAATGTGTTGACGAACATGCCCATGGCACGATCGGCACCACTGAAACCTTGCAAGCGACCCAGTAATACCGAACCAAAAATCACATCGTTACTATTGCTAATTTGTGCCAAGACTTGTGCCCAAGCAACATGGAATAACACTCCAGGGCTAACTCCACATTGGCGTGCACTAGCATAGATGGCATAGACCAAGTCGCGATTGAGGGTGAGTGTAGCTTCAGCAATTTCTCCATCATAGTTCTGAATTTCAGTCAAACCAAAAGGGATAGTTGGGGTGTCGACATCGGCCAGACGAGAATGGAAGTATTGTTCGTGAACAGCGTCAGGAATGCTTAATACATGTGAGATAAAGTTACGATAAGGGAGAGAAGCGGGGAGTTCATCGGCTTTCCCGCCCAGTATAAGGCGAACTTCCGTAATAATCAGCTCGAGTGTCATATGATCGCAAACGAGGTGGTGAGCGGTGAGTGCTAGTAGCCACTTGTTGCATGACGGATCATAGGTAATATCTGCGGCCATCAGCGGTGCTTGACTGAGATTGAGACGGCGTGAGTCAGGCGAAATATGGGCTTGTAATTGTGCTGCGATATTTTCTGGCGATGTGGGTTCGAATGTATTCACAGGCAATGGTGCATGACGCCAGACAACCTGTACGGGCTGGCTGAGATCTTGCCAGCAAATGGCGGTACGAAGAATATCGTGGCGATCAATCACCTGTTGTAAGGTATTGATAAAAATATCGAGACGTTCACGGGCATCGAAGGCAATTAGGACATCTAACTGATACGCATCCCCTGTTTGTTGGTATAGGTGATGGAAGAAAATACCTTCTTGCAGTGGTGCGAGTGGGTAGATATCTTGAATATTAGGAACCCCCTCTGGCACTGTATTCGTGATGGTATCAATTTCAAATTGTGAAAGCATAACCAGTGGTAATTTATCGGGGGTGATCGTAGTACAGCCATGATGGATAAGATTTTGAGGAATCACCGCACTAGTGCTACTTTGAGCGTTCTGTATCGCCTGCGCCATTTCTGACAACACTGGAGAGGTAAAGACACTACGAATGTCGAGTGACTTTCCTTGATTGCGTAACTGTTCAATCAGGCTAACTGCCATTAATGAGTGACCACCGAGCTCAAAGAAATGATCATAACGGCCAACGTTATCGATGCCCAACAATGTCTGCCAAAGGGTGGCTAGCATTGTTTCCATCTCGCCTTGTGGCGCTTCGTAGTGATGTGTGACCATTGCTGATTGTGTTGGTTCAGGCAGTGCTTTACGATCAAGTTTCCTATTTGGTGTGAGTGGAAATGTATCCAGCGCGACAAATGCGCTGGGGATCATATACTCTGCTAAACGTTGTGAAAGCAGTAAACGCAGGTCGGCAGGAGTGGGTTGTGCCTCTGGCCGCGCTTGGAAATAGGCGACCAGCCGTTTATCACCAAGGGCATCTTCACGTACGATAACAACGGCTTCTTGAATATCAGGGTGTTGCATCAGAGCAGACTCAATTTCGCCGAGTTCTAGACGAAAACCGCGCAGTTTTACTTGAAAGTCATTACGACCTAGATAGGCGATACTACCGTCGTATTGCCAGCAACCGAGATCCCCCGTTTTGTAGAGTCTTTCATCTTGTTGATTAATAAAGGGATTAGTAATAAAGTGTTCTTCGGTAAGTGCAGAACGATTGAGGTAGCCACGTGCAACACCAGCACCCCCAATATAGATCTCACCACTCATGCCAATAGGTACGGGTTGTCTCTTCGCATCGAGAATATAGATTTTGGTATTGGCAAGAGGGGAGCCGATAGTCGGCGTAGGTTGTGAGGTATTGATAGGGCACGCGGTGGTATCAACGGTACATTCTGTCGGCCCATAAACATTAATAAATCGGGTATCGGTAATGTGTAGTAAACGCGACCAAATACTCTGTGAAATGGCATCTCCCCCAATCAGCACTTGTGCGGGTTGGTAGTCAGGATCAGTACCAAGCCCTGCGTTTAATAGCCATTGTAGTTGGATGGGAGTACAGTCAAATAACGCCACACTATGGTCAGCAAAGTAATGCCAGAGTTTTTGTGCATCGGTGCGAATTACCTCGGGAACAATCACCAACGTATGGCCTGACAGCATTTGGATCCAATTTTGCACCGAGGCATCAAACACAATGCTGGCATTAAGCGCAACACGGGTAGGGTGTTTGAATGCCAATAGCGTTGTCAAACTGCTGGCGAGGTGAAGCACATTTTTGTGCGTAATCATCACCCCTTTGGGTTTGCCTGTAGAACCCGAGGTATAAATAACATAGGCCAAATTGGCTGATGTGATACCGAGCGCCTGCACATCAGGGTTTGATGTGGCGTAATCCTCAAAACTATCGGTATCTAGCAGGATGGTTGGTATATCGATATTCTGTATGGCTGTCTGGTTTTCCTGAGTCAGCAACGCTATGGGTTTAGCATCATTTAACATGTAAGCAAGTCGTTCAGCGGGATATGTGGGATCGAGGGGCACATAAGCGGCACCTGATTTCAGTATTCCCATCAACCCGACAACCATGTCCAGACTGCGTTCTACGCAAATAGCTACGCGGTCATCAGGTTTTACACCTAAGGTTAGCAAGTGGTGTGCTAATTGGTTTGCACGGCGGTTAAGTTCTGCGAAACTGAGCGATTGTGCTTCAAAAATAACGGCGGTGGCATCAGGTGTGAGTTTAACTTGTTGCTCGAAACGCTCATGGATTAATGTGTGTTGTGGGAATTCGGCTTCAGTTGCATTGAAATCGACAATAATTTTTTGTCGCTCTGCTGCGGGCAAAATAGGCGCATGCTCAACGGTCATTTCCAAAGAGGTAATGGCTGCATCCATTAGCGTAGCTAAACGTGACTGGATAGCTATCACGTCTTTACGGCTTAGGTAGCGCGTATCAAAATTAAACTCGACGGTAACAGGGCTATTTTTATCTTCAAAATCATATTGATAAATACTAATGGCAAGAGGGTACTGTGTTGCTCGATGTGGTGTTTGAAGGGTAGTATTTGTGCCTTCCATCTGTATGTTAGATTCAAACATTTCAAACGACAGCGTAATATCGAAGAGCTGAGCGCGGCCTGTTTTTTGTCTGATCCGTGTGTTTTGATTAATTTCTGTGATGGGTAAGCGCTGGTGTTTATAACAATGGCGTAGCTCAGCGGCGACTTTTTGCATAATATCAAGGAAAGTATCTTCTTTCTTAATACTTACACCGATTGGAATAACTGACGAAAACATCCCTATGGTCTGTTTTTGTTTTGCGTTTCTCCGATTATGAACGGGAATACCGATAACAATATCGTCTGTTTCTGTTGTCCGAGAAAAATAACAGGCCAGAATGGCGTACATAAAATGCAATACGGAGAGTTTATGCTCTGCTGCAATCTTTTCAATTTTATGAAAATAACCTTGTTTTAATTGCCAGAGATGAGGTGCAGAGAGCGTATTCGTTAGTTCTTGATTTTGGTTTGAGAGTGGGATCAAAGTAGGGGGTAATGTTTTATAGCGTTCTAACCAGAATTTTAGATCAGACTGATAATGTTTGGAACTGAGATAAATGGCATCCTCAGCAATGTAATCAAGATAAGCAGGCGCGATTTCACCTTGATTATCATCGTTATGTTTTAATTGGTTGTAGATAGCGACAAGTTCATTGGCCAGTAATTTCAAACTCCACCCATCCGCTATCAAATGGTGGCAGCAAAATTGCCAATAGCGGCGTGTATCGTTAACCCTTAACAGCTCAGAACACCATAGCTTTCCACGGAGATCAAACGGGCGCATAAAGGTGGCATGGATATGCTGCTGTGCTTGCTCTTCAGCGTTATCATCGAGCGAAAAATCGTACACTTCTATTGATGGAGATACTTCGGTCAATGCCTGTAGAGGGAGGCCGTGGGTGTGGATTAACTGTAAATGTAAAGCATCGCGACGAGCAACAACTCTCTCAAATGCCTGATTAAAAAGTAATTCATCAAGATCCTCATCAATACGGAGTCGTATACCAATATTATACGTTGGCGAGTCGGGGTTTAGCGTTTGATCAAGCCAGACAACTTGCTGAGTAGAACTAAGAGGTAATTTGTCAGAATGTGATGAATAGTCACTGTTTGATACGGATTGATTTTTCTGAGAATTCTTTTCAATTGATGACATTGCGGTGCTCCAATTCGGTTTCGTCGTGCTAACAACCCATACTTGCTTGGAATTTCTGATGATGGAGTTCTACACCGGGAACCCAAATTTTTACGACGGCCAAAACTATACCGAGGTTTGATATTTTCGATGGTGTAATAACTTTATGAATTCTAAAGATTATGGAGGTTCAGGTGTGAACAGTGAGCTTACGTGGTTTTTCGCTGTCGAAATAAATACACATTTGTTTGCTTCGACCCAGTAATTTAGCTGTCGATAGTCAATATCTGCGAGTTCAGTCCAAGATAATGTAGGACTGTTGGGCTGAGTAAGAGGTAACCAATCATAAAAAACTGCTTTAACCGGTTTATTAAGCATTCTAAACCCTAATGAATTAGTCAGGGGAGCACTAATCCTACAGTTCAAACTCTCAATAAATCTCGAGTCCTTACCCATTAATAAGCTAAGAAATTGCCTCATAATAGGATAATCTCCCTACATGAAATAAATATAAGTGTGAATAATCCCTCGGTATAACTAATAGCAATATAATATAATTTATTCAATAAAAATAATTAATAGATTAATAATTTGTTTAGCTTTTGTTCAGGTATATTATTTAGTTAGAAAACAATTGATTATTAGGCGATATTTGCCTGTACAGCATTGAGCTGACAATTGCGAAAACAAAAGGGGGATACTATAAGTAATTGATATTAAATCAATATTTTTACGGTGTGTAGTAGAGATGAATAGACTTCATGAAAAGTTTTATGGTTGTTTTTATCGTGATGCAACCCGGCTCTTTGACTGGGTACGGTGGTTCTTGTCATTTTTTAAACCGCCAATAATGCCAATAATAAGGCATAAACTAAGAATAAAGCTCAGTTCATGCCGTGTTATTATCATAAAACCAGATTCATTACGCTTCGAGTGGTGCGCGCCAGTCGTCAGCACCTGAAGTACCTGCGCTGGTGTGCTCCCAATCAACTTTACGGTAAGCCAGTGAGACTTCGATTAGCTGGGTGAAATCTGCTTTAGCAGGATCTTGGCAGTGTGGCATTTGGCAATCGATGTTAACGATAGTTGCATCAGTCAGTGTAGTAGTGAAGAAATGCTCTTGTTTACCTTCCACAGAAGTGCGATACCATTTCAATTCAACTTTTGGCAACATTTCGCCAGAGGCTAATGCGTTGTAAAGTAGTGGAACAGCTTTGTTCAGTGCGACAGTAAAGCGGAATGGCTTATGTGCGCGTTGACCTGAAGGCTGACCTGATTGTGGATCAGTTGGAACTGTCACAACGTGAGAGAACTCTTGAACCAACATTTGGTCTTCATGGCCTTGCACATAGATGTTACCCACTGATTCAGGAGTAAATGCACCTGCAGTGATGTTGCCTTGGGTTTTTCCTTCAATAGAGATATAACATGGAGTTGGCATACTCATTCCTTTAGTTAAGTGACAAATGTCAGTGTGATTAGTGGCAAGATAATAATTGCTTAATACTTATAAAATCAGCCAATGTGCATGGTAATTTCGGTTAGTGCGGATAATATCGATGGGCCAATGGGATGTAAATAACTAGGAATAATCCTACCTCGGTAGGATAAGTGACTCTGCGTAAAAACATTGTAATATCGACATTTATGACTTTCGTTTAACAAAAAAAGATATGGAAATAGTGTAAAATACTTTCGATTTTGTTCATTATTTGGATGCAAAATGCTTAACTATCGAAAATATTAGAAAAAATCTATGTACATAGAGCTAAAAAGCGATCCGGAAAAATCCTAGAAAAGTTATTTTTTAACTATTTGTTTTATATGCATTAAATGTAAAACACTTTAGATGGATTTTAATAGGTACAGAAAATCAAATAATAATGAAATTTATTGCTATAAAATAAATTATTACTATATATAATCCTGATTTCTATTTTATTTGTTCAATAAAACAATGCATTGTATATGAAGTAACTTAAGTCCATTTATTTAAGCTAGTAGGCGCTAATCTCATACTCCATCGAAATTAGAATAATTGTTGGGTTTAGGCAAAGCGAAGCGTTTTACTGTAATTTGGCTATAATCGCTTCTATAAACCAAACGATCCCCTTAATCTGCGTTTTAGCTCCCTTTTTTATTCAATTCAGTATTAGATGAATACATAAATGGCTCACTGCGGGAACGATCAAATACTTTTTTACCTGAAACATAGGTTGCTTTTACCATGTTATCAAGTGCAAGTGTTTGTAGTATAAATAATTTATCAAAAATAGAATCGGCAAATTGCATGCGCCATGCAACGAAATCAGTGGCTTTTAAATCTAAAATGGCAATATCTGCTTCATAACCAGGCTGTAAAGTACCAATTATTCCTTCTAAGTGGAGTGCTTCTGCGCCACCTCGGGTCGCTAAATAAAAGCTTTGAAGTGTTGTTAGTTGTTTTGTCTGCAACATACCTACTTTATAAGCCTCATTCAATTGCCTAATAATAGAAAAATTAGTCCCAGCTCCAACATCAGTACCGATGCCTATATGAACCGGTCTTTCTTTCTTTTTGGCCTCCCAAAACTTAAACTGCCCATCGGCTAAAAATAAATTTGAAGATGGGCAGTGGGCGCACCCTACACCGGCATCATGTAAATCTTGCCATTCTTCTTCGCTCATTAAACAGGTATGAGCCATAACAGTGCGGTTATCCACCATCTGATATTTTTTATATACGTCAGTACAATTTTTTTGATCGGGGTATAACTGTGAAATCCATTCTATTTCATCAGGTGCTTCATTTAAGTGTGTGTGCAAATAAACGCCCTGATCAATATAGCGTTGATATAACTTACCCGCTAATTCCATTTGTTTTTCTGTACTTGTCGCCGCGAAACGGGGAATAATGGCATAAAGTTGTCTTCCGCGGTGATGCCATTTTTTTAGTAGTTGTTCACTGATACGAATTGATTCTTCGGCTGATTCATCTTTTAATGATTCAGGTAAATTTCGATCCTGTAATACTTTACCTGTTATCATTCGAGTATTGTAACGTTCTGATTCTTCAAAAAATGCATCAACAGATGTTGCAAATGTTGTGCTGAATACATTTGCTGTAGTGGTTCCCTGTTGCAATATTTGTTTAAAAAATACAGACGCAACTTCATCTGCAAAACTTTTATTATTAAATTTGGCTTCAGTTGGATATGTACAATTATTTAGCCATTCTAATAATGTACCACCATATGAACCGATCATTGGAGACTGAACATAATGCACATGACAATCAATAAATCCAGGTAAAATGACCGCGTCACTATAAATTTCTATATCAATGTCATTATATTTTTTATAAATATTTTGATAGTTATCAACATCAATAATAATACCATCTTGGATGACAACCATGCCGTCTTTATAATGTAAGTAACAATCTTTTCCAATATTTGTGTTAAAAGGATCATTAATAAATGTGAGAACCTCACCACGTAACGCATGAATTTTATTTAATAATGAGTTTTTTTTCATGTTAATTCCTCTTATATTTATTCTATTTTTTAATCTTAGTTATAACATTAGCATACCTTTTAAAGGTCAATGATATTGCTTTAATAGAAATGGATGTATGAAAAAAGGTCTTGCGAAGTAAATAGAACATCACATATGTATGTTATTTATACAAAATTTTTTTAGAGTAAAAAAAAGCCCCAGTTAATCACTGGGGCAAAAGGAAGAGTTTGAAAAACAAATAATGCATGGTCTAAAAGGAGAGTCACCACCAATTAGGGCTGCGCATTCTAATCATATTTGAGTCATCAGCCAAGAGAAGTATTGTTACAACATACTGAAAAGACAGTACAAATATGATTACCACCATAATGTCAAAGGGGGATGTTATTTGAATAAGATTTCTTCTAAATGCTATGTAGCATTTTTTTCATTTTTGCTGCTTTACAATTTCATTACAGCCCATGAGAAAAGATTTAAACTCAATACATTAAAGGTGTATTGAGTCATTATTTACCCAATGTACTTACTTTAATTAACGCCGACATTTTACGATCAGCCACCTATAAGTATTATAAATTCAAGATTAGGGGAGGGAACGGAAAATGACTTTTAGAGATCCTTTCAACTATGACTGGGCAAGAGAAATATTAATATTGGTGATGATTTTGCTTGGTTCAATAGCAAGCTATGCATACAAAATGATTAATGGGGAGAAATTCAGCTTTTGGATACTTGTTTCTCAAATCCTTGTTTCTATTTTTGCAGGAGCATTTGTATACCTTGCAGCAATTTATTATCAATGGTCCACTGAATATGCTGGAGGGGTTGCGGGTATTGCAGGTTGGTCTGGCGCTGAATTCGTCAAACTGATTGAAAAAAAACTGAGAAGGAAAATAGATGATGAAAAGTAAACAGCCCCGAGGGGTTCGTAATAATAATCCAGGTAATATTGATTATAAGAAAAATAATCATTGGAAAGGGCAATTAACGCATGATCCTAGTGTTGAGTCTCGGTTTTGCCGGTTTGAAACGGTAGAGTATGGGATCCGTGCATTAATATTATTACTCCGTACATATCGGCGTAAATATGGCTTAACGACAGTATCACAGCTTATTGGCCGATGGGCGCCTAAAAATGAAAATAATACTATCGTATATATTCAAAATGTTGCAAATGAATTAGGTGTGTCACCGACAGAAATAATTGATCTGGATAATAAGACTATTGCTATTAACTTAGCGAAAGCGATTGTTCAGCATGAAAATGGGTTGCAGCCCTATGGTATAGGAACGTTTGAAAAGGCGTGGGAGCTATTGTAGAGAGCAATAGTTGTTATTTTATTAATATAATGGATTATGCCATTCTGATTTTTTGTATTAAATGAGCGGTCCTCTAGGAAGTCTGATAGCTTTTTTATTTGGGAGTACATCTTCGATATTAAGCTAATTGTATTACTGATAATATTGCAGTGCATTTTTTATTTGATGGTCTCATTTTGATTTTTGTTATTGAAATAATTGATTAATAAAAATTATATTTATCTTGCTTTGGTTGTATTTTTGCTTATATTTTATTCATTATCTTATGATTGTTACAGAATACTCATGGGTTATACTTATTTTAATTGCATGATAAATATGAAGATATGTTATTAATTATATTATTTTTAGGATGCAAATACTCATTTTTTTAAAATGAGTATTAATAAATGTTAATTACAAGAAATTCTATTTACTTTTACTCATAATTTGATTTATAAGAGCGGCAATCACCATTGAAAAAGGATTGTCATCTATTGGTATACTGATAAGTTGGTGTTATGGAAGGATTTTAATGTTAATTTAACCTTGTATGCATGTTAAATTAGTGATTATCACGATTTGCACTCATTTTTGAGATATTGATTTTATTTTTATGAAGATTAGAATATTTTCAAGTTCACAAAACAGCAATTATTGTTTTATTTAAAACTATTTTAGTAATGAATTTTATATTTAATTATTAAGTAAATATAATTTGGTTGCGCTGATTAGCGAGTCTTATATGAAAAAAATATATGAAAGTTATAATTCAAAAGATTACTTCTCTATGATAGTAGGAAAAGAAATTGCACGGCACCGCAAAGAAGCAGGGTTTTCCGGTGGGCAACTGGCAAATATGATTAATATTTCTCAGCAACAAGTTTCTCGTTACGAAAGAGGTATTTGTCAAATTACTATTAGTTTACTATGTGTTATATTAAAAGTGCTAAACATTCCAATAAATGATTTTTTTTCAGGCGTCGCAGAAAGGATAAAAAGAAATCAACCAGAAATATATCAGAAATTTGAAACTATTTTTCGTATAGATAACTCAATTGATTCAAGTATTCTGAGTGAACTTCTATATTCCAGTATGGATAAAACAATAATTAAAAAATGATATTTATGTAATTACTATTTTTGTGAGGTATCATTATAGCATAATGCTAAATTTTGAATTCTATTTCAGTAAGTTATATACTTTAAGCTTACAATAATTGGAATTAAAATAAGCTTTGGATTGTTTAATGATTAAATATAATTAATATGGTTGTATTTACATTTTATATTAATTACAACGTTGGTTAACCGTTATACTAATGTCATAGCCTAATAAATAAAGAGCTTGTTCTAAAGCATCAACCTTAGAAGCATGCTCGATATCAAGTAATCTATCGATTTGTTGTGAATTTAAATTCAATTTACGTGCAAGATCTGCTTTGCGTGTATTGGTTTGAATGATGGCATTATGTAAAGCAATTTTTAAACAGCAGAGTATGGGTAAATGAACGGGTAGTGCTTCATGACCTTTTGATTGGGATGGTAAAGGAATCGACTTTTTGGATGAAATAAAATCAGCAAGTCCAGCCATTAAGGTTTCTGTTGCTTCAAGTTCAATATCTTCTTCGCAATAAGCAGTGCCTTCTATATCAGGGAAATCTACAAATGAAATATCATAACAATCAGTTTCTTCATCAAACTCAACAGTCGCCAAATAGTTAAACATAATTTTCCAGATAGGTAGTTTAAAAGAGTCATCAGGTGATCTTACTTAAACCTGAGTCGTTATCAATACTAATAGGTCACATTAATTGTGATTGTATCTTTATAACTGCCTGGTGTGAAATTAGTTGAGGGAACTGTAGCATATACACTATAAGATTTTGCAACTCCAGAGCCAATATCGGCAATCACATTAGGCAATTCATTTCCCCATACTGAGCCACTTGGGTTCGAGCTAAGCTGATAAGGAATTTGATCAGTTGATGTTGTACTTGTTAGCACCCCTGCGCCTTGTGAATTATTATTTGATGGAGATAATCCAATTGTAAAAGGTGTGGTGTTGGTGCAAGCTACTGAAATAGAAGTGTTTCCATTGGTGTTAGTCGCAGAAGCTTTGACGTCGCCTAAATTAATATCGCCATTGCTTGAAACAATACATTGTTTATCTATAGTGGCATTCACCGTGAAAGGAAATGTTGGCCCAACGACTGTGCCACAAGTCGTCGGTGTACTAAAGACGCCTAAATTTATGGTACTACTAGCAGTTAGTGTTGTATAAGTATCTAAATAAGTTCCTGGAATGATGCTAGATTGATTGGCTGATAATTGGCCATAAATGGTGATTGAGCCTGTTATAGGTGTTACCCCTTGAGATAAGCTAATACTAATCATAATAGGGCTGCCACCTGAGAGATATTGGCTCCCCCAGACAAGGCTATCACTGGCATTTTGATATAATTGATAACTTAAAGGGCTGCTTAATCCTACAGCTGACATTTGTCGAGCAGTAACTTGGCCTGAAACACTTGAAGCCCCTATATTTAAGCAGAGTGTTGCACCAACAAGTACATCTGTTAACCCTTTTGTACAACTATAATTAAATGTGAGAGATGTCGTTGCAGTATTATTGGTAAGTGGCATGATAGTACCAAAATTTAACGTGCTAATATTGGTAATAGAGCAGGTCAAAGCAATACTGTCACGTGGTAAGCTTATCACCATAAAACTTATTAAAGTGTAAAAAATTTTACCATAATATGTGGGATGAGTTGGCATAGTTTTGACTCTTTTATTTAGTATGGTTTGGGATACTTTCTTATATTTAATCCAATATGACTAATTGCTACAGCGCAATGGCCCAACCTGCGGGATCAAGTCTTTAGTTTTTGGGTAAATTAATTCCAGATGACACCGCCCTTTAGGATAGGTAATTAACAGCTGATTACTGTCTTTCAGCATATCGAAATAGGCCATTCCATCGAAGCCTACGATAATCGGGTTATTTTCTTGACCATTTAGTTGAATTTGACTGCCTTGAGGTAATATTTCGCCATTCGGATCAGTAATAATCACCAGTGCAGGGTGGGTTTTGACGACATCAAATTTAACTAAAGCACCAGAACGATATTCAGGCACAACTTCTATACTTGTTTGTTTAACTTGAACATTAGCAGGTAAATTAGTGGGATCGAGGGCAACGACATTCTTTTGATAACTATTAAGAGAAGGAATTAATAGTAAGCCATCGTCATTGGTAACCCCGACAGAGGTATTCTCTAATCGAATAGGAATGTTGCGCAAACCACTGGTAGAAACAACAGCAAAGCTATTGGTGATGGGTTTTGATATAAAAAAATGATCATCCATCATTGCTAATGTTCCACTCGCACCCAAATAACGAGATTGGTTGGTGCTCATATTATTAAAACCAGCACTGAGGTTGAGTTTATCTGTTATGTAATTGAGGTCAACTTGATTACTATTGGTATTATCTTGTTTACTTGCGGTGATCCTCCACCCTAACCCTCCTTCGGAGGGCGCTGTCCGATTAGTATTGATTTGATAACTTTTGCTACTGGAGCTTTGTTGACTTGAGATGCTGACACTCTGGTTATTATCTAGCAGCATGGTGGCGGTTAAATAAAGAATACTTTCTTTATTCTCATCCAGCTTTTTATTGATACTGGCACTAAAGTATAAATTATCATTTATAGGTCTATACCAATTAAGGCCAACATAACGAATAGGATCATCACCATGAGCTTGAAGTGCGAAGTAAGATAAGCTAATACTTCCAAGATATTCTGAGTTATAGCCTGCAATCAGATTACCGTTAAAGGCAAATGGAGTAGGTGAATAGCTTGATGCAACATCTTGATATTGATGTGAGGTGGATATCACTGAAGCAGCAAAATTGAAGTGATTATTTGCCCAGCGATAACCAGCATAGTAAAGCCAGCCTAACTGATCCGAATTTGAACTAAAAGCAATTGCTGATGAGACTGTTCCTCCGCCTATTTGGGGGATCCAATTACTTTCCACTCCTATATTCACTAAGTTTTCCATGAGTTCAGCATGGGTGCCAGTGGTTAGGTGATTATTGACACCATATCGTAAGGTTGTGCTAACAATAGGTTTACTTGCATAATCAAAAGATCGTATGGCATAATTTTCACGAACTACCCCCAATTCTGTAGACCAATCAAGCAAGTTTTCACGTAATAAAGTTTGATCATTATAAAAGGAAATATTTTGCACTGATTCTCGGCCTAAAGAGTCGGTTAAAATAATTTGTGCATTCCCTTTACCATTTACATTCGGCAAACTATTTAATGTAAAGTTACCGATTGGAACTTCACCACTATAACGTTTAATTCCATCAATATAGAGTTCTACGTTTGAAGGAAGTGTTGCCGATCCAGAAAAAGCAGCTAATGGCGCAATAGGAATATAAGGTTGTAAAGAATAGTCGGTTCCGATCTGAATACCTGCGATTCGAGTTGATCTCGACCAATTGAGTGCTCGAGTTTGTGTATCACCTACACTAATAACAAGATTTCTATCAGAAAAAGAAGAGCGCCAAAGTGTATCTAGCCGTGTGGGGGATTGATTAAATGCACCATGATCAAAGTCATGTTGTGTTTGTTGGGTTGTGCTCAAAAGTCCATATTGGTTAAACAGGCGTAATTCTGAAAAGCTTCGTAGTGAAGTCGAAATATTTTTTGTGGCATATAAATCGTAATTGAGTAGTACACCAGTAGATGAATTTGTCTTCACTTTATCTGATGGTATTAAATTAATAGTGGTATCTTGAAGATCCATTAAAGAGAGCGGGGAGTTGATGGAGAGTGTTTGTTGGTTTGAGTCATAATGATAGGTTATTTCTGCAAAATCATTTAAACAAATAACACTTAGACCGTTCAAAGGCACTTTAAAGTGTAATTGCTTCAGTGTTTCTGTACTAACCCAAAGTTTTTCATCTTTATAACCAAAGCGAGCGATACCAAAATGGGATTGATTGACTGTTACGTCTAGATATAGCTCAATACCTGGTAATGGTACGGTATTGCTGGCCATGTTTTCAGTAGAGGCTGGATATAAGTGGGGGTCAGCCATAGCAGATAAAGCGTACAAAATAATACATAGTAGGGCGAAGTCTACTAAATAGTGGTGGGATGAGTTAGAGGGAATACGTTTTCTGTTCACCATTAACTGTAGCTTCTAATTTATTATTCTTTCCGGAACAAATTTCTATTGAACCGACTTTCCACTGCATTGATGATTGTGCAAGTGCATATCCTAATAGGCCCGAATTAATGCTTGTTCGTTTTCCTTTACAGTTAACTATATTAACTGCAGATATTTGAGCATGTGTATTGCCCTTATTTTCAATAGAAATTAGGTTGTTAGTATTGGGAAGGAGCTGCCAGTCTAGTAATAGTCTGGAAGATGGCATATTTATTGGTTGCACAAAAATAGGTAATGAATAATGCAAAACAAACTGCAATTTATTGCTTTTTACTGCTGAGGTAGGGATTTCATTGATAGATAACCGATATGCCTTCTCCAATGACCCAGACTCTGTGTGATTGCGAATGACTCTAACTAATTGCTGCTCGTTTGGGTTTAGTTTTATCATTGGTGGGCTGATAATAATCTCTCTTGTTGGTGTTAATTCATCCTTAAAGTCTTTCTGAACCCAGAGATACGTTCTTACCTGCGCTTGAATAGCTTCTTGTCCACTATTACTTAGCCATATTCCCGCCGAGTTTTGCTGTGGACTAAAGGTTAATGTTACAGGGGTAACTTGTAAACCGCTTGCACAGGTTGGCTGAGTCAACAATAAGCTGGCAAGCAGGTTTACAAATAGTAATAAAGAGTGCGATCTAGTCAAAACGATATCCTTATATACTCTAAATAATTCGGGGTACAGCTAGGCGACAGGTGAACGAGTCGTTAGGAGCATAGATAGCACTGTGACTAGCGCGAGTGAACGCGGTTCAACAATGCGGCAACTTGAAGCATGACGAGTATAGATAGAAAGCTGCGCTCATTTAATAACTCACATTAACCGTGACAACATCTGAATAGGTATCAGGTGTAAAATTTGCATTAGTAACAACAGCATACACTGTAAAGGATTGAGCTGTTCCTGTTCCTGTACCTGATACTCCATTCCCCGCTTCTGTCGAATTGGCGGTATTTCCCCAATTACTTCCCGTTGCTGAAGTTTGTTTCAACTGATAGGGGATCTTATCGGTATTTGTTGTGGCATTACTGACTGAGACTAAGTTTCCAGCACCTGCATTTGTTCCGTTGTTTGCAGCTGATGGTGATAAACCAATATAGAAAGGTGTACTTTTTGAACAACTGACGGTAAGGGTATTACTGGATGAGGAGTTTGTGGTACTTGAGCTGACCGAGCCTAAATTTATATCAGAACCAACACTCACTTGGCACGAGCTGGTAATGGTCATTAAGACTTGAAATGTGGTTGTTGCCAAGTTAGCTGCATTAACTGTTGATGATATAAATACTAAGCTAGTTAGAAACAGTGTTTTCTTAATCGTTGTTTGCATAGAAAACCTCATAAAGTGTATTGATTGTAATTGTGTTTAAGTGATGGTTTTATCATCTAATTTATTAGTCATAAAATGACTAATATCAACATAAAATAAATATTTTTTTATCTTCTTGGATGTGTGCTTTTGGTGAAAATAATTAACTTATTATTAATGCTCATTTTTTGGCGGACGATAGCAATTGTGTATTTGTTATAGGAGCACAGATGAATGAGCATTCGCCGATAAATAAAATCAATTGATTGATTGTTTTTTATCCTAATGGAGGAGGTCTGAGTTTAGAGGTACTAAAAGATTCTAGTGACAGATTGAAAGACTAGCGTACGGTTATGAGCTAAATAAAGCCAAACAGTTATATACCCGTCATACTTCAAGTTGCCGCATTGTTGAACCGCGTTCACTCGCGCTAGCCACAGTGTTATCTATGCTCCTAGCGTCTCATTCGCTTGTCGTCTAGCCGTACCTCCAATTATTTAGCAAAATCAGCCGTAAACCTTCGTCCATTATGGGCGGAGATATAAGGCGAAAAGCCCTGATGGATTTAAGGTTATTGATGAAGTGGGAAGCTTCGCCGAGCAGGCACGGTATAGTCATTTTCATTGTGTATAAATTTCCAGCTAAATTAACTCAAATTAATTAGAAAACATTGGGAAACTAAAAGAATATTTGTGACATGAATCTCGTTTTTAGGATTAATTTTTAGCTTAAAAATACAGTAAGTTGAAGCGTCAGGGCATCACGGGTTTTGAAATGAAATTTTGAAATGAAAGATAACAATTTATAAGTGTAAATACGGACGGTTAGAAAATTTAACTTATGTTGACTGTTGTTAACAAACAAATTGTTAAAATAAAAATAGATAGTAACTATATGTTACTATAATTAACTGTTATCAAATTGTGTTCAATATGAAATCAAATTTTACATTTACTCTGTAAAGGCCACCCTAAGATAATACTTGGAGTCTATTTTTTCTTTGTGGGAACAGCAATTGTTAGTTTCACCTGAAATTAATAAAAAAGTTGTTTTCATTTTCAGAATGTTTTATCCCGATGGTTGTGGAATGAATAAGCATAACTATGTAGGTTGATCATTTCATTAAAAAAAATACGCCTTCATTTTTATCCATTCAATGTGAAAATATATTATGAGGAATGATTGAATAAAATGTTAAATAGTAAAATTAGCCCTATATTTTTATAAATATTGTCATTTTATCACTAAGATTTTAATTATTAATGAGAAGGAAAAGTGCTTTTTTGAGGTTAATAGATAACCATTAAATTAAATTTGAATAATAATTCCACTCTTTAAAATCATAAGAAAAATTTATTAAAAATAAATGGCGTTTATAATGCAACATTTTGCGGTATATCAAGTTTATTGAGTTTTTTGGTTGAGAAATTTTGAATAACTTACATTTTATTCATTGAACTCATTGAAAATAAATGGATAAAATTCATTCTTATTTCAAGTGTTATTGATGTTATAGGGTATTTTCAGAGGACTTTCCCAATAAATTTCTTTGATATGGATCAATATGCTGTTTTGAATGTTGTGATTGGTTATTTAAATCGATTATTCAACTAATAAGAGTAAAAAAATTAACTAAAAACCTATCATTTGGCTTAGGTTGACCTTATGTATCTTAATAATTTAAGATAAGGAAGGAGAAGATATGGTTATAATGAAGAATTGTTTATGAATTTATGGATTATGACCTAAAGGAATAAAAAGAAACATAAGCATCTTGAATAGTTAATTTTGTGGTGCATAATAAATGCCGACTGAAATTGATATCAGTAAATTCTGACATTTACTAGAATGTTTGTTTTTAGTGGTAGTTTATTGTTCATGGGTGTTCAGGAAATAGATTTAATTTAAGTTTTAACTTTTGTGTATTTTATACCCCTTACTAGGTATTTGCTTCATGATTGCATGAAACAGTAATGTAAATTGCACCTAGTATATTTCTCTTATTATTAAAAATTAGGTTATAGCAATACGTTTAAGCTTCATGTTTGTCCTATTTGCACACAGATGTAGTTAATATTACAAAAGGAAAAAAAATGACCTCAACAACTGATTTTCTGAAGCATATATACGATATTAATCTTTCATATCTGCTGCTTGCTCAAAAACTTATCTCCCAAGAAAAAGCGTCTGCTATGTTCCGACTCGGTATCTCTGAATCTATGGCAACTACATTAGCAGATCTTTCTCTTCCTCAATTGGTGAAATTAGCGGAAACAAACCAGCTAATCTGTCAATTTAGATTCGAAAACAGTAATACGATTGAGACGCTAACCCGCGATTCTAGGGTAGATGAATTGCAACAAATTCATACAGGTATACTACTTTCAACCCACTTGTTGCAAACGCACAAGGCAAATGAAAATGAAATAGCGAGAAAATGATGAGTAGCATTACTGAAAAGAGTATTGTTAAGGAAGCTAGTGATATTCGCCTTGCAATGGAGCTAATTTCTTTAGGGGCTCGCCTCCAAATGCTAGAAAGTGAGACTCAAATTAGCCGCGGCAGGTTGATCCGTTTGTATAAAGAATTACGCGGGTGTCCGCCGCCCAAGGGGATGTTGCCATTTTCAACAGACTGGTTTATGACTTGGGAACAAAATATCCACTCTTCCATGTTTTATAATGCATACCAATTTTTAATTAATACAGGGCACTGTAAAGGTGTCGATGCTATTTTGAAAGCTTACCGTCTGTATTTGGAGCAATGTATGCCATCATCAGAAGAAGAGCCTATATTGGCATTGACACGTGCATGGACACTGGTTCGTTTTGTTGAAAGTGGCATGTTACAAAGCTCAGTATGTAGCTGTTGTAATGGGTCTTTTATCACTTATGCACATATACCAGCAAACAGTTTTACATGTAGTTTGTGCCAACCGCCGTCACGAGCAATAAAAAAACGTAAACTTTCCGAACATCTCGCCGATATTACGCTATATCGACAGGATGGCATTACCAAAGCGGTAATGTGATTGGATTAATTCGGTATACTCTCAATAATTCGAGGTGCAGTTAAACGAATAGGGGATGGCTGCGGGAAGCAGATAAATTACGGTGACCAGTCCAATAGGACATGACCAACCATTCGCTAGCGTCATGCTGCAATTTGAAATATAACGAGTATAAACAGGTAACTCGAGTGCCTGTTCTTCCTAATAACTCCCTTTGACTGCCATCTGTTATCTAACTGAGTTGAAGGGAATATTGTGTTAATACTCATCGGTTATATCATTGTTACAGCTACCGTTATTGGCGGTTATTTAATGGTTGGTGGCCATCTAGGGGCACTTTATCAACCCGCTGAATTTGTCATCATTTTAGGGGCGGGCCTAGGTGCATTTGTTGTTGGTAACAGCGGTAAATCGATAATAGCCTTACTTAAAGTGTTACCACTGCTATTCCGTCGTTCTTCTTACAATAAAGCAATGTCGATGGATCTTATGGCGTTGCTATTTCAGTTATTAAATAAATCTCGCCAAGAAGGTTTGCTCGCACTTGAAAAAGACATTGAAAGTCCTCAAGAAAGTGAAATTTTCTCTCAATACCCCAGAGTATTAAAAGATAAAACGACAATGATGTTTATTGTCGACTACCTACGTTTAATGGTAACTAGCAACTTACAAAGTCATGAGATTGAAGCTTTGATGGATGAAGAGCTAGAAACTTTCCGTCAAGAGAGCGAAGTACCTGCATCTGGTTTGCAAATGGTTGGTGACTCGATGCCTGCTTTTGGTATCGTCGCGGCAGTATTAGGTGTTGTTAATGCATTGGGCTCTGCCGATAGGCCAGCAGGTGAGCTTGGTGCATTGATTGCTCATGCAATGGTAGGAACTTTTCTTGGTATTTTAGTAGCTTATGGGTTTATTTTACCATTAGCTGCATTGATCCGTTTACGCAGTAGCGAGCAACTAAAAATGATGGAGTGCATTAAGGTGACTTTTCTTTCTGCATTGCAAGGGTATGCGCCACAAATTGCGGTTGAGTTTGGACGTAAGGTTCTGTACAGCGTCGATCGTCCTTCTTTCACAGAGTTAGAAGATAAAGTTCGCGAAGTGAAAGTGGGTAATCGTTCACAAACACAGAACGAGGAGTAATCAATCAATGAGAGCAAATAACGCCCATATTATTCGTGTTAAAAAACGCGTTAATAACCATCAAAATGCACATGGTGGTTCTTGGAAAATTGCCTATGCAGATTTTATGACGGCGATGATGGCGTTCTTTTTGGTCATGTGGTTGATTTCGATATCTAGTCCTCAAGAGTTGACGCAGATAGCAGAATATTTTCGCACACCATTAAAAACCGCCATCAATCCAGGTAAAAAAAGTGGTGATGCTACCAATCCAATTCCTGGTGGGGGAAAAGATATTATCTTCCGTGATGGCGATATTCTGCCTGAACCAAATAATAAAATTGAGGATGAGGCGAATTATCGTTTTGAAAAACTCAAACAATCCCTCGAGCAAGCGATCCTTAAAGATCCCCGTCTCAATGAGCTTAAGCCACATTTGCTAATCGATATGATTGATGATGGTTTGCGTATTCAAATTGTTGATAGTGAAAATCGCCCCATGTTTATGGTGGGCTCAGCACATGTTGAGTCTTATATGCGTGATATTTTGCGCGCAATAGCACCTTTACTCAATGATGTGCCTAATCGGATCAGTATCTCAGGGCATACAGATGATTTGCCCTATGCGAATAGTGCAAATTATAACAATTGGGAATTATCAGCAGATAGAGCTAATGCTTCTCGCAGAGAATTAATTGCAGGTGGATTAAACCAAGACAAAATTTTGCGGGTTGTTGGTATGGCTTCGAGCATTCACCTCGATAAAAACAATGGGTTAGCACCCATTAACCGTCGTATTAGCATTATTGTATTAAATGATGCAGAAACCTCACAAATTTTGCATGAATACGATGGCGCAACGCCTTTGGATGACGTGTTAAAAAAATCGCTACAGAAAGTGGATGTGACCCCAGTTGAAAATGAGAAAAAGGTGGATGAGGACAAAAACTCAACACCATTGTCAACATTAATAAACTGATTTTAATTGTATGACCAAAAGTGGCATACAACGTTAAGTGAAACCTAAGCTAAATTGGATGAAAACCATGGATATAACCGAGTTTTATCAAACGTTTTTCGATGAAGCTGATGAGCTACTCAGGGATATGGAACAACATTTGCTTGAGCTCGATCCTTTTGACCCAGATAGCGAACAGCTCAATGCAATTTTTCGCAGTGCTCATTCAATAAAAGGCGGTGCCGCGACATTTGGTTTCACACAGTTGCAAAACACGACTCATACATTGGAAAATTTACTTGATAAAGCACGTCATGATGAACTGACACTCACACCCGATATCATTGATATTTTCCTTGATGCCAAAGATGTTATGGCATCGCAATTGGATGCCTATAAAAATGACTCATTACCTGATGAGGGTACTTTCAAACGTATTTGCGAAGTTCTTGGGCGAGTTGAGCATACTGTAGAAGAGATTGTGAGTGAAGACGTTCCATTACCACAGCCTGTTCAAGTTAAAACAACACCTGCGACTCTTGATGACTATTCATACTATGTGGTCATTACATTAAACTCATTAAAAGCGAATGAGGTAGATTTACTCACGGACGAGTTAGCTTTATTCGGTTCTCTTTATCACACCCAAAAAACAGACAATAGTTTAGTGGCTTGGCTTGGAACTAATACGGCTATTGATGATATTTGTGGGGTGCTGTGCTTTGTGGTGGATGAATCACAAATTAGCCATCAAATGACTGATAAACAAACGTGTTCAGCTTATTTATCCTCTGCAAATAATACAACTTCTGATGTGACTGAAACCGAGGAAGTGGCAGATTCAGACGTTAATAAAGTCGAGAATACGGTAATCACTGAATCTAAAACCTCACCAGTTGCTACACGTAAGTCTATGCCAGCAAAGGCCAAAAATGACTCTAGTAGTATTCGTGTTGCCGTTGAAAAGGTCGACCAACTGATTAACTTAGTTGGCGAATTAGTCATTATCCAATCTATGTTAACCCAACATAGTCAGCAATTGGATCATAATGAGTATGGCGATTTGTTAAGCTCAATTGTTCAGTTGGAACGTAATTCACGAGCTCTGCAAGAATCGGTGATGTCGATCCGTATGATGCCAATGGATTATGTATTTAGCCGCTTTCCTCGTATGGTTCGCGATATCGCGACTAAGTTAAATAAAAAGATTGAGCTAAAAGTTGAAGGAAGTGCGACAGAACTCGATAAAAGTTTAATTGAACGAATTGTTGATCCACTCAATCACCTTGTGCGTAATAGCCTTGACCATGGTATTGAAAAACCAGAAGTGAGGGCGGCAAATGGTAAACCTGAAATAGGAACATTGATCCTTTCTGCTTCACATCAAAGTGGCAATATTTGTATTGAGGTACGTGATGATGGGGCAGGGCTAAACCGTGAACGAATTCTTGCGAAAGCACGTTCTCAAGGTATGGATGTTCATGATGGCATGAGCAATGAAGAGATCGCAATGTTGATTATGGCGCCTGGTTTTTCTACGGCTGAAGTAGTAACTGATGTTTCCGGCCGTGGCGTAGGTATGGATGTGGTTAAACGTAACATTCAAGATATGGGTGGACGTATACAAATAGGTTTTACTGAAGGTAAAGGCACTATCATTCGTATTTTGTTACCTCTGACGTTAGCCATCTTAGATGGTATGTCCGTTAAAGTGGCGGATGATGTGTTTATTGTTCCACTCAGTGCAATTATTAGTACGTTACAGCCTCGCCAAGAAGATATTTATCGTCTTGCTGGCGAAGAAAAAATGTTATTAGTTCGTGGTGAGTACCTTCCATTAGTTGAATTACATCAAGTTTTTAGTATCAAAGGCGCAGAGTCAGATCTCGTTAATAGCATTGTGCTGATTATTCAGCATGCAGGACATCGTTTTGCCCTGCTGGTGGATAAGTTAGTTGGGCAGCAACAAGTTGTTGTTAAAAACATCGAAAGTAATTACCGCAAAATTCCTGGTATTTCAGCTGCCACGATCATGGGGGATGGTTCTGTTGCGCTTATTTTAGATGTTGCTGAGTTACAAAAAATGAATAACAGCATTTTGCTTAAAAAAAAGCAGCAAAGTGCGCAACCCGTTATGCACTAAATAGAGGTTAACACAATGTCAATGTTGGATGATGATTTAAATAAACTCGAAGAAGAAAAAAATGGAGAAGGCTACCTTATTTTTACTTTAGGTGAGGAAGAATATGGCATTGAGATATTAAAAGTGCAGGAAATCCGAGGCTATGAACAAGTTACTCGGATCGCTAATACACCTGATTTCATTAAAGGCGTCACTAATTTAAGGGGCGTGATCATCCCAATTATTGACTTACGAGTGAAATTCTCTCACCAGAACGTGACTTATAACGATAATACAGTGGTTATTGTGGTCAATTTAAAAGAGAGAGTCGTGGGGATCGTCGTTGATGGGGTTTCTGATGTATTGGTGCTAAATGAAGAGCAAATTGCCGCTCCGCCGGATTTTGCTGTGACTTTATCAACACAATATTTAACGGGCCTTGGAACGGTGGGAGAGCGAATGTTGATTTTAGTCGATATTGAAAAGCTATTAACCAGTGATGAAATGGCATTGATTGATAGCATGGCGGAATAAATTTTTACTACGAATGATGTCTTTCAAATTGTCGTATTGTGTTAAGGCATAACAGTAGATATTAACGATAATAAGCACTTGTGAGGTGTGTCGTGTACCCATGGCTCACTTCATGTATGTATCGCTTAAACGCAACTCGAATATATATCAATCGATTTGTCTTTAAAGCATTCACCGCACAAATATTCCGCTCAACATAGCTAAAGTTTTCAGCTAGGCGACCGATATCCAAAATACAATAACATTATGTCAGTATAACGTCATGCACAGTCGAATTAAAATCGTATCGGGACTTTTGTCTGTTATTTTTATCTTTATTCTGTTGCAATTAATATCCAGTGGATTGATGTTTAATAAACTGGGCGATAATAGCGATAGCATTAATTATTTGAATTCACTTCAACGCCAAAGACAACTATTAACAGAAAGTTGGGTTAATTTACTGCAAGCACGCGCTAACCTAAATAGATCCGTGAATGCTCTGTTATTAGAAGGCCATAATTATCAAGATGATGCTAATGCGGATGATTTAATTAAAGCCGCGAATCGCAACTTTAAAGCTGCCGACTCAGCCTATCAGCGCTATAACAAACTGATGGAGGCGAGTAGTTATGATAAAGCCAAATTTGAGCAATTATTTTTAACCTATGAAACTTATCGCAATGCGCTGGTGCAATTAGGTGAATATGCACAAAAAGGACAACTTGATAAGTTTTATGCACATCGTACTTCTGGACATCAAATTAAATTTGAAGAGCAATTTAATGCTTATTTTGCTGATATTTCAGCTGACTTTCAAAGTGAAGTTGAACGTGCGGATGGTAACTATCGCCAATCTTTATATTTAATTATCATTTTATCCGTCATATTAGCACTGATCGGTTTCTTGAGTTATCGCTATGTTCGTAAAGGTATTATCGAACCATTAGGGTTGTTAATAAAGCGTATTAATGTTTTTGCTTCTGGCGATTTAACACCAACAGTAGATACCCGATCCACCAACGAAATTGGCGAGTTAGCTCGTGGTGTTGAACATATGCAGCAAGAGCTGATTAATACTGTACGCGGTGTACGAGATGGCAGTGAAACCATCTATCAAGGAACTAGCGAAATCGCTGCTGGAAATAATGATCTCTCAGCACGTACTCAAGAACAGGTTGCGTGTTTAGAAGAAACAGCGGCGAGTATGAGTGAGCTTACCGCTACCGTTAAGCAAAATACGGAATATGCACATCAAGCGAGCGAATTTGCTAGCCAAGCTTCAGCGATTGCTAAGGAGGGGGGGAAGGTTGTCTCTAACGTAGTGAATACTATGCTGAATATTGCCGATAGCTCGCAAAAAATCTCAGATATTACTGCAGTCATTGATAGCATCGCTTTCCAAACCAATATCTTAGCACTTAACGCTGCTGTCGAAGCTGCAAGAGCGGGGGAGCATGGTCGCGGTTTTGCTGTCGTTGCTGATGAAGTCCGAAACTTAGCACAACGCAGCGCTAATGCAGCCAAAGAAATTAAAACACTGATTGAAGACTCGGTTTCAAGAACAGATACTGGCGCTCGCCAAGCAGAAGATGCAGGTGAAACAATGACTAAGATTGTTGAATCTGTCACACGTGTTACTGACATCATGTCACATATCGCTTTAGCGTCTGATGAGCAAAGCAAAGGTATTTCTCAAGTGAGTATTGCTGTTGCTGAAATGGATAAGGTCACACAGCAAAATGCATCATTAGTTGAACAATCAGCAGTAGCGGCAAATGTATTGGAAGAACAAGTTGCAAAACTTGCACAACTCATCTCTATTTTTCGCTTACCCGCCATGAAACACAAAGAGTTACAAATAACAGAGCCTGCGGCAAGAACGATTTCGAATGTGGTTAAAACACCCGATCTGAAAAAAATATCATCGAAAAATCATCAAGATGATGACAATTGGGAAACCTTCTAAAGACTCAGACCTGCGTTGCCAAGTTTTATATTTGGCAACGCTTCTGTGCATCACTGCCGCAGTGATAACAAAGTATAGAAGTTCTAGCTGGCGTTTGTGGGGATAAAAAATGAAGAGTATTCGGATTTCAGTCAGTTTATATCTACTTCTCGTGATGTTTTGTGGAATGCAAATTCTATCTAGTGCCTTGTCGCTAGGAATTGTATCGAGTGAGCTTTCTTCCTTGGAACGCATTGACCTTGGTTCTAAAAAACGTGACTTGCTTGAAACAACCTATGAAGATCTGATGCAAGCACGTAGCACACTCACTCAAATCGTTGTGCACATTAAAGTGAATTCGGATACTGCTAGTATTGAACAAGCTAAAGGACTTTTTGAGCAATTCTTACGCCAAGCCGCTGATGATTATGAAAAATTTAAAGCTCAGCCATTGTTAAGTGAGCAAGAAAATCTTGCTGCTATTGAAGATAAATACCAAGCTTTTGTCACGATCTTAAAAGAACTTAAAGCATTAATTGATAGCAATAATATTCCAGGTTATGTGGCGTTACCCGCTCAACAACATCAAGACCAAATGGCTAAAACACTTGATGAATATATGGATATCTTAAATGTGGATAGCCAAAACTCCCTCGATTCTGCCAATTTTTATAACAAAATTGCTTGGATTATGTTTTTTGCGGTGACATTTACCATTTTAGCGGTTTCTGGCTTTGCGCATTTTTGGATGAAACGCAAAGTTATTTATCCGCTGATTAGTATGAGTGATCACTTTATGAGATTAGCTCAAGGCAAACTAAATCAAGACATTCGTGTGACTACGAGAGATGAAATTGGTGAGGTTTTTGAACAATTAAAATTGATGCAAGAGTCACTAGCAACTTCAGTGACAACGTTACGCACCAATACAGATCAAATGTATACCGGTATTCGTGAAATTTCTTTAGGTAATAACAAGTTATCATCTCGTACTGAACAACAGGCTGCTTCATTAGAAGAAACAGCAGCAAGCATGGAAGAGTTGACTGCGACCGTTAAACAAAATGCGGATAACGCACGTCAAGCGAGTGAGTTAGCAGTATCAGCCTCTAAAACAGCAACGAAAGGCGGTGATATTACTGTGGATGTGATTGACACGATGACGGCGATTTCTCATAGCTCACAAAAAATCAGCGCCATTATTAGCGTGATTGATGGTATCGCTTTTCAAACCAATATCTTGGCATTGAATGCCGCCGTGGAAGCTGCACGAGCAGGGGAACAAGGCCGTGGTTTTTCAGTTGTTGCGGGTGAAGTTCGCGCTCTAGCACAACGTAGTGCTGAAGCGGCAAAAGAGATCAAAACTTTGATTGATGAATCTGTCGGTCGTGTCAACCAAGGTTCCCAACTGGTTAATGAAGCTGGGCAAACGATGAATGAGCTGGTCGCAGCCGTGAATCAAGTCACTGAATTGATGGGTAACATTGCTTCTGCATCAAATGAACAAAGCCGAGGAATTGAACAAGTTGCAACAGCGGTTAGCCAGATGGATTTAGTCACGCAACAGAATGCCGCCTTAGTTGAGCAGTCAACTAGTGCAACAGCGGCACTGGAAGATCAAGCCAATAATTTAGTTGAGACAGTGGCTTTCTTTGAAGTCTCTGAATCGAAAACTGCTCGTATTAATTAGTGATGATTGTTGGGGTTAGGTATTAAGCAGCCGATTATCGGCTGCTTCTGGGTTTCTATCAAATAGGACAAAGTACGATGCTTTTTGCACCACAAGTAGAACCATTGACTGATGAAGAATTTGGTCGGGTTTGTCGGTTTATCCACAAAAAATCAGGCATCGTTCTTACCATGAATAAAAAAAACATGGTGTACAACCGGCTACTCAAGCGGTTACGTGATTGTAAAGTCAATAATTTTTCCGAATATTTGCGCCTACTGGAACGTGAGCCTTTACACCCTGAGTGGCAAGCTTTTGTGAATGCGTTGACAACCAATTTGACCGCATTTTTTCGCGAACCGCACCACTTTGTGACATTAAGCGAGTTTATTCGTACTCGTAAAAATAGCAATATCAACATCTGGTGTGCCGCTTCTTCGACGGGAGAAGAGCCTTATTCTATCGCGATGACATTAAGCGATGTGCTCGGTACACAAGCGGTGAATGCTAAAGTGGTAGCCAGTGATATTGATACTGAAGTACTTGATAAAGCAAAAAAAGGTGTCTATCGCATTGAAGAGCTAAAAAACCTGACAGCAATTCAACGTCAGCGCTACTTTATGAAAGGAGTGGGTGATTTTGAAGGCTATGCCCGTGTAAAACCATCCATTAGGGATATGATCGAATTTCGTTTTTTAAACCTAACAGAGGGTGACTGGCAGCTACAACATCGTTTTGATGCCATCTTTTGTCGTAATGTCATGATCTATTTTGATAAAGATATGCAAATCAAATTATTAGAACGATTTGCACCACTACTTAAACCCGATGGTTTACTGTTTATCGGTCATTCAGAAAACTTATCTCAATTATCACAACGTTTTGTAATTAAAGGACAAACCGTCTATAGCCTACAACCGGCGAGGAGGGGGTAATGGAAAAAATTAAAGTGCTCTGTGTCGATGATTCTGCGTTGATGCGCCAAATCATGCGAGAAATCATTAATAGCCATGACGATATGATAGTCGTTGATACAGCACCAGACCCTTATGTTGCTCGCGATTTAATTAAACAACATGAGCCAGATGTGATCACATTAGATGTGGAAATGCCACGTATGGATGGTATTGATTTTTTGGAAAAATTGATGCGATTACACCCACTACCTGTTGTGATGGTCTCTACACTGACCTCTAAAGGATCTGAGGTGACATTAAAAGCCTTAGAATTGGGAGCCGTTGATTTTGTGACTAAGCCACAAATCGGTATTCGTGAAACGATGATGAGCTACCGTGATGTGATTGGTGAGAAGATCCGTGCAGCAGCTATGTCGAAGATCACGCATCGTAGCCGTTTTGCGCGTAGTGAAAAAGCGGTTCATGAGCCTGTTAATGTCGCTAAACCACTTTCGTCCTATGTTTGCCATAGCCGAGTGATTGCCGTTGGTGCTTCAACTGGGGGAACAGAAGCGATACGCCAATTTTTAGAAATGTTGCCGCGTGAATGTCCACCAGTTGTGATCACTCAACATATGCCAGCAGGTTTCACTCGCTCTTTTGCTGAGCGCCTCAATAAGCTTTGCGCCCTGACGGTGAAAGAAGCGGAGCACAATGAACCATTACAAAAAGGTTTTGCTTATATTGCTCCCGGTGATTCGCATATGTTGGTTATTGATAACGGGCGTGGTTACCAAATTCGTTTACAGCAAACAGAACCCGTGAACCGTCATCGTCCTTCAGTGGATGTATTGTTTGACTCTGTTGCCAAGTGTGTAGGCCGAAAATGTGTAGGTATTTTACTAACAGGTATGGGAATGGATGGTGCAAGAGGCATGCTTAACCTGCGCCAGCAAGGTGCAGTGACTTATGCGCAAAATGAGAGCAGTTGCGTGGTATTTGGTATGCCGCGAGCGGCGATTGAGTTGAATGCAGTAGATGAAGTTCAAGATATAGTCAAAATTGCGCCAAGTGTTTTGGCTCGACTTTCAACTGTATCCGCATAGCGGCTACAGAATTTATTATTGTTTTTTTGAAGGAGTGGTTATGGCCGCTAAAGATCTTAGTTTTTTAGTCGTCGACGATTTTTCTACTATGCGACGCATTGTTCGTAATTTATTAAAAGAATTAGGTTTTAACAAAATAGAAGAAGCTGAAGATGGCATCGATGCATTAGAGAAAATTCGTGCAGGTCACATTGATTTTGTCGTCGCTGATTGGAACATGCCAAATATGGACGGATTAGAGCTCTTAAAAACCATTCGTGGTGATGAGGCACTAAAACATATTCCTGTTTTGATGGTAACGGCTGAAGCGAAAAAAGAAAACATTATTGCTGCCGCGCAAGCTGGAGCAAGTGGCTATGTGGTGAAACCGTTTACTGCGGCGATATTAGAAGAAAAATTAAATAAAGTTTTTGAAAAGATGGGGCTGCAATAAACGCACCTGCTTAGGAGAGTGTGATGACAGAACAAATATTAACGGCGAACAATTCGGGTAATGAAGATCTTAAACTAGTCATTACCCGAATTGGTACTTTGATGAGAACGCTACGCGAAAGTATGCGTGAACTTGGCCTTGAAAAAAGTGTTCAGCAGGCTGTGGCGAGTATCCCTGATGGTAAAGATCGCTTACGTTATATCGCGCAAATGACAGCTCAGGCGGCAGAGAAAACATTGAATGGTATTGATGTGATGAAGCCACTGCAGGTAAAAATGCATGACAGTGCAACGGAACTCCAACAGCAATGGCTAAATGTCAATGGTAGTCAAATCACGCCTGAGTTGCATCAATCTACGCAAGCTTTTCTTAGCCAAGTGATTGATGATAGCAATACAACTAAAGCCGAATTGTTAGAAATTATGATGGCTCAAGACTTCCAAGATCTCACTGGTCAAGTGATCAAAAAAATGATGGAAGTGGTTGAGGAAGCAGAAAAACAGCTATTGGCTTTGTTAATGGAAAATACACCGCCAGAAATGCGAGTGAAGCAACAAAATGACAGCTTGCTGAATGGGCCTCAAATCAATAAAGAGGGGGTGAATGTGATGGCTTCACAATCTCAAGTTGATGATTTATTAGATGAACTAGGCTTCTAACAATCATATCCCCTTGCATTGGCGTTGCGAGGGGATACCATTCATTAAAATTAACATGAAAAACGTACAACCTTATCGTTACTATTAAATTATCGTTGCACCTATGAATAATTACTTCCTTTAAAAGCCATCTATAAGCAGGTCAATCGCCTTTTTGATATCATCTCTTTCATCCGTAAAGTCTGCAATCATTTTACCAAGCAACGAATGAGGTACTGATGCCATCTGATGAGTCATCAATACATAGGGTCGGCCATCCACCAACAGTGTTGGGTTAAGCCGTACAGGTAATGTATGTTGGACAAAACTTCTATCAAATAACGGAATAACCAATCGAGTATTAAGTTTATCAATAATGTCGCTTTGTATATCGAGCAAATATGGGTAACGGCTATTTTCACGATTTTGATAGAGGTGGTATTGCATTAAAACTCCTTGTATTTGTCTGACAGTAATCCGTACTCTTCATTAATACGGTTGAGTTCGTCAAAACCCTCTGTATTAGCGTGTTTCCACTCTAGCGCTTTTACTTTTTTCAATTCCATAATCAATGCCTTAGTTAAAATGGCTGAAAAGTTTAAATTAGCGTTTCTTGCCTGTTGATACAGTTCAGGCGCAACGGTAACGCTGACCGTTTTTTTCATTCTATTTGCAACAGTATTCATAATAGCCTCTGATTACACGTGTATATACCCATGTAATATAGCATGGCTTGTTGCTTGCGATAGACTTTAACCTTCAATTTTGCTGTTTTTCAGCTATTTTTCATTGCTGCTATTCGGTATGCGTAGCCACTCGCAAAATTGATGTTGTTTTACTCAATTGGCAAATAACCCTTGCGAACCTTATCTATTTTCCACCATTGATTTTTTTACACTCTGTCATGCTATAGACCAAAATTGTAATCAGCTGACGAGCAAGGAAACGGCGTGTCCGATGAAAGCGATGTAGAAAAAACAGAAGAACCCACGCCCCATAAAAAACAAAAAGCAAAAGACGATGGGCAGATTGTTCGCTCTAAAGAACTCAGCTCGTTGATGATGATGTTAGCGGGTGTTAGTTTGCTGTGGCTGAGCGGGGGGCATCTTGCTGATGAGTTACGGCAAATTTTCCGGCAAGGTTTTATTTTTGATGGGCACTACATTCAAAACACGGTGTTGATGTTGAGCTATTTAGGTCGCATGGTCAGTGAAGCCTTGTTTGCTTTATTCCCTGTGATAGGTGGGTTAGCGCTGGTTGGGATCTCGGCATCATCGTTAGTGGGTGGATTAGTTTTTAATAGCAAATCCATTAAATTTGATTTGAAAAAACTTAACCCAATTTCAGGGTTAAAACGAATTTTTTCAATGAATGCGCTTTCAGAGCTCTTTAAAGCAATACTGAAATCGCTATTTGTTGGGTTAGGAGCCTTCATTTTCTTATGGCAAAACTGGCCATCATTGCTACATCTAGTCACTGAATCCCCTGTGACAGCTTTAGGTAATGCACTGCATAAGGTGATTTTTGCAGGTTATTTGATTGTATTTCTACTGATCCCTATGGTGGCTTTTGATGTTTTTTATCAATTTCGCTCCCATTTGAAGAAGTTGCGTATGAGCCGCCAAGAAATTAAAGATGAGTTCAAACAGCAAGAGGGTGATCCCCAGATAAAAGCAAAGATCCGCCAACAACAACGTGCCATGGCTCGTAATCGAATGATGGCGGATGTTCCACAAGCTGACGTGATTGTGACTAACCCAACCCATTATGCGGTTGCATTAAAATATGACGATAAAAATATGGGTGCACCTAAGGTACTAGCCAAAGGGGCTGGAGTATTAGCACAACGTATTAAAGAGATTGGTCAGGAGCATCGAATTTTACAACTTGAAGCTCCACCACTGGCACGTGCTTTGTATCGTCATGCGGAGATAGGGCAAAGCATTCCTGTTGCGTTGTATGCAGCAGTGGCAGAAGTTTTAGCATGGGTTTACCAATTACGTCGTTGGCGACGTGAAGGTGGATTAAAACCAAGAAGACCGAAAAATTTACCAGTGCCACCGGCGCTGGACTTTGTTGGAGAAAACAATCGCGATGGCTAATTTGGCTGCATTATTAAAATTGCCGAAAAATTTACAGGGTACACAATGGCAAATTCTCGCCGGGCCAGTTCTCATTTTATTGATCTTGTCGATGATGGTATTGCCATTACCGGCCTTTATTTTAGACCTATTATTTACCTTTAATATCGCGCTATCCATCATGGTGCTATTAGTGGCAATGTTCACTAAACGTACCCTTGATTTTGCGGCTTTTCCAACTATTTTGCTGTTTGCGACATTATTACGCCTATCATTGAATATCGCATCAACACGGATCATTTTGCTTGATGGCCATACAGGGCCTGATGCGGCAGGTCGTGTTGTTGAAGCTTTTGGGCATTTCTTGGTTGGCGGTAACTTTGCCATTGGTATCGTGGTCTTCATCATTTTAGTTTTGATTAACTTTATGGTTATTACTAAGGGAGCGGGGCGTATTGCCGAAGTTGGTGCTCGATTTGTGCTTGATGGGATGCCCGGTAAACAAATGGCTATCGATGCTGATTTGAATGCGGGGATCATTAATGATGATGAAGCTAAAAAACGTCGAGCTGAAGTAACGCAAGAGGCTGACTTTTACGGCTCAATGGACGGTGCGAGTAAATTTGTTCGTGGTGATGCTATCGCGGGGATCATGATTATGGTGATCAACGTGGTGGGTGGTTTGATCATTGGTGTTGGTCAGCACCATATGACACTTGGCGATGCAACAAGCGCTTACACCTTGCTGACGATTGGTGACGGGCTTGTGGCACAGATCCCTGCGTTAATCATCTCAACGGCGGCAGGGGTTATTGTTACTCGAGTTGCAACCGATGAAGACGTGGGTGAGCAGATGGTTACCCAATTATTTAATAACCCTCGAGTGATGTGGCTAAGTGCCGGTGTTTTAGGGTTAATTGGTCTGATCCCAGGTATGCCTAACTTTGTCTTTTTACTCTTTACCGCGGCGTTAGCCGGTTTAGGTTGGTATTTGGTCAAAAAATCAAAACAGCCGGAACAGAAATCGGAAGATGGTCAACTAAAGCAAGTTCAAGATGCTAATAAAGTGGTGGAAGCGACTTGGGATGATGTTCAGCTAGAAGATTTGTTGGCTATGGAGGTAGGTTATCGTTTGA
Organism: Providencia sp. 6390; assembly: GCF_058148425.1. NCBI lineage: Bacteria > Pseudomonadati > Pseudomonadota > Gammaproteobacteria > Enterobacterales > Morganellaceae > Providencia > Providencia sp. 6390. Next base: position 33,682 of record NZ_JBYVYL010000013.1, read on the forward strand.
TTCCATTGGTTGATAACGATCAACAAGGTGAGCTATTAGGCCGGCTGCGAGGACTGCGTAAGAAATTTGCTCAAGAGGTGGGGTATCTGCCACCAGTAGTACATATTTGCGATAATTTAGAGTTGTCCCCATGTGAATATCGTATTCTTATCAAAGGTGCTGAAGTGGGGCGTGGTGAGGCTCAACCAGGAAGAAGCCTTGCGATTGATCCTGGCAATGCAGCGGGAACACTGCAAGGCGATGCAACAAAAGAACCTGCATTTGGCTTGCCAGCGGTTTGGATTGATGATGACTTACGTGAGCAGGCACAAATTCAAGGCTATACGGTAGTTTCTGCGAGTACCGCCGTGGCAACCCATTTCAATCAAATCTTACTACAAAACTCCAGTACGCTATTTGGTCGTCAAGAAGCACAAATGCTGTATGACCGAGTGAAAAAAGAGATGCCTAAGTTAGCGGATGATTTGATACCAGATACTATTTCATTAACCATTTTACATCGTGTATTACAGAATTTGCTGATGGAAGACGTTGTGATCCGCGATATGCGTACCATAATTGAAACACTGGCTGAAATGTCCGGTGAAAATGGAGAGCAAAAAGATACCGATTATCTAACTTCTCAAGTGCGTATTGCTTTAGGACGTGCAATCACGCAGCAGTGGTTCGGTAGTGCTGATGAAATTCAAGTTATTGGGCTCGATGCTAGTCTTGAACAAATTTTATTACAGGCAGCTAAAAATGGTGGGGGCTTAGAACCCAATCTTGCCCAGTTTATACAAACACAGGCAGAGGAAGCCATTCGCCATCAAGAAGCGATGGGGGCACCAACTGTATTGTTGGTTAACCATGGCTTGCGTTTGATTTTATCTCGTTTCTTGCGCAGAAGCTTACCGCAGTTGGTGGTAATGTCTAATCTTGAACTTAATGATCGCCGTAAAATTCGTATGACATCAATGATTAGTGGTAGTTAATTGCCTTAATTCACTTGAGAGTGATTGAGGTATATAGCCCTTGATGAACTAAAGTATACTCTAAATAATTCGAGATGCAGCTAGGCGACAAGTGAGCGAGTCGCTGGGAGCCTACATAAGTAGGTGACTAGTGCGAGTGAGCGTAGTCAACAACGCTGCAACTTGAAGTATGACGAGTATATACTGTGTTTATTTGTTGTCCATTAGGTGGGGCAAAATGAGCATAAAACTTGAACTTCAGGTATGCCCAACTGATGGCACACAAGAAATAAGACCGTTATTTTTGATTAAGGATATGGATGATTTTCTTGTGAATTGGAGTTTGAAATATTGGGGAGCCAGTCCAGATAGCCATCAGCATCTTCTTATTGTTATCAGCCAATTAGGTATTAATAATAATTGATATATAATGAAATCATGGTGTGATGAAGTGGCGGGTAGGTTCCATTTGCTGATGCAATATGCGTATAACAAATATAAATTCATCAGTAGAGCGATAAAATATCACATGTTTGCCATAATCTTGTCGCCTTAAATTATGACTAATATCAGGACACTCATATCCCATTAATGGGTTAATGAAAATATTTCTTAAAATATTGTCAAAACCATTTATGTAAGCATCTGCTTGCTTAGTACCAAAATTTAGCAGCGTATACTCATAGATTTTTTCAATATCATCAACGGCAAGGTTAGATAATTTATACATTATGTTTAAGCTTCACTTTATTTGCTATATCTGAAAGTGTTGCTGAACTTTGCCCACTAGATTCACCAGCTTGAATGGCTTGGCGCAATGCTTCGATTTGTTTTTCGTGCTGCTCTAATAATCGAAGCGCTGAGCGCATAACTTCACTTGTTGAACCGTATCGACCTGAACTAATAAGCTCAGTAACGAAGTCGTTTAACTGTGGACCAATGGTAACGCTTGTTGTTCTCGCCATATGCATATCTCTTGTGTTATCTATTAACACAGTATAAATGATGCATTGAGATAGTGCAAAATAACCAGCACGATAAAACGCGAATTTTGGGATAAACTTGATTAAATCGAAATCTTTTTGCCTAATACTGGGCTTTTTTGCTCGAGCCCGTCTGCGCCATATGTCGATTGGTTATTATGCTTCTTGACAAACGCTAGGCGTTGGCTATTTAGCTCAATATGTAGTTGCAACATTTGATGATTTCGATAATTGAGTTCTTTTAAATCGGTAGTCAGCTCTTTTATTGTTCCCCAAAGGCTTTGTAGCGCGGGGAAATCTTCATAAGGTGCTGCAATATTGTTTTCTTGCTCTAAATGCAGACGATGTGTTTCACCATGACCAATCGTCGCAACCAAATAGCGTTTTTGTTCCGTGGTTTCCTGAAAAGGGGATGGTGGAACACGGTGGTAACCTAACAGTAACTCCTCATTTTTCATCACAATTTGCAGTGATTGCAAATGTGATAGCTGTTGTTCTAGCAGCACTAATAAGTCATCGTTCATATTGGTTATCTTATTTCGTTTTTCATTGAAAGCATGGATTCATGTGCATCGCGTAAAATCCCATCAGCCACTTTTCCTGCATCCATTTGCAGTGTACCGTCTTTAATGGCTTGTTTGATTTTTTCAACTTTGTCACTGTTAATGTCGCTAGCATGTGGTTGTAACAGTTTTTTCTGTACTTCACTCGGTGAAAAGGTGCTTTCTTTGACCGCTTCTGTGGCTGGGACTTTTTTATCCCGAAGAGGTGCCGCTGCATCCTGTGGATCACGTGTGGTGACTTGAGTTAATGCTGAAATTGCAGGTGTTTGTTCGATAGCCATAATGTTTTTCCTATTCCGATATCTTTCTGATTAATTTTATCGGCAATTATGTTGAATACTTTAAATGCGATGATAGCCTTTAGGACAATTCCATATAATTACACGTTTGATGCGTGAATATTATAGTTAGAATGATATAACGACAATCAAAAACCGCTATTTGAGTGCTATCTGAACACTGCCATTTTCCAATGCTTCTCCATTCACAACTTGCCCATTCACTAAGCGAACTCGTGCATTTTCTCCCGTTACGGCATTATTAATGGCTCGACCTTCATATTTCACCGAAAAGCTATCACCGTTAGCAAACACATACACAGTTTGTCCTGCTTTAATGGCCCATGGGCGGCGCATCATTGTCTGAGTAAGAGTTTGTCCTGCACTAATATCACGCAAAGCGATACTGCCACGAATAGCAATTTTATCTATTGATGCACCTGTTGGCAGTTTATCTAAGAGTCCTTTTTTAGTGCCAATATCAACAAATTCAATTTTTTCACCGCGAGTAATATTACGTGTTGCAACATAGTATTGACCCGTAACATTAACGGTTAATTGAATAAACTGTTTTTTCTTACCACATTGAATAGGTAGTGAAACATTCCCCATATTGCGCCCTCCGATTGGCGACATGATTTGAGGGTTTTCACAACTTGGCCAGCGTTCTATTGGCGTTTTTATTTCAATAGAGACTTGGTTTGGTTTGCTATGTATTTTGCGGAAGTAATGGTTAATATCCTGTGGTAAAGAGGCCTGTGCTGCGGTAGCTATTAATATTAACCCACAGAATGCAGTTGCATTGAAGCAATTCATCAAGTTGACCCCCTTAATTAAAACTGACTTTTCTAGATGCTCGCAGTTTACTCATTTGCTCAATAATGAATGAGCTAAATAGGTCAATAATTTTGCCTTTATCTTGCCATTAGATTTTTTATCTGCCAGCTAATATAAGCGCGTCGAATTTTAAATTTCAGCGTTTTCTGTATTGCTATCTTTTTGAATAAGATTTTTTAACGGGTGCTGAAATACGTTTAGGCTTGTTTATCAATGATAAATAGGCACAACATCCATTGAGGTTGAACATGATTGATAAATTAGATGCTTTGTTTGCTTTTCAGCAACAAGCGTTATCAATACGCGAATCGCGACAAACCGTACTGTCCGCAAATATCGCCAATGCTGATACACCTGGTTATCAGGCGCGTGATATTGATTTTAACCGCCAGCTGCAACAGGCGATGAATAACGGTGCCGTGAAAGGTAAGGGCGTTGCGCTTGCGGTGACATCAACAGGACACATAGAAGGTCATGGCGGAAAGCAACCTGCACTTGATCTCAAATATCGTGTGCCTTATCAAACCTCGATGGATGGAAACACTGTCGATATGGATATTGAACGCAGTCAATTTGCTGATAATACATTGAAATATCAGGCAGATTTAACATTTATCAATAGCCGCGTCAAAAGCATGTTGGCTGTCTTACAGCAAGGGTAATGATTATGGCTTTACTGAGTATTTTTGATATTTCAGCCTCAGCGCTTACTGCGCAATCACAGCGCCTTAACGTCAGTGCAAGCAACATGGCAAATGCAGAAAGCGTTGCTGGCCCTGATGGTGAGCCGTTTCGCGCCAAACAAGTGGTATTTCAAATGGCACCACAGGGCCGTAACGAAGTTGGTGGGGTTCGAGTCAGCCAACTGATTGAGGATCCGGCACCACCACGTTTGGAATACAAACCTGGCCATCCATTAGCTGATGAAAAGGGATATGTACGCATGCCTAACGTCGACATGGTTGGTGAAATGATCAATACCATTTCGGCTTCGCGTAGCTATCAAGCTAATTTAGAGGTGATGAACACAGCAAAATCGCTGCTGCAAAAAACCTTAACCATTGGTCAGTAACGGGGAAGCTAAATGGGCATTGCAGCGACAATGTACGACTCTTTGGATAATACCACCGCAGGCCCTGAGCCGCTGAAAAGTAATATTCCAAAGAAAAGCCAAACGGATGACATGCGTGACACCTTTTTGAAAATGATCGTCACGCAAATGCAAAACCAAGATCCAACCAAACCGATGGAAAATACCGACTTGACTAGCCAACTAGCGCAAATTGCGACATTGGAAAGCATGAACAAGTTAGGTGACAGCGTTAATGGTATTTCACAGCAAATTGGGTCAGGGCAATCATTACAAGCCACTCAATTAGTTGGAAAAGGGGTATTGATCCCACGTAATGAAATTGTGCTTGCACCATTGAAATCATCAAATAATAGCGGTGGCTCATCGGTTTCTAAACCGACGAATCCATTACCGGATGATGAAACAACTCGTTCTTTATCTGAAGGCAGTGATGATGGTGAAACGAGTACACCAGAAGGTGATTTTATCTCTTCACCTTTTGGTTTCTTTCTTCCCAAAATGGCTAACAGCGTTGAAATCACTATACGTGATAAGAACCGCGCCGTGGTACGTACCATTACCTACGACACTGATGTGAAACCTGATATTTACGATATGTCGTGGGACGGAAAAGATAACAATGGCAATTTAGTTGCTGATACAAAAGGCAAATACTTCTTCGATGTAAAGGCTGTCAGTAACGGTGCTGAAATCGAGGTAACTAAACTAGGCTACACTCGTGTCAACGGTGTCACACCAGGGAGTGATGCGCCTTTATTGGATGTTGGTATTGGGCAAAGCGTTCCGCTTAGTAGCATTTTTAAAGTTTACCCATCCTCTTAATTTTAATTCCCCAACCGTCATGGAGAAAATATGTCATTTTCACAAGCAGTCAGTGGCTTAAATGCTGCCTCAGCGGGGCTTGATTCGATTGGTAACAATATTGCCAACTCCGCAACTAATGGATTTAAAGGGGCCACGACCTCATTTGCTGATATGTTTGCCGGCTCAGGTGTAGGGCTCGGTGTTAACGTTGCGGCAGTAACGCAAAACTTTAAAGATGGCCCAATAACCCGTACCGATAGACCAACAGATGTTGCGATTTCAGGAAACGGTTTTTTCCGCGTACAAGATGCTAATGGTGACACTTATTACAGCCGCGATGGGCAATTCATTCGTGATAAAAGCGGTAATCTTGTTAATAACCAAGGCATGATCGTGACGGGATATCCAGCAAGTGTTGATAACAAAGGCAATGTGGTTATTCAATCAGGTGGTGTTCCAGAAGCGCTGAATATCCCAACCGATATGATGGATGCAAAAGCCTCTGATATGGCGAAGCTGACAATCAATCTCAACTCGGAAGATAAAGTTAAAACATTTGATCCCTCAAATCCTGACACACCGGGTAGCTATAACTTTAGTACGACGATGACCGCGTTTGATAGCCAAGGTAACACACACGAGATCTCCGTTTACTTTGTTAAAAACAAAGATAATGAATGGATGGCTTATGCAAAAGATGCCAATGAAACGGCGGCAACACCTCTTGGAAAGATGGAGTTTGATGGTAATGGTCGTTTAACAACACCGGCTAGTGCAGTATTTGATTTTGCCTATAAAGGTCTTAACGGCGCCAATGGTGGCACATTAAAGGTTGATCTCAGTAATATACGTCAACAAAAAGTCAGTGAGTCATCAGTGAGTGCAATTGATGTGAATGGCTATCCAGCCGGTGAATATACAAATTTCAAAATAGAAGACAATGGTCTGATTGTTGCTAACTATTCTAACCAACAAAAACGTGTGGTTGGGCAGGTAGCATTGTCCGCTTTTGCCAATCCAAATGGTTTAGTGTCTCAAGGTGGTAACGTTTGGGCATCGTCGAATGCATCCGGCAACCCGATGGATGGCGTACCGGGTGTAGGGCAATTTGGTAAATTAACCAGTGGCGCACTTGAATCATCTAACGTTGATATGAGCCAAGAGCTGATCAATATGATTGTGATGCAACGTAATTACCAGTCGAATGCACAGACGATCAAGACTCAAGATCAGATGCTACAAACGATGGTTAACTTACGTTAAGTATAGAGGGTGGCCATGGATCACGTTATTTATACTGCAATGGGTGGTGCACGACATGCGCTTGAAAATCAAGCCATTGTTTCAAACAACATTGCCAATATTTCTACGGCAGGTTTTAAAGCCCAACTTGCTGCCATGCGTGCTGTACCCGTGAATGGTGATAGCGAGCAAACGCGCACATTGGTTGTTGCTTCAACACCTGGGGCTGATATGAGTCAAGGGCCGCTTAACTATACGGGTAGGCCAATGGATGTGTCACTCAATGATAAGCACTTTCTCGCGGTTGAATTAGCCGATGGCAGTGAAGCCTACACACGTAACGGTAATATTCAAATTTCACCTGATGGTGAATTAATGATTGGTGAACGTCGCTTACAGGGTGATGGTGGGCCTATTAATGTGCCGCCAAATGCAGAATTGACCATTGGTCAAGACGGTACGATAACGGCGTTATTAGCTACTGATCCACCGACCATGTTAGGACAAATCGGTCGTTTGAAAGTGGTTGAAGCACAGCCTCAGGACTTATTGCGCGGTGAAGACGGGTTATTTCATCTATCACCACAGGCACAAGCAGCTAATGGCAATGGGCTTCCTCAAAGCGAAAATTCAATCATTACTTCAGGGGTGATTGAAGGCAGCAACGTGAATGCCGCTGAAGCCATGGTAGCGATGATTGCTAATGCAAGGCATTTTGAAATGCAGATGAAAGTCGTTCGTAGCGCTGATGAAAACGCGCAGAAAGCCAATCAACTGCTCACCATTAGTTAATTTTTTAGTAAGGAATTAGCCATGATCCGTTCTCTATGGATTGCTAAAACAGGGCTTGATACCCAACAAACTAACCTCGATGTGATTTCAAACAACTTGGCGAACGTCAGTACTAATGGTTTCAAGCGTCAACGTGCAGTATTTGAAGATCTACTGTATCAAAATATTCGCCAGCCGGGCGCGATGAGTTCAGAGCAAACCTCTTTGCCATCGGGTTTGCAGTTAGGTACTGGTTCTCGTCCTGTTGCGACTATGCGTATTCATAGTCAAGGTGCTTTAAACAAAACGGGTAATTCAACAGATATCGCGATCAAAGGGCAGGGTTTTTTGCATGTACAGATGCCTGATGGAACTGATGCTTACACGCGTGATGGTGCTTTACAACCTAACCAAGATGGTCAATTAGTCACTTCTAGCGGTTATCAAATCGTTCCCGCCATCACTTTACCTGATAATGCGGAAAGCTTAACCATTGCCCGTGATGGTACGGTTTCTATTAAGGTATTTGGTGATAGCCAACCACAGCAAATTGGCCAAATTACCTTATCGACCTTTATCAACGACGCGGGTCTGCAAAGTATGGGTGAAAACTTATACATGGAAACAGCAAGTTCTGGTGCACCAAATGAAAGTGCTCCGGGAACGAATGGTGCTGGTTTGCTATATCAAAACATGCTTGAGACCTCGAACGTCAACGTTGCTGAAGAACTCGTCAATATGATCCAAACGCAACGTGCATATGAAATTAACAGTAAAGCGGTTTCTGCATCAGATCAGATGTTACAACGTTTAACGCAGCTTTAATTTAATGGATTAATATGCAACTCACATCAAGTGGCTAGCCACTTGATGGGTGAAAACCGAAACGGCAACAAAGAGCATCATAATGACGAACAGTGGTATTGCCCTTAACAATAGAAAAGCACCTGTATTTTCACCTAATAAGGCTCTCGTGATTGCGATGGTATTCGTCATCAGCGGTTGTGCCTACATTAAGCCTCGCCCGCTGGTGGATACTCAAACAACAGCGTTACCAACAGCGCCAACTGCACCTGCACCAAACGGGGCAATTTTTCAGAGCGCACAACCTGCTTATTATGGCTATCAACCTTTATTTGAGGATCGGCGCCCTCGCAATGTTGGCGATATCTTAACGATTAATCTCCAAGAAAATGTCAGCGCCAGCAAAAACTCATCAGCCAATGCAAATCGCAGTGGCAAAACAGGATTCTTAGCCGCGATTTTACCGGGCTTTATGCAAGGGTGGTTAGGCGGAAGCAATACTGAATTGGATGTGAAAGGTAACAGTGATTTCACAGGTAAAGGTGGTGCAAATGCTAACAACACGTTTAAGGGCACGATCACAGTCACGGTCGATCAGTTACTAGCGAATGGCAACTTGCATGTGGTTGGTGAAAAACGGATTGCTATCAATCAGGGAACGGAGTCGATTCGTTTTTCTGGTGTAGTCAATCCACGAACCATAGGCGCTGATAATAATGTTAGTTCAACCCAAGTGGCAGATGCTCGCATTGAGTATGTCGGTGATGGCTATATTAATGAGTCACAAACTATGGGTTGGTTACAACGCTTTTTCTTAAATGTTTCCCCTTATTAAGGTGGCAACTGAGCTGTAAATCTGTAGAGATAATCGAATGAATAAATTAGCGACCCTTTTGCTCACCTTGTTCTGTTTTACAGCGATGTCTGCGCACAGCGAACGGATCAAAGATCTCACTACGGTGCAAGGTGTACGTGACAATGCGTTGATTGGATACGGGCTGGTGGTAGGGCTGGATGGTACCGGTGACCAAACCATGCAAACGCCTTTTACCACACAAAGTTTAAGCAATATGTTATCTCAAATGGGGATTACGGTCCCTCCTGGCACCAATATGCAGCTGAAAAACGTTGCCGCTGTTATGGTAACCGCTAAGTTACCGCCTTTTGCACGTTCAGGACAGTCAGTCGATATCGTTGTTTCTTCAATGGGGAATGCCAAAAGTTTACGTGGTGGTACATTGTTAATGACACCATTGAAAGGTGTCGATGGGCAAATTTACGCGATGGCGCAAGGAAATATCCTAGTTGGCGGTGCGGGTGCGAGCGCAGGTGGCAGTAGCATTAAGGTCAATCAATTAAATGGTGGTCGCATCACTGGGGGAGCCACTATTGAGCGTGAGCTGCCAACAAGTTTTGGTCAAAACGGTGTGATCAACCTGCAATTGAACGATGATAGCTTTGCCTTAGCACAAGACATTAGTGATGCAATTAACCGCTTGCGTGGTGCAGGAACGGCGACAGCTTTAGATTCACGTACCGTGCAATTAAATGTACCGATGAATAACACAGATCAGGTTCGTTTCTTGGCGCAAGTCCAAGAACTGAATGTGCGGATGCCGTTAGCTGAGGCAAAAGTGATCTTGAATTCACGCACTGGCTCAGTCGTGATTAATCGTAGTGTAACGTTAGAAAGTTGTGCTGTCGCACATGGTAGCTTATCGGTGACTGTTGAACGACAAACTCAAGTCAGCCAACCAGACACGCCGTTTGCTGGTGGGCAAACTGTCGTGACACGTAATACGAATATCGGTGTTCGTGAGCAAGGTGGGGCACTGCAAAAAGTTAATGCAAGTGTACAACTTAACCAAGTGATACAGGCACTTAATACACTGGGCGCAACACCAACAGACTTGATGTCTATTTTACAAGCGATGGAAAGTGCAGGTTGTTTACGCGCCAAGTTGGAGATCATCTAATGAATGATATGCAACTGATGCAGGGAGCCGCATTTGATTTGCAATCGCTGAATGGACTAAAGCGAGAACTAGCTGATTCACCTGACAAAGGTTTACGCCAAGTGACTCAACAGTTGGAAGCGACTTTTGTCCAAATGATGTTAAAAAGCATGCGTGATGCGTTGCCACAGGATGGCCTATTTTCTAGTGATCATACACGTATGTTAACCAGTATGTATGACCAACAAATTGCGCAAGATTTATCACAAAAAGGGCTAGGTTTTGGCGAAATGATGTATCAACAGCTGAAAACGCAAGACGATACTTCATCAACGGAACCACCAATGAAGCCATTTAGTATGGAAGATCGCTTGATAGATAGTTTACCTAATCAAGCGATGGCGCAAATTATGCGCCGTTTTGCACCATTGGGGGATGCGTTGTCATCACCGATGCAAAAAGTGAAATCTCTCTCGCTAAACAGTCAAAATTTTATTAGCCAATTGATTGAGCCAGCCAAAGCAGCGAGCCAAAAAAGTGGAATATCGCATTTGTTAGTGCTAGCGCAGGCTGCATTAGAAAGTGGTTGGGGGCGCCGAGAAATTTTAACGGCTGAGGGGAAAACCAGCCATAACTTGTTTGGTATTAAAGCAGGGAAAAATTGGCAGGGCCCCGTTACTAACATTATGACTACAGAAGTGATTGATGGCAAAAGCATTAAAATGCGTGATGATTTCCGTGTTTATGGTTCTTACGAAGAAGCGATCTCTGATTATATCAATTTATTGACTGAAAATCCACGTTACCGCGACGTGAAACATGCGCAATCACCAGAGGTGGCAGCCCGTCGTTTACATCAAGCAGGTTATGCGACTGACCCGAACTATTCAGACAAATTAATTAGTCTGATCAACCAAATTCGTGGTCAGCAAACGTTTGATACCACAGCTTCGCGGGCCGTTAAAGCTTATAGCGTCGATTTGAGTGATATTTTTTAATTTTTCATGGCACAAGGACTAAATTTTTGGGCCGTTTTTCCGATAACTACTACAGATTTGAAAAATTTCGGGTTGATATTGCGAAGGTTTCATCAATAACCATGGCGATAAGCACCAGAGAAAGGAACAGCTTATGCTAAACAATGTAATGAACAACGCACTCAGTGGGGTGAATGCAGCACAAGGTGGGTTAAGTGTTATTTCAAACAACTTAGCCAACGCAGGTGTGGGTTATTATCATCGCCAAAGTGCAGTTTTCGGGGAGAATCCCGGCACAATGACACCTAATGGTTATTTCGGAAATGGTACTTATTTTAGCCATGTTCGCCGTGAATTTGATGAATTTATCAACCAGCAATATGGTCAATCGCGCGCACGCAGCGGTGACTACGAAGCTTATGCAAAAAATAGTAGCCAAGTTGATGATTTGCTGACTAATGATACAGGTGACATCTCTAGCAATATTGGCAGTTTTTTTACTGCCCTTGATGCAGCGAGCAGTGACGCGAGCGATAAAACGCTAATTGACGTTTTCTTGGGAAATTCAAACTCACTGGTTGGCCAACTTAAAGAAGCCGATAGACGACTGCAAGAGATGGAGCGTGATGTTAATCGCCAAATTGAAACCAAGGTGAAAGACATCAATATTTATGCAGAAAAGATCGCCGGACTGAATCAACAAATAGCCCGTATGCGCTCAGTGAGTGGCTCAGAACCGAATGATTTGTTGGATGTGCGCGACCGCCTTGTTAATGAAGTCAATTCATTAGTAGGGGTCAAAGTCATCGAGCAAAACGGTAATTACAACGTCACGTTTGCCAATGGATTACCGTTGGTCACCGGCGAAAAAGCTAATCGATTAGAAGCGGTGCCATCAGCACAAGATGACAGCCGTTTTAGTATTGGCTTTGTGGGAGCAAATGGTCAGGTTCGCGAAATTTCTGATGATGCTATCCGTGGCGGTGAACTGAGTGGTGTTCTACGTTCACGTAAAGACGTCATTGATCCGGCTTATCAACAACTGAATAAGCTAGCATTGGTTTTCGCTAGCAAATTCAATGAAATTCATGCCAAAGGCTTTGATGCTAATGGTAATACAGGAAAAGATTTTTTTGAAATTGGTAAAGGTGGCGTGGTGAGTAATACCTTTAACCATGGTAAAGCCGATTTCGACCTAAGTTATAGTGACGTTTCTCAGGTGACGGGCAATAACTATGACATGCGTTTTGATGGTACAAATTGGAATGTCACTCGATTGCCTGAAGGGGTAAAAGTGACTGTCGATGCATCAACCAAAGATACCTTAAAATTTGATGGCATTGAAATAAAAATCAGTAATAACACCGCACAAGCAGGTGATTCATTTCTAGTAAAACCCGTTGATGGCGTGATCAATGGCATGCAAACCCTAATCAGCGATGCGGCAAATTTTGCGGCAGCTGGCGCTAAAGGTAATGGTCCTGGGGATAATGAAAACATTAAAGAATTAGTGAAATTACAAGACCAAAAATTGGTTGGCGGTAATTCGACTTTCTCTGATTATTACGCATCGATTGTGAATGAAGTGGGTAGCCAAACCAAGCAGGCGCAAATTGATTCTGAGACACAAAATAAAATGACGGAAAGCTTTTACGCCCAAGAGCAGGCAATTTCAGGCGTCAATATGAATGAGGAAAGCATTCAAATGCAGAAAATCCAACAATTCTTCAATGCCAATGCACAAGTATTAAAAACCGTTGATGACCTGTTCAATGCCCTGATGAGAGCATTTTAAGTTTCAGTAATTAAAAAGGATCCTGTTATGCGTTTAAGTACAAATATGATTTACCATCAGCGCCTGCAAGATATGAATAATGCTCAGTCACGTTGGATGAATGCGGGTAGCCAATTAGCGTCAGGTCAACGAGTGAGCAAGCCTTCTGATGATCCGCAGGCTTCTTCACAAGCGGTACGAATTAATCAATCAGAAAATCGTAATCAGCAATATGTGACAAGTCGCGGTTTTGCTAAAACGGGTATGTTGTTGCAGATGAGTGTTCTGACGCAAATGACGGATGTCACGACACAAATGGATACCACCATCATTCAGGCATCAAACCAAGGTACTTTAAGCGATAGTGATAGACAATCGCTGGCTGATCAACTTTCAGGTTTAAAAGACCAGTTGGTTGCATTAGGTAATACCACTGATGGCAATGGCCGTTATATTTTTGCTGGTTTTAAATCGGATAAGCCACCTTTTGAGATAGATGCAACAAGTGGTGAGGTAATTTACAACGGTGGCGATAAGGCGATCACGCAAAATGTGTCTAGCGACCGTGAAATGACCACTTATTTTACCGGTGCTCAGGTATTTGCAACGGATAGCAATAATCAGGTTGAGGTATTTAAGGCAATCAACAAAGGTATCGCTGCATTAAAGGTGCCACAAAATACAGCAACAGAAGCTGAACTAGAAGCAGCACAAGAGGATTTAGGTAAGGCAAATACTGCGGTTAAATCTGCGTTAGACCAGATCTCGAATATTGAGTCTAAGCAAGGTTTGCAATTACAAGAAATTGATAAATTAGATTTCCTTGCAGATTCACGCAGTATTCAAAATGCCAAACGTGTCAGTGACTTGTTGGAAACCAACTGGACTGGTACCACATCCGACTATTACAAAGAAATGGCGATGTTCCAAGCGTCGCAGGATATTTTTAAAGATTTAAATAGCATGTCACTGTTTGGTGGTCGTTAATTGACTTGCCAGCACTCATCGTTTGATATGGGTGTTGGCATAATTATTTAGGAATAATTTATTTTTTCTTTATTGGTTCAACAGCAGCGGATATTGATTGTTGTAATATTTATTTCGACTTGTTACCTTTCTTAAAATACCTTTTATTTGACCTTCTATTTTTTCGTGTCAAAAATTACAAACTAAAACAATAGGTTAGATTGCAGCCTGTAAAACAAGGTATTTTTAACAATTTAGCGCTAGTTTATTGTTATCTTAAGTGTTTTCTATGATAGGCTATAGTTCACTGCCGTATAGGCAGCTTAGAAAACAATCGGTAAGCCCCATAAAGTTGGGCCTATGTTCACTGCCGTATAGGCAGCTTAGAAAACCAATATTGGTAATATCACCTCCGCATTGCCGTTCACTGCCGTATAGGCAGCTTAGAAAATGCTGTTATTGATTGGTCAATGGTATGAAAAGTTCACTGCCGTATAGGCAGCTTAGAAAACAATGGAACGCTACCCATGCCTAAGTTATTTGTTCACTGCCGTATAGGCAGCTTAGAAAACAAATCCAATCTCAAAGGCATTTTCAAAACTGTTCACTGCCGTATAGGCAGCTTAGAAAAAAAAGCCCTAGATCACTACCGAGGTAAGCAGGTTCACTGCCGTATAGGCAGCTTAGAAAAAGGAAGGGCAAGATCTTAAATACAGATCACTGTTCACTGCCGTATAGGCAGCTTAGAAATAAATCTCTATGCGCACGAATATATTGTATTTGTTCACTGCCGTATAGGCAGCTTAGAAAAGCTATTGAGTTAATCAAAAAGCACGATACTAGTTCACTGCCGTATAGGCAGCATAGTCATCATATTGTATTTGCTTACTTTTCTATATCGATACCGATACTCTCTGCCTCTAATCCCTTTTGGCCACAAAGGTTCACCGTGTAAACCGAACACTTGGTCATGACCCGTTAATGACTTAATGGCATGGAAGGTTGCAATACATCCAGCCAAGTGCTCAGTTTTTCTTTTGGTTACGGCGCTCTGAAGTTTGTGGTGAAGCGATAGGTAAAGTAGGTCATCACAAGTAAAGGTGGTGGGATCAAAATGCAACAAGTGCAATGTTTGCTTGCCAAAGTGACGAGTTAAATAATATGTATCCATACTCATGCTGCACCTTTAAAATGAATTATCAAAGGTAACAATAAGTCACTCGATTATTTATTGTTATTCCTTTTTTTAGCATCAGCCTAACCTTTTTTGAAAAACCATAAAGCTCGATTACACCATTATGATAGAAGCCGAACTAGTGACGATAAAGGCTTGATATGGTAACTCAGAATCCATCCAATGTTCTTAGCGGAGCATTTGATGCCTTATGTAATGCACAATCATGGTTAGCGAATAATATTATATCTCTTCTGGGTATAGAGAGGCTAAGGGCATAATGTTCAATAAATTACCTCTCGTTGCTGCTCAGCCGGGTATTTGGGTTGCTGATTGTTTATATCAAGAACATAGCGCTTGGAGCGTTGCGCACTATGTCGAGCTAACGGGTGAGCTCGATGTTGCACAATTAAAGCAAGCTATTATTGCCGGTATGATGCAGGCCGATACATTGCGTATGCGTTTTCTAGAACAGGATGGCGAAGTTGTACAGTGGTTTGATGAAACTCAGCGATTTGATCCTCCTGAATATATTGACTTAAGTCAGTTTGAAGAACCTCATGAGTCTGCCTTAGCCATAATGAAGGCCGATCTCCAGCAAGATTTACACATCAACAGTGGTAACCTGTTGGTAATGCAAAAAATATTGCAGTTAGATAAGCACCGTTGGTATTGGTATCAACGCTATCATCATATCCAAGTCGATGGTTTCAGTTTTTCAGCAATTACTCAACAAATCGCAGCAATTTATAGCGCCTTGCAGAAAAAACAACCGATACCAGTATCGCCATTTACGCCATTTCAGGCAGTGGTTGATGAATATTTAAAATATCAAAATAGTGAATATTTTCATCAAGATCAAAAATTTTGGAAAGATTATTATCAAAAACTACCGCTCCCCGCCTCACTGTCCTCAACACCGCTATTAAGGTTAAATGAAACCAGTAACATTATACGTTTGCAACATGTTATTGATGTTCAACTATTTGGTGATGGGGAAATTAATCAATCAGTAGATTTGGCGCTTGCACTGGTTGTTTTATGGCTAGGCAAAATATGTGGTCGTATGGATTATGCGGCAGAGTTAATGCTTATGCGACGCATGGGATCAGCAGCACTGACGGCAACAGGACCCGTGGTGAACATGTTGCCGATTGCGATTCAAATTGATGAGGCTGAAACGCTGCCTGAACTTGCTAAACGGCTGAAGCAGCAATTAAAAGTGATACGTCGTCATCAACGTTATAATTTTGATTATAGTTTTCGTGACAGGTGTGGCACGGTACGCAATGAGTTGATATATGGTCCTGTATTGAATGTAAAATTGTTTGAATTGCCATTGACGATGCCAAATCTCACGACCAAAACACATGTACTTGCTTCTGGCCCGATTGATGAGCTGGAATTGATGCTATTAGTCGATGAAATAGGTCAAATTAAAATTGAACTATTGGCTAACGATCAATGTTTTGAACTTCAGGAACTTGAAGATCATTTATCGCGTATCACATTGATGATGAAGCAATTTATCCATAACCCAGCACTGAAATGTGGCGATATTGATGTGCTGCTTGAGAAAGAACGGCATCAGCGCTCATTGATTAACCATACACAGAAAGAGCTACCTATCACTACACTGAGCTGCCTTGTTGCGACTCAGGCTTCTAAAACGCCAGAAGCAATTGCATTAGTCGATCAGCAATATTCGCTGACTTATCGTGAGATGAGAGAACAAGTGGTCACATTAGCCACACAGCTAAAATCATTAGGGGTTAAATTAGGCGATAGTGTGGCAATTGCATTGCCTCGGTCAATATTTTTAACACTCTCTATTCATGCTATTGCTGAAGTGGGCGCTGCTTGGTTGCCGTTAGATATCGACTCTCCTGATCAACGCTTGGATAGAATATTGAAGGATGCTCAGCCAATACTCTTGATAACATTGGACAAATATTTGCCTCGTTTTTCCTATTCCAAAATTCTATGCTACAACGCGCTATTGCCGTATAGCCAACAGTGGAATGATCCTTGCCTCCAACCTGAACATACCGCTTATATTATGTATACGTCAGGTTCTACTGGGCAGCCAAAAGGTGTGATGATTGGACAAAAAGCCATTGTAAATCGTCTGTTATGGATGCAAGGGTTTTGTCCATTGGCATCAACAGATGTTGTAGTGCAAAAAACACCCTGTAGTTTTGATGTTTCAGTTTGGGAGTTTTGGTGGCCGTTTATTGCGGGAGCGAAATTGGTGATGTTAGAGCCTCAAGCCCATCTTGATCCGCGTGCAATAATGGCATGTTTTCATCAGCATGCAGTAACAACTGCTCATTTTGTCCCTTCAATGTTTGCTGCCTTTGTTGAAGCCTATGCAACACAACCATACAGCTCAGCGCTTAAATATATATTTTGTAGTGGGGAAGCGTTGCCTACCGAGTTATGTCGTGAATGGGAAAGATTAACTCATGTGCCGTTATACAATCTTTATGGCCCAACAGAAGCGGCTATTGATATTAGCTATTACAAAGCTTATGGAAAGGAGTTAGCGGCTGTTGAAGGAAATACTGTACCGATTGGCTATCCAATATGGAATTCAGGTATGCATATACTCGATAGCCAGCAGAGAGCAGTACCAGTATGTGTTGCGGGTGAGTTATATCTAACAGGGGTACAACTTGCACAAGGCTATCTTAAACGTCCCGATCTCACTGCTAGCCAATTTATCACTAATCCGTTTAATGAGGGTCAACGAATGTATCGAACCGGTGATATTGCTCGCTGGTTAAGCTCGGGGGCAGTGGAATACGTTGGCCGAATCGATTCTCAATTAAAAATAAGAGGGCAGCGGGTAGAACTTGGTGAAGTCGAGCGAGCTATGCAGCAATTACCTGATATAGCCCAAGCAGTGGTTCATGCATGTATATTAGATAAAACCGCACAAATAAAAGGGGATATAAGGCAGTTAGTTGGCTATGTAACCTCTGTATCAGGCCAACGACTTGATACGGTTAGTTTACGCGATCAGCTAGGGGACTCTTTATCACCCTATATGGTGCCATCCGTGATCGTGCAACTGGATACTTTACCGCTTAGTAATAATGGTAAGTTAGATCGTAAACGATTACCTCTTCCTGAATTGTTTTCACCTAAAACAGGCCGTAAACCGTTGACAAAGAAAGAACTCATTATTGCGGGGGCTTATCAGCAACTATTAGGCTGTAACATTGAAAGCATTGACGCAGATTTTTTTGCTTTAGGCGGACACTCTCTGCTTGCAATACGTTTGGCTGTGCAACTAAGCCAGCAGTTAGGTCTGCAAATAACCCCAGGTCAAATAATGGTGTCACCAACAGTGGGGAAACTGGCTGCACGTTTAGAACTAAAACAGGAGCTAAATTTCTCTGAACAATGGGGCATGGAAACTATTTTACCATTACGTGAACGAGACGGACCCACACTGTTTTGTTTTCATCCAGCGTCAGGTTTTGCTTGGCAATTCAGTGTATTGGCTCGACATCTTAGTGATCGCTGGAGTGTTACAGGCATACAATCACCACGTCCGATGGGCGCAATGATGGCCGAAACGATTGATGATGCATGTGATCAACACCTCAAAACATTATTAGCCCAACAGCCACAAGGCCCTTATTATTTGTTGGGGTATTCTCTAGGGGGAACTCTAGCGCAAGGGGTTGCAGCTCGTTTACGCAAGCTAGGTAAAGAGGTGTCATTTTTAGGTCTTTTGGATACTTGGCCGCCGGAAGTGCTTAACTGGCACAATAAAGCATTGCGAGAAATAAACCCTGATGTTTTAGCTAAAATCGCTCAAGAACGGGTTGCATTTATGTCAGCACAGTCGAGTACTGGCACAAACAGCCTCTTTCAAACCATTGAGCAGAATTATACAGATGCGGTAAGGTTACTCACGACAGCTCATACATTGCCTTATGATGGCAAAGTAACATTATTTGTTGCTCAAAAAACAGTACCAGAAGGATTAACACCTAAAAAAGCATGGGCACCATGGGTGAAGCAATTAGAGCTTTATCCTCAAGATTGTGCTCATGTTGATATTCTTTCTCCAAAATCATTTACCACAATAGGCCCTGTATTACGGCAAATATTAGGGTAGTTCGTCACGCTGCAAGTTGCAGGGCTTTTCGGTGAGGTATAAGTGGCTACGCTACGTCCGCGGAGTTATATACTCGTCATACTTCAAGTTGCAGCGTTGTTGACTACGTTCATTCGCACTAGTCACCTACTTATGTAGGCTCCTAGCGACTCATTCACTTGTCGCCTAACTGCACCTCGAATTATCTAGAGTATAGTGTTTATTTATGCTCTCCGTTTATCTTCACTTGTCGCTTACCTGCAACTCGAATTATTTTGAGTATATATGGCGGCTGCATTAATTTAATGGGGCTGCCTTGCATTTTCTTTTCCATCAATCAGTTGTGTATTCACCGGTTAAATAACCCAAAAACTTTTTATATCAGTGTATTAGTTAATATTATGCTTTTTGTACTCACAACATGATTTCGCTGAATAAGCAAATGAAAATCATCATTTTACATAATATTTTTCATCAAAATAGAGATAATAATTATCGTTATCCCATGAATTTTACTGTGTTAGCATGCGCGACACTGATTTAACCAAAGATGAAAGTAAAAGAAGTATGGGGCGAAAATCAAAGTTGCTGAGTTTGCGTTTATTGACAACACACCCTGCCTTTAGAGCTGTTTTTATTGCTCGCTTTATTTCAATTTTATCGCTTGGGCTATTGGGCATCGCGATGCCTGTGCAAATTGAAATGATAACCCATTCAACATGGCAAGTTGGTTTGTCTGTGATGTTGACAGGGAGTCTAATGTTTATAGGTTTAATGTTAGGTGGCGTTCTCGCTGATCGCTACGAGCGCAAAAGATTAATTTTAATTGCTCGAGGGGCTTGTGGCATTGGCTTTCTTGGTTTGTGGGGAAACGCATTATTAGCTGAACCATCATTACTTATCATCTATTTTTTAGGCATGTGGGATGGTTTTTTTGCTTCATTAGGCGTGACCGCATTATTGACAGCCACTCCGTTGCTGGTGGGGCGTGAAAATTTAATGCAAGCGAATGCAATTATGATGCTAACAGTGCGTATTGGCGCCGTGATCTCCCCAATGATTGCTGGCCTACTGCTAGCAAAACAAGGCGTTGAATGGAACTTTTTACTGGCAGCGATAGGGACATTGATTACAACGTTAACCTTACTAAGGCTGCCATTGCTTCCTGTATCAATACAACAGCATGAGCACCCAATAAAATCATTGTTAATGGGGGTCCATTTTTTATTACATAGCCCATTGATTGGTGGAGTTACACTACTTGGTGGAGTATTAACCATGGCTGCCTCAGTGAGAGTGCTATTTCCATCTCTCGCGATAAGTTGGAATGTGTCAGGTTTTCAGCTTGGTATGCTATATGCTGCTATTCCTTTTGGCTCAGTCTTTGCGGTATTGACAAGCGGCAACTTAGCAATGGCTGCGAAACCTGGAAAAGTCATGCTGTTATTAACCGTGGCATCTTGTTTTGCAATCTCGTTGATTGGTGTTATGTCAATGTGGATTGGGGCTGTAGTTTGTTTAGTGGTATTTGGTTGGTTAAGCACAGTCAGTGCGTTACTTCAATATACATTAATTCAAACTGAAACGCCGGAAGCCATGCTGGGAAGAGTTAATAGCTTATGGACAGCACAACATGTGATAGGGGATGCAATTGGCGCTGCATTATTAGGTGGCATCGGTGTAATGACAACGACGATGGCTGCAGCAAGTTTAGGTGGTTGGGTGCTGACCGCTGTGGGTTTGGTACTTGTTGGTATACTCAGCGAACTGAGACAGTTTCATCATAAAAAAAATTAGGGGTTAAAGTGGCATAGTAGGCTGATTCGTGGGGGGTTCCTACCTATTAAAGAGGTTCGGTTGTTGTGACGTATCTGCTAAATATACTAATAATCATTCATATATTTGATGGCTTAGAGGGAACAACATGGAAGAAACATTAACCGAATATGGCATCGATACACTAGAAACATTATCACCAAATAGTTTTGTATTTACTTCGCCTTATCAAAGCTTTTCAACAACAGGGTGCTTTTGTCAACTGACAACGCCAGCTAAACATGGTGCGAATTTATCCAGTTCTTTTCAAAAAGATATCATGACGGCTTTTGATGCCGCAAAAATGGCGGGGATCACTGAGCCTATCATCGTTGGCGCTATTCCTTTTAATACCGATGAACCATCAACATTATTTATACCTGAAAGCACAAAAAAGATAATTGGGCCATTATCACAACCACTCGTTTCAAAACCAAATATTCAAGTTAGCCGATGTCGCGAATATCCTAGCCAGCGACAGTTTATCTCAATGGTTAAACAAGCAATTAGTACCATGCAAACAACTCAGCTAGATAAAGTTGTGCTCGCTCGTTTGCTGGAGATTATTGTTACTGCTCCCTTGGATAATCACCATCTTTTACAACGGTTAATGTTACAAAATCCAACGAGCTACAATTTCCATGTCCCATTGTTTGATGGTAGTCAATTACTCGGTGCTAGCCCCGAGTTATTGCTTCGTAAGCAAGGTAATCGTTTTTTTTCACAGCCACTTGCAGGCTCAGCACCTCGAAGCCGTGATGAACAATATGACCGTGAAATAAGCTTAGGTTTGTATGCGTCGATAAAAGATCATTATGAGCACCAATTAGTGACACAGGCAATGAAAGCGTTGCTCTGTCCTCGTAGCCATCAATTGCTTTTTGCAGAACAACCTAAGCTTGTTAGCACTTCTACATTATGGCATCTCGCAACCGATATTGAAGGGGTTGCTTACACACAAGAAAACGCACTTTCATTGGCTTGCTTATTACATCCAACCCCCGCTTTGAATGGTTTTCCACATCAGTTGGCTAAACAGTTCATTTCACACATAGAGCCATTTAATCGCCAGTTATTTGGGGGCATTGTTGGGTGGTGTGACCATCATGGTAATGGTGAGTGGGTGGTGGCTATTCGTTGTGCGCGAATGAATCAAAATCACATTAGCTTATTTGCAGGCGCGGGTATCGTACCTGATTCATCGCCATTATCTGAATGGCAAGAAACGGGAGCAAAACTTTCAACGATGCTGAATGTTTTAGGTTTGAATTAAGGAGGTGATCATGTGTATTACCTATACTCGTTGGCCAGAACAACTTGCGGCTCACTATCGCCTGAAAGGCTACTGGCAAGATTTACCTTTAACAAATATTGTGACAAGTTTTGCGAATAGTGAGTCAATAGCAATTATTGATGGGGAACGCCGCTTTAGCTACCGTCAATTTAATCAATCTATTGATAATTTAGCCGCTTACCTACAGCATCGAGGTGCTAAATGTGGAGAAACGGCACTTATTCAGCTAGGTAATGTCGCTGAGTTTTACATTGTATTTTTTGCGTTATTACGGATTGGGGTCGTGCCTGTGAATGCATTATTCAGTCACCAAAGTAGTGAGCTTAATGCCTATGCACAACAAATAGAACCAACCCTGTTCATCGCCGATAGGCGGCATTCATTATTTGTTAATGACCATTTTTTAAATACTTTTTGTGCTAACTATACGTCGGTGCGCTTAGTATTACTGAATCACGATGCGGATCCCGACAGTTTGCATGACGCGATAATACAAACACGTTATCAGGTTATTAAAGTTCCAACACCAGCCGATGAAGTGGCTTTCTTTCAACTATCGGGGGGTAGCACCGGAACGCCTAAACTGATCCCCAGAACGCATAACGATTATTTATACAGCGTTCGTTGTTGCCAAGAAATTTGCCAGCTCAATCAGGATACACGCTACTTATGTGTATTACCTTCTGCACATAATTATTGCCTGAGCTCACCGGGGGCTTTAGGTGTTTTTATGGCTGGCGGGTGTGTTGTATTAGCCAATAATCCAAGTCCAGATCATTGTTTTAAGCTTATTGAAAAACACAAAATTAACGTTACTGCATTAGTGCCTTCTATCGTAAACCTTTGGCTACAAGTGCTGAACGAGCGCAATTGTCATCAGCAATTGTTTTCTTTGAGATTATTGCAAGTGGGGGGCGCTAGGTTGTCCTCTTTACTGGCTAAACGCATTACTAGTGAAATGAATTGCCAGTTACAGCAAGTTTTTGGCATGGCGGAAGGGTTGGTTTGCTGCACTCGCCTTGACGATACACAGGAAAAAATCACGCAAACTCAAGGTTATCCTATTTGCCCTGATGATGAGTTGTGGGTGGCAAATGAGCAAGGTGAAAAACTGACTTGTGGCGAGATTGGTCGTTTAATGACCCGCGGCCCTTATACTATTCGTGGGTACTTTAATAGCCAGCAATATAATAAAGAAGCCTTTGATGATGATGGTTTTTACAATTCGGGGGATTTAGTTTCTATCAGCGCAGAAGGTTATCTGACGGTACATGGGCGGGTCAAAGATCAGATAAATCGAGGCGGTGAAAAAATTGCTTCAGAAGAAATTGAAAATCTACTGCTTCTACATGATTCCATTACGCAAGCTGCGCTTGTCAGTATTGACAATGACCTATTAGGTGAAAAAAGTTATGCCTATTTGGTGACAACAATGCCATTGCGAGCGGTAGATATCAGGTATTTTTTAAATCAACAGGGGATTGCTAAGTACAAACTCCCTGACTTTATCAAGTTTATTGAAGCATTGCCGATGACCCCTGTCGGCAAAGTGGATAAAAGAAAATTACGTGAATGGCTAATTAATTAACCTTAAACAGGAGGAAAGAGAAAATGGCAATACCAAAGCTGCAAGACTATGATTTACCAAACATAAACGACATTCCTCCCAATAAGGTTAATTGGGAGTTTGATCCAAATAAAGCGATATTGCTGATCCATGATATGCAGCACTATTTTGTCAATTTCTGGGACAAAAACAGCCCGATGTTAGCGAAAGTGATTAATAATATTAACGCGCTGCGCCAATTCAGCCGACAGCAAAGGATCCCCATTTATTACACTGCACAGCCCAAAAACCAAAGCCATGAGGAGCGCGCTTTGCTTAATGATATATGGGGTGCTGGTTTAGTTAATTCACCTGAGCAGCAACCGATTATCAAGGCTTTATCCCCTGCCATCGATGATATTGTTTTACCTAAATGGCGTTACAGTGCATTTCAACGATCATTACTTGAACAGCAGATGCGCGAAGGGCATCGTAACCAACTGATTATCGTTGGGATCTATGCACATATTGGTTGTATGGTGACAGCGATTGATGCATTTATGCATGATATTAAACCTTTTTTTGTCGCTGATGCGATGGCAGACTTTAGCCGAGAAGAGCATTTAATGTCGTTGAATTATATTGCTGGCCGCGCTGGTTGCGTAATCATGACTGATGATTTATTACAAACCTCGTTTTCGAAAGCGGTATTGCGTTCACAGGTTCTTTCCTTACTTAATGACTCTGACATACCTTTAGATGATGAAAATCTTATTGATTATGGATTGGATTCAATACAAATAATGTCTTTGGCTTCCTATTGGCGAAAAACTTATCATCATATTGATTTTGTTAGCTTAGCTAAGGAACCAAGCATTAATGCATGGTGGTCATTATTGTCACAGAAAATGTGAACGCTATGAAAAGTACATTTAATTTTCGCGACAAAACGGTGTGGGTGACGGGGGCTGGACGGGGGATCGGTTTAGCAACTGCGTTAGCATTTGTCAACGCAGGGGCGGAGGTAACGGGGTTTGACATTGCTTTCACTCAAGGCAATTATCCTTTTGCGACAGAAGTGATTGATATCGCCGATCCTCAGCAAGTTGCTCAAACATGTCACCGATTATTTCAACTTCAGCCAAGGTTGGATGTATTAATCAATGCTGCGGGTATTTTACGGCTTGGTAATACTGATGAATTAGATGTGACAGATTGGAAAAAAGTTTTTTCGGTCAATGTGGATGGGGCATTCTATCTATTTCAACAAACGATGGCACAGTTTCGCAAACAAAAAAGTGGGGCAATCGTCACGGTTGTTTCTGATGCGGCGCACCTACCGCGTATGGGGATGAGTGCTTATTGTGCATCTAAAGCAGCTTTGAAAAGTTTGGCTTTAACGGTGGGGCTAGAGCTTTCAAGCAGTGCGGTACGTTCTAATTTAGTCTCTCCGGGCTCAACGGATACCGATATGCAACGTATGTTGTGGGTCAGCCATGATGCGGTTAAGCAGCGAGTTTCAGGTACTGCGGAGCAATTTAAGTTAGGTATTCCATTGGGGAAAATTGCCAAACCTGATGAAATTGCCAGCACCATTTTGTTTTTAGCGTCAGACGATGCCAGTCATATCACATTGCAAGATATTGTTGTCGACGGCGGCTCAACATTGGGGGTATAGCCCCCAATGTAGTATTCCTAATGTTGTATTTATAGAGCTTCTATTTAGTGTTCGCTTTAATTGACCTTATGTTTTTTGCTACTTAATAATGGGTAATAAAATCAAACAATTGCAAATATGGTAAAAAAAGAAGGTGTTTTAAGCAAAAGAAGGGTAACGAATTGTTGTCTGAGAAGTTTTATCTGGTAAGTTATAGTTTACTGCCGTATAGGCAGTTTAGAAATTTCCACGGCTTACCCCCAGCATATATCCAGCGTTTACTGCCGTATAGGCAGTTTAGAAATCAAGTTGGAACGCCGATATTCCAGAAGCTAAGTTCACTGCCGTATAGGCAGCTTAGAAAAGTAATTGAGGGAAAACCCACAGACAACATACGTTCACTGCCGTATAGGCAGCTTAGAAACCCTTCGGAGTGTTCCGTGATCAAAGTTAATAGTTCACTGCCGTATAGGCAGCTTAGAAAGTTTTATATACAATTGATTATCCAATATAAAGGTTCACTGCCGTATAGGCAGCTTAAAAATTATTACCTTCGAATATGTATTAATGTTGCTAAAAAACAACCAATAGGCCATTACATTCAGACAATCCAAATACAATCAATGAGTTATTTTTAACAATCAACTCTGCGATCACCTTCCCAAAATTGCCTAATAATGCGTAACATTCATCAATTGCTATAGACATCACATAAGTTAAATTGTATTAACATAGTAATGTAACTTATCAAACTAATGGAAAGGCTGCATTTGCATGGACGATTTTTCCCCTTCTGATCTGAAAACCATTCTTCACTCTAAACGAGCAAATATGTACTACTTAGAGCATTGTCGAGTGATGCAAAAAGATGGTCGAGTGCTCTATTTTACTGAAGCAAAAAACGAAAACCTTTACTTTAATATTCCAATCGCGAATACAACGGTTCTGATGCTAGGGACTGGTACTTCAGTGACTCAGGCGGCGATGCGCATGTTATCGCAAGCAGGTGTTTTAGTTGGTTTTTGTGGTGGAGGTGGAACGCCCCTTTATATGGCCACAGAGGTTGAATGGTTAACTCCCCAGAGCGAGTATCGGCCAACTGAATATTTGCAAGGCTGGATGGGGTTTTGGTTTGATGATGTTAAACGTTTACAGGCAGCTAAATCGTTACAAAAAGCACGTATCAATTATCTACAGAAAATTTGGCAAAATTCTAGAGAGCTGCAAAATGAAGGTTTTATTTATCATGACAGGCTTATCCAAGGCGCGCTAGAAACTTTTCATACCAGAACCGATGCAGCTAAAAATTCCCAAGAATTATTACTTACCGAAGCGCAATTAACGAAAACTCTTTATAAGTACGCGGCAAATAATACGGGGCAAAAAAATTTCACACGGCAGCATCAATCAATGGATAAAGCCAATGCTTTCTTAAATCATGGTAACTACTTAGCCTATGGTTTAGCGGCCAGTTGTTTATGGGTGCTTGGTATTCCTCATGGCTTTGCGGTGATGCATGGTAAAACACGGCGTGGGGCTTTAGTATTTGATATTGCAGATTTAATTAAAGATGCCATCGTACTGCCATGGGCTTTTATTTGCGCAAAGGAAGATGCCACTGAGCAAGAATTTCGCCAGCAAATCTTACAATCTTTTGTTGATAGCCATGCCCTTGATTATCTTTTTGATACAGTTAAAGCAATCGCTCTACAAACAGGCTCTGAACAGCAAACTCAGGAGCCAACACAATGATCGTAACCTTTGTTTCACAGTGCGAAAAATACGCGTTAAAAAGAACACGTCGGGTTTTGGATGCCTTTGCTAACCGGATTGGTGATAACACATGGCAAACACTGATCACCGAGGAAGGGCTACAAACGATTAAAAAAATGCTCAGAAAAAGCGCCAGTCGCAGCACAGCAGTCAGTTGTCACTGGATCCGTTCTCGCTCCCGAACACAACTGCTGTGGGTGGTAGGCAACCGCAAAAAATTTAATGCGCAAGGGTATGTTCCTGTTAATCGAACTGAGAAATCCTTTTTGGGTAGCGAATATGAAAACGACTGGAAATATCTCTCTTTAATCGAAGCTTTTGCGAAATTGGCTGCTTTACTGCACGATTGGGGCAAAGCATCCCATTTATTCCAAAATAAACTCATCACTCGGGATCGCAGAGGCGATCCTGTACGCCATGAATGGGTGTCATCAATACTGTTTAGTGCATTAGTGAAAAGCCAGCCTAATAGTGAAAATGATGAAAATTGGCTAGATGTGTTAGCGACACAACAATGGAATGAATCACAGCTACAACAGTGGGCTAAACAAAATCAACAAGCGGCATTGCCGCTATCAGGGCTACCTGATGCGGCATCATTGCTAACGTGGTTAATTTTATCGCACCATCGATTGCCTTTTTTAGATGCTAAACAGCAGCAGGGTGATGCTAAAAATGGTGACCGAATGCTGCTTAGCAAGGTAGGCGGTAAAGAAGCCAATACGCTGGCTGATATGATGAAGTTCATTGAACAGTATTGGGGCTATGAAAACAAATATGATGAGCGGGAATTTAACCAGCGACTAGGCATGTGTTTTGAATTCCCAAATGGCTTATTAAGTGCGTCACCAACATGGACTCAAGCAATTAAACAGGCTGCGATCCACTTAAAACAGCAACTACCCTTATTTCAACAAGCTATGGCAGATGGTAGTTGGAAAATCATTGCTAGCCATGCACGCCTTTGCCTCATGTTAGCGGATCATAATTACTCTTCAAAAGAAATGGATCCACAATGGAAAAGTGAAACTCCGCTTTATGCTAATACGCATAAAGTTGGTTCCATCCAACAGGGTAAGCAAAAATTGGATGAGCACTTGGTTAAGGTTGCTGAAATTGCTCGTGATGTGGCGGAACAACTACCTTTTTTTGAAAGTGAACCACCTACAGCTGGCGACATCAAAGCATTAATTCATAATAAAAACAGCACAGGGCCATTTAGCTGGCAAGAAGATGTTGTTAGCACAATTCATAAATATCGTGAACAACAAGACGATATAAAAGGCTACTTTATTGTCAATATGGCCAGTACAGGCTGTGGTAAAACTCGAGCGAATGCCAAAACCATGCAGGCATTGTCAGAAGATAAGCAGAGTTTACGTTTTATACTCGCATTGGGGCTTAGGACATTAACACTACAAACAGGTGATGAATATAAAGGTAGCCTTGGGCTAGAAGAAGATGAGCTTGCTGTGTTAGTCGGTTCTAAAGCAGTCACTCAATTACATCATCATGCGGCTGACTCTGATAAGAACACGAAAGCTGATAATAAAGACGATAACGACAAGCCACAAGACACAGGTTCTGAATCACAGGAAACATTATTTGATGGCGACGAAGAAGAGCTCTTATGGCAAGAAGATAAGTGGCAAGGCTCTCTCCCTGAAGAAGCACTGTCAACGGTATTAACTAGAGCAAAAGATAGAGCGTTACTTTATGCGCCTGTGTTGGCCTGTACGATTGACCATATTATGGGAGCAACAGAAACCACTCGTGGTGGTCGTTATATTTTGCCAAGTTTACGTTTGATGTCGTCTGATCTTGTGATAGATGAAGTGGATGATTTTAGCGATGATGATCTAAAAGCGATTGGTCGTTTGATCCACTTTGCTGGCTTGCTCGGACGAAAAGTGATGATCTCTTCAGCAACCATCACCCCTGATACTGCTTTAGCCTATTATCATGCTTATCAATCAGGTTGGTATATTCATGCCAAAAGCCGTCAACAGCCATTACAAATTGGTTGTATCTGGATGGATGAAGGCAAATATAACCCTGCAAAAGATCAGTGCCAATCAACGACAAAAATAGCGACCATCACGGCAAATGATGTGAATTCAGTTTATTTATATCAGCAATATCACGATCAATTTGTTGATAAACGCACCGAGGTTTTACACTCACTACCTGCTCGGCGTAAAGCATTGATTGTACCGATGCCAATTGAACAAGGAAAAAATAGCCAACAACACTTTTTTGAACATATTCAAAGTGCCATTTTGGCACAACATGAACATCACCATTTTACCGATCAGCAAACGGGTATCCAATTTTCATTTGGTGTAGTACGAGTCGCTAATATCTCTCCTTGTGTTGGATTGACGCGTTTTTTACTTGAAAGTGAATGGCCTGACGATGTTGAAATTCGCACGATGGCTTATCACAGTCGGCAGGTGTTATTACTGCGTCATGAACAAGAACAGCATTTAGATAAAGTGCTTAAGCGCAAAGAAAAAGTCGGCGAGCAGCCTGCGGCACTGTCTGATCCTATTATTCGTCAACATTTAATTGCAACTCAAGGTAAGGCTAAGCAGCTGATTTTTATCCTTGTCGCGACACCAGTCGAAGAAGTGGGGCGTGATCATGACTTCGATTGGGCGGTTGTCGAACCGTCTTCATATCGTTCTATTATTCAGGTATCAGGGCGGGTACGTCGCCACCGAGAAGGTGAGATCGAACAGCCTAATGTGGCATTGCTAGAATACAACTGGAAAGGCTTTGAGGGGAAAGATGAAAAAGTTTTCTGCCGCCCAGGCTATGAAAACAGTGCGATAAGACTCAAAACGCATAATTTAAGTGAGTTGGTTGATGAGCAACAGTTAAGGAAATCAATCAATTCAATTCCTCGAATAAAAAAACCAGCCAACGTTGAGGGCACTAAAGAGAGTAATTTCGCCAGCTTAGAGCATGCATCGATTAGCTATACTTTGAAAACCAACTGCCTTTTCCCAACGAAGCAAGTTGAAAAACCAGTCAGAATGCAAAGAAGAAGGCCTTCACGCGCAGATCCCTCTGATACTGTTCGAATTAATACGGCAGCAAATTTGTGGGGGTATACCCATGGTTGCTGGTGGATGACCGCTATACCAATGCAATTAGCACCTTTTCGTAAAGACTCTCAATCCATTCGGTTATCACTCGTATTTTCAGATAAAGGCAAAGCCGATTTTTGGCGGTATGACAAA
The DNA here is from genome assembly GCF_058148425.1 of Providencia sp. 6390. Taxonomy (NCBI): domain Bacteria; kingdom Pseudomonadati; phylum Pseudomonadota; class Gammaproteobacteria; order Enterobacterales; family Morganellaceae; genus Providencia; species Providencia sp. 6390. The sequence goes on from NZ_JBYVYL010000013.1 coordinate 64,297, forward strand.
GTCAGTGGGGAGTGGACTTCAAAAGGTGACATTTTGCGTATTCAGTGTGTTGATTTTCCTGAATCGTTGAAAAAAAGATTATGGCTAGTGAGGAATTATCAGCAATCGATTTATCAACATAGTCAAGACGAAGGGCAATTCACGTCGATTTCACGGTTGTATGGTGAGATTAGCTTTTTGAAGCGCGACAATGATGATCATGATTATCAATATGATGATCAGATGGGGATCTACAAAGTAGAAAGATAACTATTTAATTTCTCATCATATATAGATAGCAATAAATTTTAAGTCATAAGGACCTCTAAATATGCTTGATCCAGCAATAGAAGCCTTCTTTACTGAACGCAAGGAAGGTTGGCTTAAAAAGAATTTAAAAGCCTCCATGACTGAAAGTGAAATAAGTCAGTTAGAGCAAGAGTGCGAAAAGGCTTTTTCACTAGATGAATGGTTACCGAATGCCGCTAAACGGGCAGGGCAAATTTCTATTTCTACTCACCCTTGCACATTTAGTCACCCCAGTGCACGTAAGAATAAAAATGGTTCTGTCAGTGCAACAATTGCAAATACACAATATGCCAATGATGGCTTTTTACGATCAGGGAATGTTGCTGTCGAATCTGATGCATTAGGCAATGCCGCAGCATTAGATGTTTATAAATTTTTGACTTTGCAGATGCAAGATCAAAAAACATTGTTAGCGCATATTGAAGAAGATACATCTCTTGCAAAATCATTATTAACTGTCAGTACCGATACTTATCAAGCATTGCGAGAAGGTTTTCTCGCTATGACAGCGGCAGATGAAACCGCGGTAACTAGCTCAAAAATCAAGCAAGTTTATTTTCCTGTATGGACGGATAATGAAGACTACCATTTGCTTTCATTATTAACCCCTTCAGGGTTAGTGTTTGAAATGCGCCGACGTATCGACAATATTCGTTTTTCCGAACAAACTAAAGCATTGCGTGACTTAAAACGTAAAGGCGAATATAGCGAAATTGGTTTTAAAGAAATTTATGGTATTACTACCATCGGCTTCGGTGGCACTAAGCCACAAAATATTTCTGTATTAAATAACCAAAATGCAGGCAAAGCGCATTTATTGCCTTCTCTTCCTCCGGTATTAAATATACGGGAAACACGTCTTCTATCAAAAAATTTCTTTGCAGATTGTATTAACCCTTGGCATGTAAAAGAGGCTTTTGAAGCCTTTCATGGGTTAATTACATTACCAAAAGATCAGAGGAATAATCGTTTCTCTGAATACCGCGATAATCGAATTCAAGAATATGTGGATCACATTATTATCATGATGTGGAAAATTCGTCGTGTATATGAACAAGGTGATGTTGTTTTACCGACCAATCTTTCCAAATATCAACAAATATGGCTATTTCCTAACGCGCAGCAGCAGCGTGATGATCTGGATGATTGGCTATCGGTGTTAATCGCTGAAATTACTCGTCAATTTATTGCAGGCTATAACAAAGTTAATGGCAAAAAGGCATTGTCATTTGGTAATGATGAATTTAACGCCATTGCTAAGGTTGTAGCTAAAAATAAGGAGCTATTAAGATGAGTAACCCCATCCACCTTATTAAGCTAGCGCATCTTAAAGTCCTTAATGCGAATGCATTATCTAGCCCGTTGACGATTGGTTTTCCTGCGATGACTGCATGGCTCGGCTTTATGCATGCTTTAGAACGTAAGCTTAATAATGATTGTGAATTAGATGTTCAATTTGAAGCACTGGCAGTAATCAGCCATGAATGTAATTTGCAAACTTATCGGGGCCCCGGTGATTTTGTTAATTCAATTGTTGGTACAGGTAACCCTCTTGATAAAGACGGTAATCGCTCTGCTTTTATTGAAGAGGCAAGGTGCCATTTGGATGTGTCATTATTAATTAAATATGATGAAGACTCATCAATCAATACCTCAGTGTTAAATAAAATCTATGAATTAATTCCTACAATGAAACTGGCTGGCGGTGATATTTTATCGGTTGAGATGCCACAACAGTATGTTTTACCTAATGAGTTCAATAATGCTGAAAAAATCAAATTATTTAATAGTTTAATGCCGGGTTATGCCTTAATTGAACGTCGCGACTTAATGATGGAAGCGATGCAAGAAGGGCAAGATGCCATGGATGCGCTATTAGATTATGTCACAGTTAATAGCCAGTGTGTTGAAATAGAAACTGGGGATGATCCTAAAAAGAAACAGTTTGAATGGAAAACTCAACGCAAAACCTCAGGCTGGATAGTTCCTATCGCAACAGGGTTTCAAGGCATTTCTCCATTAGGAAAAGCAAAAAATCAACGCGATATTAAATACCCACATCGATTTGCAGAAAGCATTATCACATTAGGGCAATTTTTAATGATCAATAAAGCTGAGAGTCCTGATGAAATACTTTGGTGTTATGCATCCGATTTTGAAAATAACCTCTATTTATGCGAACAAGTTCAACCTAAACATTTTACGAGCGGAGAGTAAAAATGGCGAAGAATAACGATGTAGCCTCAGTATTGGCATTTGAAAAAAAATTGGTTCCATCTGATGGTTATTTTTACGGTACCAGCTGGGAAAATAAAAGCCAATTTACACCTTTGGCTCTGCAAGAAAAGTCGGTTCGCGGAACCATCTCAAATAGATTAAAAGGCGCTGTTAAAAGTGATCCACTAAAATTAAATGCGGAAGTTGAGAAAGCAAACTTACAAACAGTTGATGCATGTGCATTAGGCACAGAGCAAGACACACTAAAGCACCAATTTACCCTTAAAGTTTTGGGGGGTGTCGAATCCCCTTCTGCGTGTAATAACGCTCTTTTCAAAGAAAGCTATACCAAAGCCGCTAAAGACTATATTGAAAAAGAAGGCTTTCGTGAGTTAGGTCGTCGTTATGCACATAATATTGCCAATGCCCGTTTTTTATGGCGTAACCGAGTCGGTGCAGAGAAAATCGAAGTGGAAGTTAAAGTATTAAGTGCAGGGCAAGAGCAACAATGGACATTTGATGCAACGCAGTACAGTATCCGTAATTTTGACAAACAAGACAAAAAAGTCAATGAATTAGGCAATAAAATTGCCGCGGCATTAGCCAGCAGTGATGGTGCATTGTTGCTTGAAATTACCACTTATGCGCAGCTTGGGCAGGCACAAGAAGTTTACCCAAGTGAAGAGTTGGTCATGGATAAGGGCAAAGGTAATAAGAGCAAAATCCTTTATCACGTCAATAACCATGCGGCGATGCACTCACAAAAAGTAGGTAATGCGCTACGATCTATTGATACATGGTATCCCGCTTATGATGATGAAGTGAATAGTGCTGGTGCAATTGCCATTGAACCTTATGGTGCAGTCACGAACCTTGGTACGGCTTATCGTACTCCTGGTGCGAAGCAAGATTTTTATACTCACTTCGACAAATGGGCTAGAGGTGAAAAACTAGCGCATGTTGAGGATGAACACTATGTGATGGCAGTGCTGGTTCGTGGTGGTGTCTTTGGTGAAAGCGACAAGTAAGGTGAGCTATGAACTATTATCAGGAGATCACTTTATTACCTGATCCAACCATACCTTTAGATTTTTTATGGCAAAAAGTTTATCAGCAAACCCATATCGCCCTTGTTGATAACAAATCAGCCGCAGGGGATAGCACGATTGCGATTGCGTTTCCTGAGTATGGCAGTGTTGGTTTTCGATTAGGTAAAAAAATGCGTTTGCTGGCAAAAACTGAACAAGCTCTGATGCAGTTAAATATCAGCCATTGGTTGGAAAGGTTATCTGATTATGTGCATATCAAATCCATTCAATTGGTGCCTGAACATGCAACGGCGGTTAGCTATGTACGGCAGCATATAAAGGGTGAAAAGCGTACTCAACTGGATAGGCAAAAGAAAGCGCAATTATATGCAACTAAATCAGGTTTATCGGTTGAGACTTGTTTAGCGCAATTAAACGAAAAACCGCAGAAAGCACACAGCCGTTTGCCGTTTTTATGGGTTGAAAGCCAACAAACTAAATCACGGTATGAAGAGAGGGGGTATCGTCCGTTCCCGCTATTTATTAAATGTATTTCAGCGGAGCAGCCACAAGCCGGTTCATTTAATTGTTATGGCTTAAGTCAGCCAGTTACGGGTGATATAAAACTAGCAACAGTCCCTCACTTTTGACCTTGTTTTTTTGCTCTTTTAAAATTTAAAGTTAAAACAATAAGTTGCAATAGACGGTAAAAAAGAAGGTATTTTTGCAAAAATACCGTTAACTGTCTGTTGTAACTTATTTTTTGTTTGATAAAGTCTAGTTCACTGCCATATAGGCAGCTTAGAAATCATCAAGTGAGCAGATATAGGAAAAGAAACTGTTCACTGCCATATAGGCAGCTTAGAAATTATCTTATCGGCTGCACATGGCAATCTAGTAGTTTAGGGCATGTCTGGGAAGCGGCACCCGCCCACGTGAAAGACCGTACATGGTGCCCCGAGTGCTTTTATTTATCGCAGTGCCGCAGTGATAAGGCTCGTAAAAGATACTTACCGAGCAAAAAACAAGGTGAAGGTGTCCGTTTATTCTTTTATTGATGTGAACATGCCTAATTTCTACATCAATAATGCGTAATTACAAATAGTTACCTTTAAATTTTTACAGGGAACAGTTTGCCTTGTAGCATACTTAACATAAATTTATGTGTTGTTTCCTCATGATCGTGAATGCTTAAGCGACACGGCTCATGGGAGTATTCAGTGTTGGGTACTGCTAAGGTTTGCTCACCGTTCTAGAGGGAACTCAGTGGCATCAATGAAATTGCCTTAGCACAATAGACAATCAAACGGAGCCGATATGTCGACTCAAAAATTCAATGCCTCTGCCAAACAACCGGCTTCTCGTTTAGATCCGCCTGACGCTGGAAAGGTGAGAGGGGCAACCTTTGAAGAACAGCGACGCCATATTGCCCAGTATAAGGACACGTTAGAGCGATTATACAGTGGTGAGTTTAACTCAGGTTTAGTGTTCTCCTGCCAAATTAGAGGCTTTCCCGAGGAGATGTTTCAAGTCACGGAGTTCGATTTGCAAGAAGGGCTCTCTGAATTGTTTACTTTGTCGATTGTGGCGGTCAGCACTCTGCCGGATATCGATTTTCAAACGATATTGGGCTGTATGTCTTCCCTCACCGTGAAACGGGATGGCAAAAAAATTCGGCAGGTGCAAGGGTTACTCGCCAGTGCCGAAAATTTGAACACTGACGGGGTGAAAACGTGGTATCGATTAGTGATACGCCCCGAAATGTGGGTGATGACGCTCAAACAAGACAGCCGTATCTTCCAAGACACCACGGTACCCAAGATATTGCACACCTTGTTAGATGAAGCGCATATTCCCAACGACAAGTTGCTGTATCACCCCGAAGAGCACCTTGAACGTGCTTATGTCACCCAAAAACGTGAAACCATGTATGACTTTTGGTGCCGCCTTGCCGCCGAAGAAGGCATTACCTTTTGGTTTGAGGAAGGCACGAAACTGTTTTACAGCGACCGTCATTTAGGGATGACGGCGGGGGCTACCCTTACCTATAACCCGCAATCCGATACCGATATTACCGACAGCACGGCGACCGTCTGGCACTACGCCGAGCAGTTGTGCAGCGATATTCGTATTGATAAAGATTATAATTCAGTACGGCCTTCTCACCCGCTGAGTCATCAAGTCATCGGTGACGCACACCAACAGCACGAAATGTTTGAAAGTTACGGCCGCTTCCAAGAAGACGCACAAGGAGAGGCCTTTAACCAAATTCGTTATGAACAATCCCAAGTGCACCGTCAAATGGGGCACGCCAGCACCAACTGTTTTGCTTTGCACCCCGGTAAGATGTTTACCTTAACCAATCACCCCAATGCGCGCATGAATGACCGTTGGCAAGTGGTGAGAGTATCACACCGTGGTGTCCAACCCCTTGCCGACAACAGTGGTGGCGAAGGGACGCAGTTATCGAACAGCGTGTCGTTTATTCCAGGTACGCAAGAATGGCGTCCGCCGTATCGCTACAAACCGACCGCTGACGGCGATGAGCTCGCTACTGTCGTCGGGCCACCGGGGGAGGAAATTTACACCAACAGCAAAGGGGAAGTGGTGGTCTATTTCCATTGGGACCGGCGTGGTACCCCCGACCACAGTGCTTCCTGTTGGGTGCCGGTGTCACACGGCTGGAGTGGCAATGGTTATGGGTTTATGAGCATTCCCCACATCGGACAACAAGTGTTAGTCAGTTACCTGAATGGGGACATTGATAGGCCAATTGTCACGGGGTGTACCTATAACGGGCGCAACAAACCGCCGTTAAATTTACCCCACGAAAAAACCCGCACTACCTTTAAAACGTGTACTCACAAAGGCGAAGGGTTTAATGAATTGCGTTTTGAAGACAACGCGGGACAAGAAGAAGTCTACCTTCACGCGCAGCGTGATATGAATGTGCACATTCAAAACGACCATCACACCCATATTCAACGAGACAGTAAACAGCGTATTGACCAACATCGCTATACTGAAATTGCTGGTGATGACCATTTGCATGTCAAAGGTACACAAAAAGCCCTAACCGAAGGCGATGTTTCTCAGCAAGTGCTGGGGGCTTACCATCAGCAAGTCGATGGTGCACTGGTCAGTGAAAGCGGACAAGAAACTCACCTTAGCAGCCAAGGCAAAGTGGTGATTGAAGCCGCGACCGAAATTACCCTTAAAGTCGGCGGGAGCTTTGTACGTATCACCCCGAGCAACGTGTTTACCTCGGGTAATGTGGCGATTGGTGACAGTGCGGGCGGCTCAGGGCAAGCGGTCAATCTTCAGCTCCCCGAGGGCGTAGCCCCGTTTGCGCCACCGCCGTACCCCATCAAACCGTACTGTGCGATGCAAGCCCAAGCCGCGGGCAGTTGGGTGATGAAACCCAACGGAGGTAACACATGAGACCTACGCCTTGGACAACGTGGCTGAGTGAGCCTCACCGCGACCCGGTGTATTTACTGCTCAATACCTTGGCACAGCCTAATCCCACCGACGTGCTGTTTGCTAACGATTGGATTGAGCAGGCGTTTCCGCTGTATAACGGCACCCCTCTGGCACATTTAATCGCACAAAGCCCATGGTTGGTGAAGCTGAAACCGAGCGCTGCCGTCCCCTTGGGGCAACTGCTTGACCGCAAAGGCTTCAGTGATAACAGTTGGGGTTGGGCTTACCGCAGCCCGATGGAGTGGGACGCGCAGTTACACCACTGGCAACACCGGCAATTGGTCAAACTGGATGGCGAAATGGTGGTTCTGCGCCTGATGGACAGCCGCATAGCCAATGTCTTGATACCCAGTCTGCGTGAAGTCGATTGGTATGTGTTGATGAACCCAGTGCACGAGGTGATGCTGGATACTGACACACAACCTGTCTGCCTGACATCACCTGCCCGTGACCGCTCGCCACTCATACCCGAGCTGAAAGTGCACCCGTTTACCTTAGGTGAGCATTTGCAAATGGCGTGGGCGCGCTCGGAGAACTGCATCCAACTGATGGCAGAAAACCTCGCCTGTGAATTATGGGAGAACCAACCTGACAATGCGTTGACGCTCGATACGCCTGTAGGGCAATTGCATGAACGTTTGGTGGGTTGGTTGCACCTCTTCCCCATTTCAGACGGTCATGTTTCCACACGTACCCTTGCCCAGTTTACTGACTAT
>NZ_JBYVYL010000014.1:0-37750 GCF_058148425.1 Providencia sp. 6390
CCACTTTAGTGAAAAGGGCATCTATATGATGCCCTTTTTATACTTGAAATAATTCAAGATACATCTAAGAGAGTTGTATTTAGAAGTATGACAAGTATAACGTTGTAAAATTAAGAACCTATCTCATCAATGGTTGTTGAAATTATTGGTGAGATAGGCTCTGAAACAACGAAATATCAACTGTATCAGCAGCTTTATGCAGTTATATGAGATTTATTAAGGTTTTGCTCAGAAGATATGGTATATTTTACCGCTGCCATATTTAGAAATTCGTTTTCATAAAGAAAATGGCAAAAAATTTGCTGGGCATGCCGGAAATAACCTGCGAAATAGATAGTGTGAACTCATCTTTTAACTTTGCAGGTGTTGTCAATGATACCCCTTTCTGACTTAGCAAGCTTGGCTGGTAGTATATACCCCAAATAATTCGAGTTGCAGGTAGGCGACAAGCGAAGATAGACGGGGAGCATAGATAAACTATGTGACTCGGCTAGCTGAACGTAGTCAACACCGCTGCAACTTGAAGGATTACGGGTATATAAGGGATATGTTGGCATATTCTATTGGTTTGGTCAGCTTGTCTTATATTTGTAAGTTAGCTGGCTTTATACATACTTCATGGTAACAGGTTGAATTATGAGTGCGAATAGCGAAGCTCAAGGAAGTGGACGCAGTGTAGACATCTTTAAGTGGGCCGTGGTTGCTGTCCTGCTATTGATTGCTATAGTTGGCAACTATTACTTCCGTCAATATAATCTCGCGCTGCGTGCTTTTGCTGTTGTGGTTGTTGTCGCCCTTGCAGGTGCCGTCGCTTTGTGGACCACAAAAGGCAAACAAACACTAACGTTTGCGCGTGAAGCCCGCATTGAAATGCGAAAAGTAATTTGGCCAACTCGCCAAGAAGCATTACAAACGACTTTGATTGTTGCTGTAGTAACGGCGATTATGTCGTTAATACTGTGGGGATTAGATGGTATCCTAGTACGTTTAGTTTCGTTTATTACAAGCCTGAGGTTATTCTAAATGTCAGATTCACCTAAAAAGCGCTGGTATGTGATTCAGGCTTTCTCTGGTTTTGAAGGCCGTGTAGCGCAATCTTTGCGCGAACATATCAAATTACATGGTATGGAAGACTCTTTCGGTGAAGTCATGGTGCCAACGGAAGAAGTTGTTGAGATCCGTAGTGGTCAGCGCCGTAAGAGTGAACGCAAGTTTTTTCCAGGCTATGTATTAGTTCAAATGGTTATGAATGATGAATCATGGCACTTAGTACGCAGCGTACCTCGTGTTATGGGCTTCATCGGTGGGACTTCGGATCGTCCGGCACCAATTAGCGACAAAGAAGTTGATGCGATCATGAATCGCCTACAACAAGTTGGTGATAAACCACGTCCGAAAACCTTGTTCGAACCAGGCGAAATGGTTCGTGTTAGTGATGGTCCATTTGCTGACTTTAATGGTGTTGTGGAAGAAGTGGATTATGAAAAGAGCCGCTTGAAGGTTTCTGTCTCTATCTTCGGTCGTGCAACCCCTGTCGAACTGGATTTCAGCCAAGTCGAGAAAGCATAGTCTTAACGACAAAAAACTGGCTTGCAAAAGGCGTGAAATTTGACTATAATTTCGCGCCTTTTGTTTTTTACGTTGCGCATAATTGCACGTTAAAGTCGATTTGCGGGGCGTGTTAATTAACGGGGAGCCTATATTTAGGCGCTATCACCCATCTAGAGGAAATATTCATGGCTAAGAAAGTACAAGCCTACGTTAAGCTGCAAGTTGCAGCTGGTATGGCTAACCCAAGCCCACCGGTTGGTCCAGCACTGGGTCAACAAGGTGTGAACATCATGGAATTCTGTAAAGCGTTTAACGCAAAAACAGACAGCCTGGAAAAAGGCCTGCCAATTCCTGTTGTTATCACAGTTTATGCAGACCGTTCTTTCACTTTCGTTACTAAAACCCCACCTGCAGCCGTTCTGCTGAAAAAAGCAGCTGGCGTTAAGTCTGGTTCTGGTAAGCCAAACAAAGATAAAGTTGGTAAAGTGACCTCTGCTCAGATTCGCGAAATCGCTGAAACTAAAGCTGCGGACATGACTGGTGCTGATGTTGACGCTATGATGCGTTCAATCGAAGGTACTGCTCGTTCCATGGGCCTGGTTGTGGAGGATTAATCAATGGCTAAACTGAATAAGCGCATGCGCAATATCCGTGAAAAAGTTGATGCAACTAAACAGTATGACATCAACGAAGCCGTTGCTCTGCTGAAAGAATTAGCGACTGCTAAGTTCGTAGAAAGCGTTGACGTTGCTGTTAACCTTGGCATCGACGCTCGTAAATCTGACCAGAACGTACGTGGTGCTACTGTACTGCCACACGGTACTGGCCGTTCAGTTCGCGTTGCTGTCTTTACTCAAGGCGCAAACGCAGAAGCTGCTAAAGCAGCTGGCGCTGAGCTGGTTGGTATGGAAGATCTGGCTGATAAAATCAAAGCTGGCGAAATGGATTTTGACGTTGTTATTGCTTCTCCAGATGCAATGCGCGTTGTTGGCCAATTAGGTCAAATCCTGGGCCCACGTGGTCTGATGCCAAACCCGAAAGTTGGTACTGTAACTCCTAACGTTGCTGAAGCAGTAAACAATGCTAAAGCAGGTCAGGTTCGTTACCGTAACGACAAAAACGGTATCATCCACACCACTATCGGTAAAGTTGACTTTGATGCTGACAAACTGAAAGAAAACCTAGAAGCACTGCTTGTTGCGCTGAAAAAAGCAAAACCAGCTTCTGCTAAAGGTGTTTTCATCAAGAAAGTTAGCCTGTCTACTACGATGGGTGCTGGTGTTGCTGTTGACCAATCTGGTCTGTCAGCAGCAGTTTAATACCTTAGCCTATCGCTAATTTGGTAATTAAACTTTACCTTTGCGTCAGATTTGTATAAAATCTGACGCCTTGAGTTTGCTAGTGCTATTTAAAGTGTTAGCAAACCACGAATTTCGGTATGGAGTCTGGCCTTTCCAGACCCCGTCCAAGACCGCAGGTGTAGTTAATCACTACTTAATCTACCTGCGTAGACGGTGACAGAGATACCCAGAATTTTATTTTGGCTTCTGCTCACCGTGTTTTAGCGCCCTACACATGTCGTGTTTGGGTGATGTGAGTCCCCGGGGTTTCCCGGTTAATCCAGGAGCAAGAAGCTAATGGCACTAAATCTTCAAGACAAACAAGCGATTGTTGCTGAAGTCAGCGAAGTAGCCAAAGGCGCGCTTTCTGCAGTTGTTGCTGATTCACGCGGCGTAACTGTAGCAAAAATGACTGAACTGCGTAAAGCAGGTCGCGAAGCCGGCGTTTATATCCGTGTTGTTCGTAACACACTGATCCGTCGCGCTGTTGAAGGGACTTCTTATGATATCCTGAAAGACGCGTTTGTTGGTCCAACCTTGATTGCTTTCTCTAACGAACACCCGGGCGCTGCTGCTCGTCTGTTCAAAGAGTTCGCGAAAGCGAATCCAGCATTTGAGATTAAAGCTGCGGCCTTTGAAGGTGAGTTAATCCAAGCGAAAGATATCGATCGTCTGGCAACTCTCCCAACTTACGAAGAAGCAATCGCACGCCTGATGTCAACCATGAAAGAAGCCGCTGCAGGCAAACTGGTTCGTACTCTGGCTGCTCTGCGCGATCAGAAAGAAGCTGCATAAGCCCTTTCCTTCGTTGCTTTTTAACGTATAAACTATTTCTGAATTTTAGGAACACTTGTTATGTCTATCACTAAAGACCAAATCCTTGACGCAGTTGCTGAAATGTCTGTAATGGACGTTGTTGAACTGATCACCATGATGGAAGAAAAATTCGGCGTTTCTGCTGCTGCAGCTGTAGCTGTTGCTGCGGGCCCAGCTGAAGCTGCTGAAGAAAAAACTGAGTTCGACGTTGTTCTGTCTGCAGTTGGCGGTAACAAAGTTGCAGTTATCAAAGCAGTTCGTGGTGCAACTGGTCTAGGCCTGAAAGAAGCTAAAGACATGGTAGAGTCTGCGCCAGCAGTTATCAAAGAAGCTGCTAGCAAAGACGAAGCTGAAACTCTGAAAAAATCTCTTGAAGAAGCAGGCGCTTCTGTTGAGCTTAAATAAGTTCAGTTTTCAGTTTGCAGCCTAACTTAAAGGCTGATGGCTGGTGATTATTTAATCACCAGCCTTTTTGCGCTGTAAAGCGTGATTGGGTGTTAACAGCTTTTTCACGCAATTTTGATGTTAACAAACCCTCCAATACTTCTTTCTATTGACGACTTAATATACTGTGTTCTCAGCTACGACCCGCTCGGGTAGCTCGGTAGTCAGAGTGGCACAATGAAATGATTTAAGAGTAATAGCAATGAGTATTACGGAAAGTGTTCATTTTCCATTTCAAAAAATAGCGTTAGCGATGCTGTCCTTATGGACGGACAGAGTGGGTCACTGATCAGCGAGCTGAGGAACCCTATGGTTTACTCCTATACCGAGAAAAAACGTATTCGTAAGGATTTTGGTAAACGTCCACAAGTGTTGGATGTACCTTATCTCCTTTCTATCCAACTTGACTCGTTCCAGAAGTTTATCGAGCAAGATCCTGATGGTCAGAACGGGCTGGAAGCAGCATTCCGTTCTGTGTTTCCTATTCAGAGCTACAGCGGCAATGCTGAACTGCAATATGTTAGCTACCGTTTAGGTGAGCCTGTTTTTGACGTTAAAGAATGTCAAATTCGTGGTGTCACGTACTCTGCGCCATTGCGTGTTAAGCTGCGTCTCATTGTTTATGAGCGTGAAGCACCAGAAGGCACCGTAAAAGACATCAAAGAACAAGAAGTCTACATGGGTGAAATTCCACTCATGACCGAAAACGGGACTTTCGTTATTAACGGTACTGAGCGTGTTATCGTTTCTCAGTTACACCGTAGCCCTGGTGTGTTCTTCGACAGCGATAAAGGTAAAACACACTCATCAGGTAAAGTCCTGTATAACGCGCGTATTATCCCTTACCGTGGTTCATGGCTTGATTTCGAATTCGATCCGAAAGATAACCTGTTTGTACGTATTGACCGTCGCCGTAAATTGCCTGCGACCATTATTCTGCGTGCAATGGATTACAGCACTGAAGACATTTTAAATCTGTTCTTCGAAAAAACTGTTTTCCAAATCCGTGATAATAAGCTGATGATGACGCTAGTTCCTGAGCGTCTACGTGGTGAAACTGCTTCCTTTGATATCGAAGCAAACGGCAAAGTTTATGTAGAGAAAGGCCGTCGTATCACTGCTCGTCATATCCGTTTACTGGAAAAAGAAGAAGTCAACAGCATTGAAGTGCCTGTTGAATATATCGCCGGTAAAGTGGTAGCAAGAGATTACATTGATGAAAGTACAGGTGAGCTGATTTGTGCAGCAAACATGGAACTTTCATTAGATATGTTGGCACGTCTGAGCCAGTCTGGTCATAAAACAATTGAAACATTGTTTACTAACGACTTAGACCACGGTGCTTACATCTCTGAAACCGTTCGTGTCGACCCAACTAACGATCGTCTGAGTGCATTGGTAGAAATCTACCGCATGATGCGTCCTGGTGAGCCACCAACTCGCGAAGCTGCTGAAAACTTGTTCGATAACCTGTTCTTCTCTGAAGATCGTTACGACTTGTCTGCGGTAGGTCGCATGAAGTTCAACCGTTCACTGGGCCGCGATGAAATCGAAGGTTCAGGTATCCTGAGTGAAGAAGACATCATTGATGTTATGCGTAAACTCATCGATATTCGTAACGGTAAAGGCGAAGTCGATGATATCGACCACTTAGGTAACCGTCGTATTCGTTCTGTTGGTGAAATGGCAGAGAACCAGTTCCGTGTAGGTCTGGTCCGTGTTGAGCGTGCAGTGAAAGAACGTCTTTCTCTGGGCGACCTTGATGCATTGATGCCACAAGATATGATCAACGCGAAGCCAATTTCTGCGGCAGTGAAAGAGTTCTTTGGTTCCAGCCAGTTGTCTCAATTTATGGACCAGAACAACCCACTGTCTGAAATCACGCACAAACGCCGTATCTCTGCGTTAGGCCCTGGTGGTCTGACTCGTGAACGTGCGGGCTTCGAAGTACGTGACGTTCACCCAACTCACTACGGTCGTGTGTGTCCAATCGAAACCCCTGAAGGTCCGAACATCGGTCTGATCAACTCATTGTCTGTTTATGCACAGACCAACGAGTACGGTTTCCTTGAAACACCTTATCGTTTAGTTCGTGATGGTATCGTTACAGATGAAATTCACTATCTGTCTGCAATTGAAGAAGGTAACTTCATCATTGCTCAGGCAAACACCGTATTAGCGGATGATGGTAGTTTTGTTGAAGAACTGATTACTTGTCGTAACCATGGTGAATCAAGCTTATTCAGCCGCGATCAGGTTGAATATATGGACGTTTCGACTCAACAGGTTGTTTCTGTTGGTGCGTCACTGATCCCATTCCTTGAACACGATGATGCTAACCGTGCATTGATGGGTGCAAACATGCAACGTCAAGCGGTTCCTACTTTACGTGCTGACAAACCATTAGTTGGTACTGGTATGGAGCGTGCGGTAGCGGTTGACTCAGGTGTAACTGCTGTTGCAAGACGTGGTGGTTCAGTTCAGTACGTTGATGCATCACGTATCGTTATCAAAGTTAACGAAGACGAGATGTATCCAGGCGAAGCTGGAATCGACATTTATAACCTGACTAAATATACCCGTTCTAACCAGAACACCTGTATTAATCAGATGCCTTGTGTATCTTTGGGTGAACCAATTGAACGTGGTGACGTGTTAGCTGATGGTCCTTCAACTGACCTCGGTGAATTGGCGCTAGGCCAAAACATGCGCGTGGCATTCATGCCATGGAATGGTTATAACTTCGAAGACTCCATCCTCGTATCTGAGCGTGTTGTTCAAGAAGACCGTTTCACAACGATTCATATTCAGGAACTTTCTTGTGTGTCTCGTGACACCAAATTGGGGCCTGAAGAAATTACTGCTGACATTCCAAACGTCGGTGAAGCTGCACTCTCTAAACTCGATGAGTCTGGTATTGTGTATATCGGTGCTGAAGTTAAAGGCGGCGATATCCTAGTTGGTAAAGTAACACCTAAAGGTGAAACTCAGCTGACTCCAGAAGAGAAACTGCTGCGCGCAATCTTCGGTGAAAAAGCGTCTGACGTTAAAGACTCTTCTCTACGCGTTCCAAACGGTGTTTCCGGTACAGTTATCGATGTACAGGTCTTTACCCGTGATGGCGTTGAGAAAGACAAACGTGCGCTAGAAATCGAAGAAACTCAGTTACGTGAAGCGAAGAAAGACTTAACCGAAGAGCTACGTATCTTCGAAGCAGGTCTGTTTGCACGTATCCGTTCTGTACTGGTTAACGGCGGAATTGAAGCTGAAAAACTGGATAAACTGCCTCGCGATCGTTGGTTAGAGCTGTCTCTGGCTGATGAAGAGAAACAGAACCAGTTAGAGCAATTAGCTGAACAGTACGATGAACTAAAATCTGAGTTCGAGAAAAAACTTGATGCGAAACGCCGTAAGATCACCCAAGGTGATGATCTGGCTCCAGGCGTACTGAAAATTGTTAAGGTTTATCTGGCTGTTAAACGTCAGATCCAACCGGGTGATAAAATGGCGGGTCGCCATGGTAACAAAGGTGTTATCTCAAAAATCAACCCAGTTGAAGACATGCCTTACGATGAAAACGGCAACCCTGTAGACATCGTTCTGAACCCGTTGGGCGTACCATCACGTATGAACATCGGTCAGATTCTGGAAACCCACTTGGGTATGGCTGCGAAAGGTATTGGTGATAAAATCAATGCTATGCTTAAACAACAGCAAGAAGTTGCCAAACTGCGTGAGTTTATCCAGAAAGCCTACGATCTTGGTGATGACCCGCGTCAGAAAGTGGATCTGAATACTTTCTCTGACGATGAAGTTATGCGTCTGGCTGAGAACCTGAAAAAAGGTATGCCAATCGCAACACCAGTGTTCGATGGTGCGAAAGAGTTTGAAATTAAAGAACTGTTGAAACTGGGTGGTCTGCCAACTTCAGGTCAGATTACATTGTTCGACGGCCGTACTGGTGAGAAGTTTGAGCGTCAAGTAACTGTTGGTTACATGTACATGCTGAAACTGAACCACTTGGTTGACGATAAGATGCACGCCCGTTCTACAGGTTCTTATAGCTTGGTTACTCAGCAGCCGTTGGGTGGTAAAGCGCAGTTCGGTGGACAGCGTTTCGGGGAGATGGAAGTGTGGGCACTGGAAGCATACGGTGCAGCCTATACGCTCCAAGAAATGTTGACAGTTAAGTCGGATGACGTTAACGGCCGTACGAAGATGTATAAAAACATCGTCGATGGTAGCCATCAGATGGAACCTGGTATGCCGGAATCCTTCAACGTATTGTTGAAAGAGATCCGTTCACTGGGTATCAACATCGAACTGGAAGACGAGTAATTCGTTTGTACCGGAAGGCGATTTTCGCCTTCCGGCCAGTAATCAGTACTGGGATTAGGGGAGAGCGGCAGGGGCCACTCACCTGACAGGTCTAACTCCGACAGGAGCCATTTTGTGAAAGACTTAATTAAGTTTCTGAAAGCGCAAACCAAGACCGAAGAGTTTGATGCGATCAAAATTGCTCTGGCATCACCTGATATGATCCGTTCGTGGTCATTCGGTGAAGTGAAAAAGCCAGAAACCATTAACTACCGTACGTTCAAACCTGAGCGTGACGGCCTTTTCTGTGCGCGTATTTTCGGGCCAGTAAAAGACTACGAATGTCTGTGCGGTAAGTACAAACGTTTAAAACACCGTGGTGTGATTTGTGAGAAGTGTGGCGTTGAAGTCACTCAGACTAAAGTCCGTCGTGAGCGCATGGGTCATATTGAACTTGCTTCTCCGACTGCGCATATCTGGTTCTTAAAATCACTGCCATCCCGTATCGGTTTGCTGTTAGATATGCCTCTGCGCGATATCGAACGCGTTCTGTATTTTGAATCATATGTGGTTGTTGAAGGCGGTATGACTAGCCTTGAACGTGCACAGATCTTAACAGAAGAGCAATACCTCGATGCGCTGGAAGAGTTCGGTGACGAATTTGACGCTAAAATGGGTGCGGAAGCAATCCAAGGTCTGCTGAAAAACCTCGATCTTGAAAACGAGTGTGAAACACTGCGTGAAGAGTTAAACGAAACGAACTCTGAAACTAAGCGTAAGAAGCTGACTAAGCGTATTAAACTGTTAGAAGCATTTATTCAGTCTGGCAACAAACCAGAGTGGATGATCCTGAATGTTCTGCCAGTTTTACCACCTGATCTGCGTCCATTAGTTCCATTGGATGGTGGCCGTTTCGCTACATCAGATCTGAACGATCTGTATCGTCGCGTCATCAACCGTAACAACCGTCTGAAACGTCTTCTCGATCTGGCTGCGCCAGACATTATCGTACGTAACGAAAAACGTATGTTGCAAGAAGCGGTTGATGCACTGTTAGATAACGGTCGTCGTGGTCGTGCAATTACCGGTTCTAACAAACGTCCTCTGAAATCTTTGGCTGATATGATCAAAGGTAAACAAGGTCGTTTCCGTCAGAACTTGCTTGGTAAGCGTGTTGACTACTCAGGTCGTTCGGTTATCACCGTAGGTCCATACCTACGTCTGCACCAATGTGGTCTGCCTAAGAAAATGGCTCTTGAGCTATTCAAACCATTCATCTATGGCAAGTTAGAACTACGTGGTCTGGCAACAACCATCAAAGCTGCGAAGAAAATGGTTGAGCGCGAAGAAGCGGTTGTTTGGGATATCTTGGATGAAGTCATCCGTGAACACCCAGTCATGCTGAACCGTGCACCAACACTTCACCGTCTGGGTATCCAAGCTTTCGAACCAATTTTGATCGAAGGTAAAGCTATCCAATTGCACCCATTGGTTTGTGCGGCATATAACGCCGACTTCGATGGTGACCAAATGGCGGTACACGTTCCTCTGACTCTGGAAGCTCAGTTAGAAGCACGTGCGTTGATGATGTCAACCAACAACATTCTGTCACCAGCAAGTGGTGAGCCTATCATCGTTCCTTCACAGGACGTTGTATTGGGTCTCTACTACATGACGCGTGACTGTGTAAACGCGAAAGGCGAAGGCATGGTTTTGGCCGGCCCTAAAGAAGCTGAGCGTGTTTACCGTTCAGGTCATGCATCACTGCATGCCCGCGTTAAAGTCCGTATCACTGAAGAAGTGAAAGACGGCGAAGGTAACATTACGATTAACACTGGTTTGGTTGATACTACTGTTGGTCGTGCAATTTTATGGATGATCGTACCGAAAGGTCTGCCTTACTCGCTGGTTAACCAAGCGCTAGGTAAGAAAGCGATCTCTAAAATGCTGAACACTTGTTACCGTGTACTGGGTCTGAAACCTACTGTTATTTTTGCTGACCAAATCATGTATACCGGTTTTGCCTATGCGGCACGTTCTGGTGCATCGGTTGGTATCGACGATATGGTTATTCCTGAGAAAAAAGCAGGGATCATCGCCGAAGCCGAAGCTGAAGTTGCAGAAATTCAGGAACAGTTCCAGTCTGGTCTGGTAACAGCCGGCGAACGTTATAACAAAGTTATCGATATCTGGGCAGCGGCAAACGAACGTGTTGCTAAAGCGATGATGGAAAACCTGTCAACTGAAACTGTCATCAACCGTGATGGCGAAGAAGAACAACAGGTTTCTTTCAACAGTATCTTTATGATGGCCGACTCCGGTGCTCGTGGTTCTGCTGCGCAGATCCGTCAGCTTGCTGGTATGCGTGGTCTGATGGCTAAGCCAGATGGCTCAATCATCGAAACACCAATCACGGCAAACTTCCGTGAAGGTCTGAACGTTCTCCAGTACTTTATTTCTACGCACGGTGCTCGTAAAGGTCTTGCGGATACAGCATTGAAAACAGCGAACTCCGGTTATTTGACACGTCGTTTAGTTGACGTTGCACAAGACTTGGTAGTGACTGAAGATGACTGTGGTACTCACGAAGGTATCCTGATGACTCCGGTTATCGAGGGTGGCGACGTTAAAGAACCACTGCGTGAGCGTGTATTAGGTCGTGTGACTGCAGAAGATATCCTGATCCCAGGTACTGCGGACATCCTAGTTCCACGTAACACACTGCTACACGAAAAATGGTGTGACCTGTTAGAAGAAAACTCTGTTGACAGCGTTAAAGTCCGTTCAGTCGTTAGCTGTGAAACTGACTTCGGTGTGTGTGCTCACTGTTATGGTCGTGACCTTGCTCGTGGTCATATCATCAACAAAGGTGAAGCTATCGGGGTTATCGCAGCACAGTCAATCGGTGAGCCGGGTACACAGCTGACGATGCGTACGTTCCACATCGGTGGTGCGGCATCTCGAGCGGCTGCTGAATCTAGCATCCAAGTTCGTAACGCAGGTACACTGAAGCTGTTCAATGCGAAATACGTTACTAACTCAGAAGGCAAACTGGTTATTACTTCTCGTAATACAGAATTGCGTCTGATTGATGAGTTCGGTCGTACTAAAGAAAGCTATAAAGTACCTTACGGTGCACACCTGACTAAAGGTGATGGCGCGGCAGTTAACGGCGGCGAAACCGTTGCTAACTGGGATCCACATACAATGCCAGTTGTCAGTGAAGTATCCGGTATTATCCGTTTCTCTGACATGCTTGATGGTCAAACAATGACTCGTCAGACTGATGAATTAACCGGTCTGTCATCAATCGTTGTATTGGATACTGCTGAGCGTACTAGTGGTGGTAAAGACTTGCGTCCTGCATTACGTGTTGTTGATGCAAATGGTAACGATGTTCTTATCCCTAACACAGACATGCCAACTCAGTACTTCTTACCGGGTAAAGCAATTGTTCAGTTAGATGATGGCATCGCGATCAACGCGGGTGATACTTTAGCTCGTATTCCACAAGAATCTGTGGGTACCAAAGATATCACGGGTGGTCTGCCACGCGTAGCTGACTTGTTTGAAGCACGTCGTCCGAAAGAGCCAGCAATTCTGGCTGAGATCAGCGGTATTATCTCGTTCGGTAAAGAAACCAAAGGCAAACGTCGTCTGGTTATTACCCCACTAGATGGTAGCGATCCGTACGAAGAGATGATCCCTAAATGGCGTCAGCTCAACGTGTTTGAAGGTGAGATCGTTGAACGCGGTGACGTAGTTTCTGATGGTCCAGAATCTCCGCACGATATTCTGCGTCTGCGTGGTGTTCATGCCGTAACGCGTTATATCACTAACGAGGTTCAGGAAGTTTACCGTTTACAAGGCGTTAAGATTAACGATAAACACATTGAAGTTATCGTTCGTCAGATGCTGCGTAAGGTCACTATCGCGGATGCAGGAAGCTCTGAATTCCTCGAAGGTGAGCAGGTAGAATATTCACGTGTTAAAGTTTCGAATCGTAAATTGGAATCTGATGGTAAGATTTCTGCGAAATTCGATCGTGACCTGTTGGGTATCACTAAGGCATCTCTGGCAACAGAATCCTTCATCTCAGCAGCATCGTTCCAAGAAACAACACGCGTACTGACAGAAGCTGCGGTTGCAGGTAAACGCGATGAGCTTCGCGGTCTGAAAGAAAACGTTATTGTTGGTCGTCTGATCCCAGCGGGTACAGGTTTTGCGTATCACCAAGATCGTATCCGTCGTCGTCATCTGAATGATGTTGTGGAAGCTCCACAAGTTAGCGCAGATGAAGCAACGGCTAACTTAGCTGAGCTGTTAAATGCAGGCTTTAGCAGCGACAATAATTAAGACTAATTAGTCTTATTAAAAAGCAATAATATAGCCGGTGCTGTAAAAAGCACCGGTTTTTTTATAGTTAAATTTTATCTGCGGTAATAATCTTAGCATGTGGACAGGAAATATAATCAGCCAATTTATCAATGTGCTCGGAGGGTGGCGCAATTAATTCGTTAAGATTAATATTATAAAAACCACCTTGTTTGAGTAACAAACTTAGTGTTTCTATTGTCCAATTGTACAAAGGAAAATGGATATCATAACTTGAGTGGCAAATATTCAGGTCGATTGTACTACCATCTGAGCGAGGGGTGGCATCTTTTAATCTTATACCATAAGGGCGATAATATTCTGGGTCATGACTAAAATTAGGGTTTATGACAACTGTTATTAATTTACCTTTAGGTTTTAATAAGCTAGACATTTTATTTATCATGGATTGCAATTCACTATAGTGCTTATTGAAACTCATAGTATAAATAGAAACAATAATATCAAAGCTTTTATAGTAGTCTGAACTGATATTAGAAATATATGTATTACCTAAAGGAGAGTTTCGTTCTTTTTGTTGTGCAAAATTAAGCATGCCTTGAGATATATCATAACCAACAACGTGTTTTGCTCCCATATTTTTAAGCTGCCGAGATAAAACACCGGGGCCACAGCCAAAATCAAGCAATGATAAATCTGTTATATCACCTAGAATATTTTTTATTGTTGGGATCTCTAAATACTTTCGATATAACCAATTTAATGTGTCTTCATAAAGCTCGGGTAAATCATCAAAGATGGATTTAGGTAATTTTTCAATGTTTAGTGCTGAGGGAGCAACACGTAGTCGTAGTTCTCTTTTGCCCATAGTTTTACCTTGAGTTATATTTTTAGGGATATTAAATTTCATCATAAATAATTAGGTAAGAATTTAATATTATTTTATTTGTTAGTTTTTGAGGTTGTGATATAAAGGTAGGTTAACCTTGGTTTTTTTGATAAATATGCTATTTTAAATTCTATTATTCGTGTTTTTCAGTTCTATTTTTATTTTAATAATAAAGTTATTATGATGTTAATTTATATATGAAGATATTACATCAATAATTATTACGCTTTTAATTTCCTGGCTTTTATTTTTTAAAATTAAATTGGTGATATTTTATTAAATTTTGAAAAGGCATTCTATTAATTATGGAGTGATTGTTGTCGAAAATAAATTAATAATGCTCATCCTCAACTAACTATTGAGGGATTATGTAACTTCATTCAGAAATACATCATCATAATATTTTCATTCAATATATTTGAAATTATAAAATTCAAAGGAGCATTATTATGAATAAAAATGTAGATAATAGTGACAATAAGGTTAATTCTTTTATTTCTGATATGTCTTCGGCAGCTGCCTATCTATCAACTGCGATGGGTGGAAACCAGACTGCTCAAGTTGTGACGGGAAGTGGTGCAATCGCATTAGACTTAGTCGTTGTTATCGATACCAGCCCTTCAATGTCTGATGAAGCAAGCGATCTTAGCAAACAAATTGATGCTGCAATTGAAAAAGCATCGGCCGATTGCCCATCTCGCTTGCGTGCTACCTTTTTAGGTATTGAAGGGACATGGGCTGGTACCAAGTTTGATCAGACAGCCAGCGAGCATCTTATCAAACTAGGCGCCAATGAACGGGACTTACAAGCTAGGTTACCTTTCAAAGAATCAGATGGTAGGGATCACTCAGGAAATAAAGAAGACCTATGTCGTGCAGTGATTGATATTAGTAAACATTTTGATTGGCGTGATGATGCACGTAGAGCCATTTTTGTTTTAGGTGATGAGGGTATGGAAGGTGGTGGTGGAATTTTAACTCGTGCTGCAATAGCAAAAAATAATGAGGCAATTTCAGTCGCTCAAGAAGCTGGGATTAAAGTTTATACCTATCAGGGAACACCAGAAGATAGACCAACGAACCTTGATCGTTTTCCAAGTCTTGCTGATAGGGATAATGTCACTAGGGAATACGAGCGTTTAGCCAAAGAAACAGACGGACGCGCTTATATTTATACAACGGGTATTGCTAATTTTGTTTTGGTACTGAAAGAAGTGCTGTGCGATAGCTTGACGCCACCTGTTCTACCAAATAAAGATAATTTAGATTGTAGTTCGGTGTGTGATCAGCTTCCAAATATTATTGCGGCAGTGAATAAAATGTCAGATATTATTAATAGAACAATTGATTCCTGCTGTGGAAAAGACAACAGTAAACATGTAGGTAATTACTGTAAACGTTAAAGCGTAAGCGATATTCTCTAGCCAATAAGAAAGAGGGGAATGCTTTCCCCTCTGCAATTTATTTAATTATGTTATATTAGTAAAACACACCAATAATCGCACAGTGGATCACAAACCCTACCATTAGCGGTACTGCTGTTCGCTTAACTACATCAAATGGTTGCAATTTTGCTCCACTCGAGACTGCAATGATAACCCCTGCAACCGGTGACATACCACGCCCCATATGGGAAGCTTGTTGCATTGGTAAGATCATCGCAATTGGGTTTGCACCCATGCTATGTGCGATTTGCGGGATCAACTCGACAAAAGCCAAGAAAGGTGCGTTACCTGACCCCATAATGATTGCGGCAGCTAAAGTGACTAGTGCAAACACCAGCGCCATTGCAAATGGTGGTAGACCAACAGATTCAGCCATTAAAATCAATTGGTCAATTGCACCACTGACTTTAATACCATGTGCAAATACTCCAGCGGCAACTAGCAAGCCAACTACATTACTAAAGGCATGGCCCATACCATTTAAAAAATGTTGGAAGCCGTTACAAACCGCCTTGAAGTTACGCAGGCGTAGTGTTTCGAGTAACATACAAATTGCCATTGCAACCAGTACAATAGTGACCACATCAAGATGGATCCCTTCAAAAAATAGGTTTGAAGAACCAACGGCCATGATGATCGGCAGCATAGGCAAGATGGCATAATAGCCCGGCACACTTTTTTTGCTGTCTTCTTTTTCGTGGGATAACACAGCTTTACCGATTTCAGGAATAAAACCAGCCTTACGGTCACAGTGGCGCTGCCAGAAAATATGTGTAATACCAACTGCTAAAACAGTCGCAAGAGCCGCTGGACCTTGATAATAAAGCACATATTCAACAACAGACATATCAACGGCTTTTGCACCACGAATGGCATCAATTGCCGTTGGTGTATAAGCCACACCCAATGAAGTTGCAATGACACCTGCAGCGGATGCAGGCGATAAGCCAAGTCCAATCATGATTGGAAACATGGTTCCCATTAACAGTACGGCTAAACCTGTTGCGGACGGAATGGCAAGCTGCAAAATACTCGCGAGCAAAAAAGAGAAAAATAGCAAAACATATGGAGAACGCATATTTTTCAGTGGCTTGGTTGCTACGCGAACAACAGCCTCATTAGCACCAATGTGATCCATATAATGAGCGAAACCCATTAACGCCATGATCATTAACCCAAGATCTGCTGCGCGACTACTGAATAAATCACGCATAACTTCAAATGGGTCAAGCCAAGTTAGGCCAGTTGATGCGACATTTTTGGGTAAAATAGGCCCCCAGCCGAGCGCTAAAGTAAAGATCATCAACACTAAACCTGCAATCAGTAATACAGGCTCAGCTTTGTAACCTTTAAGGATAAAACGCGCGACCAAAACAACGATAATCAGAACCGTTAGAATTGGGATCATGCTTTAGCTCCTGGTTTGAAGCGTTCAGCGGTGATCTGTACCACTTGTTTTAGCACATCACTAGCTGCATAGAGTGATTTGACCGGCAAGTACTCATAGATTGAATGGAAGTTATGTGCACCAGTAAAGATATTCGGGCAAGGTAGGCCATTTTGTGACAGTGCTGCACCATCGTAGCCACCGCGCATTGGGATCACCTTAGGTGTGATCCCACAGGCTTGATAAGCATCGACGGCAATATCGATAGGGTAGCGGTTTTCACCTTGTAAACTGTTATAAACGTTTGAATAACGATCGGCGAGTGTACAAGTTACACTCTCTTTACCCCACAAATCTTCACAGTGATCTGCCAGTTTTTTCAAGAATGCCATACGAGCACGATAGCCTTCTTCGGTGAAATCACGCACATCCATTTTTAAGACGGTACGAGCGCTATTACCAGACATCTGTTTTACCCAATAATAACCTTCGCGGCCTTCGGTATACTCAGGCGCTTCTCCGCCAGGCAACATAGCAATAAATTTTTGTGCCATCAATAATGAGTTGATTAGCTTACCTTTCGCTGACATTGGGTGAGCTGATTTACCCGTAAAGACGATTTCAACATCGCCTGCGTTCCAGTTTTCATATACCAACTCGCCAATACCACAGCAATCGAGGGTATAAGCAAAGTCCGCACCAAACTCTTGGACGTCAAAGACTTTTGCTCCACGCAAGCCTTGTTCTTCATCGGGAACAAAACCAACTTTGATGGTACCGTGTTTGATGTGTGGGTTTTGCTTAAAATATTGCAACATATCCATAATTGAAGCGATTGCGGCTTTGTCATCAGCGCCCAGCAGGCTAGTACCATCAGTAACAATAATGTCATCACCTAAGTAATCAACTAATTCAGGGAATTCGCTTTTACGTAGATAAATATTCAGTTCTTTGTTTAAACACAGATCGTCCCCTGTGTAAGGTAGGATTTGCGCTTTAGTATCGTTAGTTTGTTCTGCACTGGTATCTAAGTGGCCAAAAAAGGCCACTGTTGGCACATCGTAGTCAAGGTTGGAAGGTAAAGTTGCGGTAACAATGGCTGTATCTCGTAACTTAATATCTTCAACACCAAGAGCTTCCAGCTCCTGTACTAATTTTTTCGCTAAAACGCGCTGGCCTTCTGAAGATGGCATAATGCCTGCCGCGCCGTTTTCCCTATTGGTGGTGGTGTTAATTTGGGTATAAGAAATAAATCGATCAACAATATTCATTATTTTCATTCTCCAACATCATAATGATGAATGTATTATTTTATGATTGCGGCGATAAAAAGAGGCTTCCATTTTTATCGCAACCTTTGTTTTATCATGAATAATGATGAGGCAAATAATAGGCTAATTAATTTTTTTCAAAATGCTACCGAGTATTGAAAAATGATAATTAATAGAGGACATTTTTTACTTAATGAATTAAGATGTTTGGCCTTCAGTTTACCTCTTTTTTCTATTAACAATGTTGCCATTGAAAGCTTCGCCCTATTAATATTGCTTAGATGACTCTCTATGCTGGTGAATAATGCTGATGTTTTTTTACTTTATTAATACAATAATGAAAAATAATTAACATGTTGATTTTTAATCAATTAAATAAATTAATTCTAATGAGGTTAATTCCTGATATTTAATTTTTGTATGTACGATTCTAGATTATTTGGTGTGTGTATTTCGTTTTTTTTATTATTTTATAAAGTTTGAACTGATAAGTTAAAGATAATCATTGTAAATTTGATTTAAATGATACTGAAAGGTTAATAATAAGCTTCGTCCTTGAAGCTTATTAAATTTAACGCCCTAAGTAACCATCCCAATCTTTCCATACGGGTTGTAAGCCTGCACGAGTCAGTGACTCAGCAACTTGTGCGGCACTACGGTTATCATGTGGAGAAAATTGTTCTAGCTCTGCATGGTCATCTGCATAACCACCTGGCTGTGTTTTCGATCCAGCACTAACATTGTTGATTGCCAACGGCACGACGTGATCGCGAAAGTAGGGGGATTCTCGTGTTGATAGAGACAATTCAACATCCGGTGCTAGTAAACGAAATGCACAAATTAGTTGTACTAACTCGGTTTCATTCATCAATGAAGCAGGCTCTATGCCACCAGCACAGGGACGCAATCGAGGAAACGAAATCGAATAACGAGTTTGCCAATAACGTTTTTGTAGGTAAATAAGGTGTTCTGCGACCATATAGCAGTCAGTACGCCAATTGTTTGATAAACCAATCAAAGCGCCAAGACCAATTTTATCAATACCTGCTTGGCCTAAACGATCGGGAGTTTCTAATCGCCAATGAAAGTCCTGTTTTTTACCTTTAAGATGATGTAGTTGATAGGCCGGTTCATGGTAAGTTTCTTGGTAAACCATTACACCATCTAATCCTAATGTTTTCAGCTCTGCATATTCCTCGGTACTGAGTGGCTGCACTTCCATCATTAATGAACTGAAATAGCGGCGTATCGTCGGTAAATGCTCGCGAAAATAATCCATGCCTACTTTTGTTTGATGTTCTCCAGTGACTAATAGCAAACTATCAAAGCCAATTTTGCGAATGGTTTCGCATTCATTGATGATTTCTGTTCTATCGAGCGTCTTACGTTTTATACGATTGCTCATTGAAAAGCCACAGTATGTACAATCATTGGCACATAAATTGGAGAGGTACAATGGAACATAGAAACCCACGGTATTACCAAAACGTTGACGCGTTAATCGTTGGGCTTTTTGCGCCATTTGTTCGATAAATGGACGAGCTGCCGGTGACAGCAATGCCATAAAATCATCTAATGTTAATGTGTGGCTAGCCAGTGCATATTGAACATCTTGAGTGGTCTTCGCATTGATGCGTAAGGTCAGATCATCCCAATCAAGCTGCTGCCAGCGTTGACGGAAGCTGTTGTTCATTGTAATGCTCCCAAAAACTCAGTTAATGGGCTAGAAGCTTCAGCGTGCTGTTTTGGTGCGGCTAGCCCTGCAAGTCGCGCAAATTCAGCAGATTCAAGTGCTAATTTAAATGCTTCAGCCATGAGAACAGGGTTTTTAGCAACCGCAATGGCGGTATTGACTAGTACTGCATCTGCACCCATTTCAATAGCTTCAAGTGCGTGACTTGGTGCACCAATACCCGCATCAACCACCACGGGAACAGTCGCTTGTTCAATGATGATCTGTAGCATTTCTTTGGTCGCTAGCCCTTTGTTGGTGCCAATTGGTGAACCGAGAGGCATTACTGCTGCACAGCCCACCTCTTCGAGGCGGCGGCAAAGAACAGGATCGGCACTACAATAAGGAAGAACAACAAAGCCTTCTTTGACCAGTTGTTCAGCTGCAATCAGTGTTTCAATGGGATCGGGGAGTAAATATTTCACATCTGGGTGGATTTCCAGTTTTACCCAACGAGTGCCTAGTGCTTCACGAGCAAGTCGAGCTGCAAAAATGGCTTCTTGCGCATTTTTAGCACCGGATGTGTTCGGTAATAACTTCACGCCAATTTCTTGTAATGGTTTTAAAATACCATCATTGCTGCCACGTAAATCGATACGTTTCATCGCCATCGTCACCAATTGGCTACCCGATGCTGAAATAGCATCTTGCATCAGTGTCGGGTTGGCAAATTTGCCCGTACCAGTAAAAAGGCGTGATTGAAAAGTAACATCTGCAATTGTTAACATGTTTAGCCCCCTGCAATGGCTTGGAACAGTAAAATATTGTCTTGGTCATTCACCAGATGTGAATCCCATTGATGACGTGGAATGATGACTTGAT
Source organism: Providencia sp. 6390 (assembly GCF_058148425.1). Taxonomy (NCBI): domain Bacteria; kingdom Pseudomonadati; phylum Pseudomonadota; class Gammaproteobacteria; order Enterobacterales; family Morganellaceae; genus Providencia; species Providencia sp. 6390. Next base: position 20,350 of record NZ_JBYVYL010000014.1, read on the forward strand.
TAATGGCTAGCGCAGTACCTGCTGTATTTTGTTTTAAAGCCACTAACAATTGAGTCACCGATAATGGAGCCGTAAACTCCATCGGTTGGTCATTAATTACAAGGCGCATGTTTCTTCTCGGCAGACTGGGCATTGAACAGAAGGTGTCAGTTGCAATGTATTCCATTGTTGATTTTTACCATCAAATAAACGTAATTTACCGCTGAGCGATGAAGGTAACCCAATCAGTAACTTGATGGCTTCCAATGCCTGCAATGTACCAATCACACCGACAACAGGGCCAAGCACACCTGCGGTACGACAATTTCTCTGAGGCTCTTCTTGGTCTGGGTATAAACAGGCGTAACAACCGTTATTGAATGGGGGCTCAAGTACCATCAATTGCCCTCCAAAACCGACCGCACTACCACTCACTAATGTTGTATTAGCGATGACACATGCTGCATTGACTGCATGACGAGTTGCCATGTTATCGCAACAATCGAGTACTAAATCGACTTGCCTAACTAAAGGCAGTAAGGTTTTAGCATCGAGTTTTTGTTGTAGAACATGTGTTTTAACTAAAGGGTTCAACTGCTGGAGGCGCTCAGCAGCGAGTTTCGCTTTCGATTGTGGAATGTTATTGCTACTGTAAAGCACTTGTCTTTGCAGATTAGAAATATGCAACTCATCGTGATCGGCAAGCCATAATTCACCGACACCCGCTGCCGTTAAATACAACGAAGCAGGAGAGCCTAAGCCTCCTAGCCCAACAATTAATACTTTACTCGCTTTGAGTTTAGCTTGTCCTTCAGGACCAACATCTTCGAGCAATAACTGACGACTATAACGCATAAATTCGTGATCATTTAACATGATATGCTCCTTGAATTAACCGATCGGCTTGATGAAACAAACGATCGGCCTGATCCAGGTAATCAGTGATTTTCCACCAGCTGCAATAAGGTTTTTGTCGCTGCTAGCCAGTCATCCGCTTTGGTAATCGCGCTAACTAGCGCGACACTACCCACTCCAGTAGCGAGAACGGCTGGTACCTTATCGATAGAGATCCCTCCGATAGCCACTGTGGGATAATCAGGGGTTGCCTCAACCATCGATTTTAGTGTTGCTAACCCTTGCGGTGATGATGGCATCGCCTTGGTTTCGGTAGGAAAAATATGACCCATTGCGATATAAGAAGGGCGCACTGATTTAGCGATAGCGAGCTCATGTTCATCATGTGTTGAAATACCTAAGCGCAGCCCCGCTTGATGTATCGCTACAAGGTCTGTTGTCTCAAGATCTTCTTGTCCTAGATGAACGCCATAAGCCCCAAGCTCAACGGCTAATTGCCAATAATCATTGATGAATAATCGTGCATTGTGTTGTTTTCCTAGCACAATGGCTTGTTGGATCTCATCACGGACTTCATCATTTTGTTTGTCTTTAATGCGCAATTGGATGGTGGTAACACCTGCATTGAGCAGGCGTTCGATCCATTCAACAGAGTCCACAACAGGGTATAAACCGAGATGCTGTTCTGTGGGTGGGAAAGGCGTGTTAGGCAATTTTTTCATCAGTCATTACCTCTGCACTGTGATACAGCTCGCTACCATGAGCACGGAATGCTTCAGACATTTGTTCCATGCCAGCTTCTTTTTTTGCCGCATAATCACGAACTTCTTGTGAGATTTTCATCGAGCAGAATTTAGGCCCACACATAGAACAGAAATGCGCTACTTTGCCTGAAGCTTGCGGTAGCGTTTCATCATGATAGGCACGTGCCGTGTCAGGATCTAAAGCAAGGTTGAACTGGTCTTCCCAACGGAATTCAAAACGTGCTTTAGACATCGCATTATCACGGATCTGTGCACCGGGGTGGCCTTTAGCAAGGTCGGCGGCATGAGCGGCTATTTTGTAAGTAATCAGTCCTTGTTTGACATCCTCTTTATTCGGTAGCCCTAAGTGTTCTTTCGGCGTGACATAACACAGCATTGCACAACCAAACCAGCCAATCATTGCCGCACCAATACCCGATGTGAAATGATCATAACCCGGTGCAATATCGGTGGTGAGTGGGCCGAGTGTATAAAAAGGTGCTTCATGACAGTGTTCCAATTCTTCAGTCATGTTGCGGCGGATCATTTGCATGGGTACATGCCCTGGGCCTTCGATCATCACTTGAACATCGTATTCCCAAGCGATTTTAGTCAACTCGCCTAATGTATGTAGCTCCGCAAATTGCGCTTCATCATTGGCATCTTGAATAGAGCCGGGGCGTAATCCATCACCGAGTGACAGTGAGACATCATAAGCGGCGCAAATCTCACAAATTTCACGGAAGTTTTCATATAAAAAGTTCTCTTGGTGATGTGATAGGCACCATTTCGCCATAATCGAGCCGCCACGAGAAACAATACCTGTCAGACGTTTTGCAGTCATGGGGACATAACGCAATAGTACGCCTGCATGGATCGTAAAGTAGTCGACACCTTGCTCTGCTTGTTCAAGTAGTGTATCGCGGAACATCTCCCATGTGAGATTTTCAGCAACACCATTCACCTTTTCTAACGCTTGGTAGATAGGAACAGTACCGATTGGCACAGGGCTGTTACGTAAAATCCATTCACGAGTTTCATGGATATAACGACCAGTAGACAGATCCATCACAGTATCTGCGCCCCAACGCGTCGACCAAATCAGTTTTTCAACTTCTTCCTCAATGGAAGAAGTGACCGATGAGTTACCGATATTGGCGTTCACTTTGACTAAAAAGTTACGACCAATAATCATCGGTTCAGATTCAGGGTGATTGATGTTGGCTGGAATGATGGCGCGGCCTGCTGCTACTTCTTGGCGAACAAACTCAGGGGTAATGTTTTCAGGTAAATTAGCGCCAAAGCCTTGGCCAGGGTGCTGTTGAAGTAATACTTCACCGCGAATACGCTCGCGCCCCATATTTTCACGAATGGCAATAAATTCCATTTCTGGGGTGATGATACCTTTGCGTGCGTAGTGCAGTTGAGTTACACACTGACCAGCGATTGCTTTTAAAGGCTGTGGGCGATGATTAAAACGTAAATGATCTAGTCCTGCATCGGCTAAGCGCTGTTGGGTAAAGTCAGAGCTGAGACTATCAACTTGGGTGGTATCATTTCTTTCGCGTATCCAAGTCTCACGAATTTTATTTAATCCTTTATGAACGTTCAGTTCGGAAGCTGGGTCACCATAAGGGCCTGATGTATCATAAACAGGGACTGGCTCGTTATCTTCAAGTTGCGGGTTGTCTTTATCACCACCGACTAAGGTTTGAGATAGCTGGATTTCACGCATAGGAACCTGAATATCATCCCTTGAACCCGTCAGGTAGATGCGTTGTGAATTCGGAAATGAAACACCAGAAATGGTATTGATGAAGTCTTCAGCTGCATCACGTTGTTGTTTACGCGTACGCGCAGGTGCCGCTTTTGGCGAAAGATCGGTCGTAGGGATAACATTATTTTGGGACATAGCAATTTCCTGACATTGTCACGAGCAAATATATTGCTCTGGTTTATCGTAAGAAAGTTGCTTGTCTGGAGTCGGATGGAGTAATGGTAAGACGTTGCGTTTTAATTTTGCTGTGTTGTTAGTTTCGCCGTGTTGCTCGTTTTTTCATCAACCTAAATGTGAGGGCGAAATAACCAAAATTGGACGCTAAAAGATTACTCTTGTTCCCTTCGCAGGTATTAACCCGATCAGGTTCCGCGGATCCCGAATTAACGGTCTCAGCTCGTGATTGAATCACTGAGCACTCCGACAAGAAGTTCCAGTATAATTAGCTTTATAAAAACTACAAGCTTACTTGTACGCTAATAATATTTGGTTAAGGCTAAAGCTGCCACGTATACTGTCGCCAGTTATTTTCTGCGGCGGCTTGCTGTAGTTTTTGATCGCCATTGACAATAAACACTTCATCGGAAAATTGGCACATTGGTAGATCATTGGTAGAGTCGGTGTAAAAATAACAATAGGCATCGGTGATTGGCTGGTGGCTGATCCACTGTAATAGACGTTTAACTTTGCCTTGCTTAAAGGTTGGAATACCTTCAATTTCAGTGGTGTAGCAACCATTTTGTTGTTTGATATCGATACCCATAGCCACGTCAGCACCAAAGCGTTGAGCGATCTTTTTGACAATAAATGAAACCGTTGCGGAGATCACAATGATTGGGATCTGCTGCTGCCGATAGTGATCTAGGGTGCGGATCCCGTCAGGGTACATGCGTGGGACGATCACCTCATCGATAAAATTGTCTAGCCACAGATCAATTTGTTGAACGGTGATACCTGATAGCGCCTGTAAGCTAAAACGCAGGTAAGTCGCCATATCAAGCGTGCCTGCATTATATTGAGCCATCATCTGTTTGTCGGCCTCAACAAAACGAGGGTCAGTAATCACTTGCTTATCCCACAGGTATTGAGTCCACAATACGCTGCTATCTCCTTCGATTAAGGTGTCATCTAAATCAAAAACAGCCAATTTGTTTTGCATTGTGTTCCTTTCTATTGCTGCTAACTGAGCGCACGAATTTCATTTTTATTAAACATTAACTCAAGGCGTGTGCCTGGCTCAAATAAACGCTCTGACGAGCGGTTAAGTAAGTCGACTGTCATATTACCCGCTTGGGTATTAACTGAGTAACGAATAATATTGCCCAACAACTGATGATCGAGAATGATGGCATCAACAGGGTGTGAAATATGATCGCCATAGTGACGTCCTGCTTCTTTAACATAGATGGATTCAGGGCGAATAGCGAGTGTGCCTTGTAAATTAAGCCCCAATAAGGCATTGGCTTTGTCGGCTTCAACAAGGTTATAGTTACCCATAAAACGGGCCACAAACTCACTTGCCGGCTGAGTGTAAATATTTTCAGCCGTATCGCTCTGGATAATTGCCCCTTTATTCATTAAAAAGATGCGATCAGACATGATCATCGCTTCATCTTGATCATGAGTAACAAAAATAGTGGTAAGCTTAAGTTCGCGTTGAATATGGCGGATCTGTTGGCGCAAGTGTTTACGAATACGTGCATCCAGTGCAGAAAGTGGCTCATCAAGTAATAATATTTGTGGCTTCATCACTAACGCACGAGCTAAGGCAACGCGCTGACGTTGACCACCAGAAAGTTGATGAGGGAATTGTTGTTCTTTACCCTGTAGTTCGACCATCTCTATCACTTCAGCAACCGCTTTCTTGCGTTCGCTGCTATCCACTTTGCGCATTTTTAAACCAAAGGCAATATTGTCTTCAACGGTCATGTTTGGAAACAGTGCATAACTTTGAAACACCATACCCACGCCGCGCTGTTGGGCGGCTTGTTGGGTAATATTTTTGCGGTTGATATAAAGCTCACCATTATCAGGTTGTTCAAGACCCGCAATACAACGCAATAATGTCGACTTTCCACAGCCGCTTGGCCCTAATAGGGTAATAAATTCACCTTTTTCAATGGTAAATTGAATGTTCGAGAACACTTGGTTTGGGCCGAATGATTTACTCAAATTTTCAGCAATCACATAACTCATTATTCATCTCCAGAACGGCTCATACGAGTCGCTAGCCAAGTCAGTAGCAAGGTAAATAGGAAATAAGACATCACTAACGCAGAGGTAAAGTGACCACTGGTTTGACGCATATTGAATAGGTAGATTTGTAGCGTTTCATAACGGGTGCCGACTAAAATATTGGCAAACACAAATTCACCCATTAAAAATGAAAATGAAATCAGCAAGGAAACTAATAATCCTTTGCGGATATTTGGCAATATAATCAATAAAAAGGCTTTAAAAGTACTTGCTCCTAACAAATGTGCCGCATCCATCAGGTCATGCAAGTTAATACCTTGGAAACTATTTGCTAGCGCGCGGTACATAAAAGGTAATGTGATGGTGAAGTAAGTTCCAATCAGGATCCACGGCGTACCAACTAACATAAAAGGTTCATCGGCGAAAATTTGCAATAACCCAACGGAGGAAACGACAGGTGGGATCGCAAATGGAAGGATAATCAATAAGTCCATCAATCCTTTTAGTTTAGGGAATCGATAGAACACAGCGAATGTCATTGGTAAGATAACTAAAGTACTGACTAGTAATGTACCGAAACAAATCACCAATGAGCGCCCAAAAGCGAGCAAGAATCGCGGATCTTGCCACAGTTGTAGATACCATTTTAAAGACAAAGCATCAGGTAATATGGTGGCTCCCCACTGTGTTGCAATCGAATAAACAAATGTTGCAACAATCGGTAAGGCAAGCAAACTTGCCACACTAATCAGAATCAATTTGTGCAACCAAAGCCCTGAGTTATGGCTGTTTTTTGTTGTGAGACTATGACTTGGCATGGTAGCTCCGTTTTAGCAGCCAATGATGGATCGCAGTGATAAAACCAAGGATCATGATCAGCAGTACCGATAACGCAGCAGCCATATTGGGTTCTAAATAGAGATCCCCTGAGACAAGGCTAGCGATACGGATGGTCACAAGGTTGTAATTACCGCTTGTCAGTGCATACGTACTTGCATAAGCACCGACTGCATTGGCGACTAAGATAATAAATGTCCCCAATAATGCAGGAGCAATGACAGGGATGCCCACTTTGCACCAATAAGAAAACTTGCTGGCCCCCATCGTTTTGGCGGCATCTTCCCACTCGGGTTTTAAAGCATCAAATGCAGGGTAAAGAAGTAAAATCCCTAGAGGGATTTGGAAGTAGATATACAGAACCATCAGCCCACTGGCACTGTAAATATTGAAATCCTCAATAATCCCCCACGCTTTAAGCTGTAGCGTTATTGCACCGTTAAACCCTAAAATAATAATAAAAGCAAAGGCTAACGGTACTCCACTAAAGTTGCTCGCCATGGTGGTGAAAGAGATCATCATACTACGTACTTTGCCCTGCATTTTATAAATTGAAAATGCCGTTACTGCTGAAACTAGTAAGCCAATGACACTACAAATAATCGATAACCACAGGGTGTTTTCAAAAGCTTGCAAGTAAAAATCGTTGCTAAAGATCTCAATATAATTAGCGAGCGACCAACTCTCTTCGTAGATAAAGCTATTCACAAACACCCAAATCATGGGGGCAATTTGAAATAGACAAAATAGAACGACAAAAGGTAGTGTTAGCAGCGCTGCTCGCCAATGGAAACGAGAGAAATATTTTTTATACATCGCTATTTTCCCTTGCTGGAGGCTTGCTTGCTGGTAGCGAGCACTGATGTCAGCCATTAATTGTCTCCTGCCAATAGCTCGTCACAGATTTTTTTATCTGCATAATCAATACCCAGTAGGGCACAAATCGTTCCACAAAGCGCGGTTTGCTCGACACGGCATTCTGTATGGTGTGAAAATTGCTCGCCAATAACAAATAAAGGAACTGAGCGCTCTTCGGGGAGTGTGCCGCCGTGGCTATGGTCATTATTCATTCCATGATCACTGGTAATGATGACTTGATAATTTTGTGCAATCCATGTCGGTAAATAATTGGCTAGGATGATATCTGCTTTGCGTGCACTATTACGGTATTGTGACGAATCTAGCCCAAACTTATGACCAGCATCATCAATATTCATTGGGTGAATAAGTAAAAAGTCGGGTGAGTACTGAGTGCGTAGGTATTCAGCATCAATAAATAAGTGGTCATCAGGGTAATGATCAGCTTGGTAAAAGCAGCCATGTTGAATGGCTAGTTGTTTATCATTGGTAAAGCGATCTCGCGTAGCAACAAAAGGAGCTCGATTGTACAACTCACTGACCCAATAATAGGCCGCTGCTGCTGTCGTTTTTCCTGCTTTTTGTGCTAGCGAAAAAATACTGTCAAAGTGGGAACGTCGCACAATTTCATTGTTAACAATACCGCTATTAACAGGTGCTATGCCAGTAAGTATGCACTCATATAACGGACGCGACATGGATGGGAGCTCACACTCCATTTTATATAGCGTTGCTCGGTCAGCTTCGATTAGGCCATTAAGATAGCCCATACAATGATGGGCTACTTGATAGCTCAGGCCGTCGAGAACAACAAGTATGACTTTATCAGACATGAGACTATGAATTCCTAAATATGCTTTATTGCTGATGGATTAGCACTTGCTGTTGCCACATTTTTGGTAAAGTGCGAGAGGATTTTTCCCAACCATCGGCATCTTTAATTGGATGAACATTTTTATATTGCTCATCTGGCAGTAGCTTGGCTTTGATATCATCAGGAAGTGTTAAGTGTTCTGCACGAATTGGGCGTGCATAACCTTCAGCTAAGTTGATTTGTCCCTTGTCACTAAAGATAAATTCACGAGCTAATTTTGCCGCATTTGGGTTTTTGGCATATTTATTAATAATGGTGGTGTAACCAGAAATCACTGAACCATCAGAAGGAATAACCACGGTAAAGCGGTCACGATTGATTTGATCACGATAATTTAATGCGTTGAAGTCCCAAAGAATACCTACTTCAACTTCGCCTTTTTCAATGTTTGCAACGGTAGGGTCATTAACAGAAAGGCGTTTTTGTTTTGCTAACTCAGCAAAAAACTCAATGGCTGGTTGTAGATTGTTTTCATTACCGCCACGTGCAAATGCTGCTGCTAATACCGCGTTATTGGCTTGAGCTGCAATACCTACGTCACCAACAGTAACTTTGTATTTGCCTTTGAGTAAGTCATCCCAACTTTTTGGTGCATCTTTGACTAACTCGTTATTAATCATAAACGCAATGGTGCCTGTATAAGCAAGTGCCCAATGGCCTTCTTTATCTTTTGCCCAATCAGGGATCTGTGACCATGTGGTTGGTTTGTATGGCTGAGTAACGCCTTTTTGTACAGCGACGGGGCCGAATGAGGCACCAACGTCACCGATATCAGCAGTGGCATTATTTTTTTCTGCGGCAAACTTAGCAATTTCTTGAGCTGAGCTCATATCCGTATCTTGATGCTTTAATCCATAGGTTTTTTCAAGATCTTGCCAAGTGCCTTTCCAGTTAGCCCATGTATCGGGCATACCAACACTGTATACTTGTCCTTCTTTTTTCGCTGCATTAATCAGTGTGGTTAAATCGGTATCTGCTGCTAAGGCAAGGCTTGAGGTGGTTAACGAAATCAAAACCGCAGGTACGATAGCTTTCATGTTTTCTCTCACTATAGAGGAGCCGTATTGGTTAGTTAGCATGCTAATTTTCCAACATGACAGTGAGTTGACAGTTTTGTGACGCTTTTTAGATACTTTATACAAAGAACTGTCTAAAAAATGTCAAAAACAATCATGAAAAATAACTAAGTAAAATGACTAGATTAAATCCGCTAAAAAAAGCGTATCTTATATAAAGATAAAACCCTTTAAATCAATACAAGATGTGAAAAATGACAAAAATAACATTAACTGGAACAGAAACAGGTTGGTGGTTTGTTTGTTTCGCTGGGCGCTTGTGGTTACCACAGGGTGATGTCCCGAAAGGAACTGCTAGTGATTGGTCATTATCAGGTAAAACTGCGACGCCGATTGGTGAGTGGCAAGGAGAGATTGTCTGGCTAATTGCCGAAAAAATGCCAAGTGATATGGCATCCCCTCGTTTAGTGACATCACAGGATGAAGGGCTATTTCGCCTAGCAGGCAGAGGGGTTCAGCTTGCAGAGTTCTATCGTTCTCATCGTTATTGTGGCTATTGTGGCACTGCGATGCGCCATAGTGCATCCGAGTGGGCATGTCTTTGTGACCACTGCCATGAACGTTACTACCCACAAATCGCCCCGTGCATTATTGTTGGTATTCGTCGTGATGATCATATCTTACTTGCGCAGCATCGTCGTCATACTCAAAATCCACTTTTTACCGTATTGGCAGGTTTTGTTGAGGTTGGTGAAACGCTTGAAGAGGCAGTTGCTCGTGAAGTTATGGAAGAAAGCAGTATTAAAATTAATAATATTCGTTATGTATCCTCCCAGCCTTGGCCTTTCCCTCACTCGCTAATGATGGGTTTTTTAGCTGATTATGAGAGCGGTGAAATTAAAGTCGATCCCAATGAGCTATTAAATGCAGCATGGTATCACTACAATGATCTACCCAAGATCCCACCCAGTGACACGATAGCAAGACGTTTGATTGAGGATACGGTTGCACTGTGCCGTCAAGAGGACTACTAAGATCCCAATTTGCTTAAGCGCTGATATTGTTATACTTAACATGTTACAATTGCCATTCTTAGCCATTTGCGGCGGCCACTGATTATAATGGAGTAAATAATGACTGAGTTGAAAAATGATCGCTATCTACGCGCCTTGTTGCGTCAGCCTGTAGATACCACGCCTGTATGGATGATGCGTCAAGCTGGGCGTTATCTACCAGAGTACAAAGCAACTCGTGCACAGGCCGGTGATTTTATTGCTCTATGCAAAAACACTGAGCTTGCATGTGAAGTGACTCTTCAGCCATTACGTCGTTTTCCATTAGACGCAGCTATTTTGTTTTCAGATATTTTAACTATCCCTGACGCGATGGGGTTAGGGTTGTATTTCGAAACAGGAGAAGGCCCCCGCTTTGAGAAACCAATAACCAGTCTCGATGATATCAAAAAACTTCCTGTTCCTGATCCTGAAATGGAGTTGGGATATGTGATGGATGCCGTGAGAGCTATCCGCAAGGCACTGAATGGTGATGTTCCTTTAATTGGGTTTTCAGGTAGCCCATGGACACTAGCGACTTATATGGTTGAAGGTGGGAGCAGTAAAGCATTCACTAAAATTAAAAAAATGATGTATGAAGACCCGAATGCGCTACATCTTCTGCTTGATAAGCTTGCAGATAGTGTGATTTTGTACTTGAATGCACAAATCCGTGCTGGCGCACAGTCGGTGATGATTTTTGATACTTGGGGGGGCGTGCTCACTAAGCGTGATTATCTTCAATTCTCTCTTAATTATATGCATAAAATCATCAATGGCTTAGTGCGTGAAAACGAAGGACGCCGTGTACCTGTCACTTTGTTTACTAAAGGTGGAGGCCAGTGGTTAGAAGAAATGGCTGCGACAGGGTGTGATGCATTGGGTCTTGATTGGACAACTGAAATTGCTGATGCACGGCGTAGAGTAGGGGATAAAGTTGCTCTACAAGGTAATATGGACCCCTCTATGCTCTATGCACCAACACCACGTATTGAAGAGGAAGTGCAAAATATATTAGCGGGCTTTGGCCATGGCAATGGGCATGTATTTAATTTAGGCCATGGTATTCATCAAGATGTTCCACCTGAGCATGCAGGTGCATTTGTTGATGCCGTACACCGTTTTTCTCGCCAATACCATCAATGAGTCATTGATCGGTTTTTTTCAACAGCGTGCTGCTCCTTGTAAGTACGCTGTTATCTTCTATCATTAATCTTTAAGCATATTAAGTGTTGTATTCTCAATGGCTATAGATACTCAGGGATTACGGCAACAGCAAGCCGAACAAGCACAACTGATAATTTTAGATGACAGCCATATTCAGCCTGCCTTTATTGGCGGTGCCGATGTTGGGTTTGAGCAGCAAGGAACGATCACGCGAGCCGTGATTGCGGTATTGTCGTGGCCTGATTTGCAGTTGGTGGAGTATCAGATAGCACGGGTGCCAACAACATTACCCTATATACCGGGGCTATTATCTTTTCGTGAAGTCCCGGGGCTGATGGCGGCTTGGCAACAAGTACAGCAAAAACCGGATCTCGTGTTAGTTGATGGTCAAGGCATCGCTCATCCAAGGCGTTTTGGCGTAGCTTCTCATTTTGGTTTACAGGTAAATGTTCCGACAATTGGGGTAGCCAAGAGCCGATTGTATGGTGAATACGCTTCTGTAGGTGAAGAACAAGGTAGTTTTCAGTCATTAACTCACGGTGACGAACAAATTGGCTGGGTGCTTAAAAGTAAAAAACGTTGTAACCCTTTGTTCATTTCCCCAGGCTATAAAGTGAGCTTTGACTCTTCTCTTAAGTGGGTTGAACGTTGTTTAAAAGGCTACCGACTACCTGAGCCAACACGATTTGCCGATGGAATAGCCTCTAATCGACCATTTTTTGAGCGAATGAATGAGAAATACAGCTAATTATCAGCAAAATATGTGGCATTAGCAGTTTTTCAGGTAAACTGCGAAGTATTGAGATTGATGAGTCTGAAATTATGTTGAGAAATCCCATTCATTTGAGGTTGGAAAAATTAGAAAGCTGGCAACATGTCACTTTTATGGCATGCTTGTGCGAAAGAATGTATCCCAACTATCAAATGTTTTGTCTGCAAAGTGGTTTCGCTGATGCGAAGGCTTTCCGATCAATTCTTGATCTGGTTTGGGAAACATTGGTTGTAAAAGATAGCAAAGTTAATTTCGATAGCCAGTTAGAGAAATTGGAAGAAATTATACCTTCAGCAGATGATTTCGATATTTATGGCGTTTATCCTGCTATTGATGCTTGTATTGCTTTAGGTGAAGTGATTCACTCAAAACTGAGTGGTGAAACGCTCAGTCATGCTATTGCAGTCAGTGAAGCGTCAATTCGTACCGTAGCAATGCTCGAAATGACGCAAGCCGGTAAGGAAATGTCAGAGCAAGAACTGAAAGAATTGTCCTCAATTGAGGAAGAATGGGATATCCAGTGGGAAATTTTCCGTTTACTGGCAGCCTGTGAAGAGCGAGACTTAGAGTTAATTAAAGGATTAAAATCTGACCTCCGTGAGGCGGGGGTCAGCAATATTGGTATTACAGTAAGCTAAATTGACGTTTTCAATGATTAAAACGTGACTTAGCGCAGTAATGCTGATGACTAAGACTTCACATTTGCCCCTAGACTAGTCTACATTTAGGGGCGAGAAGAGAAGTGGCTATCGGTGCGTGTATCAGGGGTGTCAATTTGGCATATCCGACGCACTCGATGCTTAGCAAACGATAAACACACTGTGTAAGGATAATTTATGAATAAGACTGAATTAGTTGATGCTATCGCAGAATCAGCAGACCTGACTAAAGTACAGGCTAAAGCAGCATTAGAATCAACTCTGAATGCTATTTCATCAGCGTTGAAAGAAGGCGATGCAGTACAACTGGTCGGTTTCGGTACTTTCAAAGTCAGCCATCGTGCAGAGCGTGCTGGTCGCAACCCACAAACGGGTAAAGAAATTACTATCCCAGCAACTAACGTTCCTGCCTTCACTGCCGGTAAAGCACTGAAAGAAGCGGTAAAATAATAAAGTTGCAAACAAGGATCATCAATAGGGGTAACAAATCACCCCTTTTGTTTATTCGAAAAGGGCTGCTGGTATTGGGAGTTCTCTCAATGCTCAGCGCCTGCTCTTCTCGTTCGCAATTTCCTGAATTTAGCGCAAGTGGGTTTATTGCCGATGATGGCGTGATCCGCATGTGGCGCCTTAATGATGCTAAAGATAATCCCCAAGTGCTTATGGTGGTGTATAGCCCCTATAAAGGCACTGATACCTCAGTGAATTTCTTTGAATACCGTTCAGGCCAGCTTTGGCAAATTCGTAGCCAAATCCTAAACTCAGGTCAACAGCAAATCATGGAACAACTGCGATTCGATAAAAATGAGGATGTCATCTTCATGCAGCGAGTCGAAAAAGAACAAAAAACCGCACTTTCACAAGATGAAATTATTCGCTGGCAGTTTGAAGCTAAACGCATTCTAGATATTAATACCGCCTTAGTCGTCGGTGGTGTACAACTTTATCAGGGCCGTTGGTCACAAAACCAAGTTGTGACTTGTGAGGGTGATAGCAAAAAAGTTGAGTTTGAGCCATATGCACAGAACTGGCTGGAGAGTCGAGCTAAAGTTTGGCATAAGCAATTGAATATTGCGTGGTTGGAGTCACCAGAAGGCAATCAGCTTTTAATGGTAGCTGATACGGATTTTTGCCGCTGGCAACCTAATAAAGATTCGTTATAACCTCACCGCTCGTCGTCTTTCGCATCCTAACGTTGTTGTCTTCAGCAACTCACCCTAGTCACATAGTTATCTATGCTCCTAGGGATAAGTTACTTTGCCGCCTAGTTAGGCTACGAAATACTTAGAGCTTTTGCCTGTTAGTTAAAAAACAAAACCAACTGAAAAATACAATAAAAAAGCTGATAAAGCGGTTTTGTTGAAACCTTTTTATCAGCTTAGTATGCGTTATGCGTGCTTAATTTTTTATGGTCGTTATTTCAAACGTGCAATGGCACGATAACCAATATCTTTACGGTAGAAACTACCATCCCAATGGATATTAGCTGCGGCTTGGTAAGCTTTTTGCTGTGCTTGTGCAATATCATTGCCAAGAGCGGTGACACAAAGTACACGACCGCCGGCTGTGGTGACATCACCATCTTGCAGCTTTGTGCCCGCATGGAATACTTTACTATCAGCGGCTTCTTCAGTGGGTAAACCATGGATCACATCACCATTGTGATAGTCGCCAGGGTAACCGCCCGCAGCAATAACAATACCTAATGCAGGACGTTCATCCCATGATGAGTCTTTACCCGCTAGTTCACCTTTGGCACCAGCAAGACATAATTCAACGAGATCAGATTGAAGGCGCATCATGATTGGTTGAGTTTCAGGATCACCAAAACGGCAGTTAAACTCAATAACCTTTGGATTACCTGATTTATCAATCATAAGGCCCGCATAAAGGAAACCTTGATAGCGGTGGCCTTCTGCATCCATTCCTTTAACGGTTGGATAAATGACTTGCTCCATAACACGCTGGTGGATCTCATCAGTAACAACAGGTGCTGGTGAGTATGCTCCCATACCACCTGTATTAAGACCAGTATCACCATCACCTACACGCTTATGATCTTGGCTAGTAGCCATCGGAATGACATTTTCGCCATCAACCATGACAATAAAACTTGCTTCTTCACCATCAAGGAACTCCTCAATAACGATACGATGCCCTGCATCGCCAAAGGCATTGCCCGCAAGCATATCTTTTACTGCATCTTTGGCTTCAGTTAATGTCATCGCAACGATAACGCCTTTACCAGCAGCAAGGCCATCAGCTTTGATGACAATCGGTGCTCCGACTTTATCTAAATAAGCTAGCGCTGGTTCAACTTCAGTGAAATTTTGGTAATCAGCGGTTGGTATTTTATGGCGAGCGAGAAAATCTTTAGTAAATGCTTTAGAACCTTCTAGCTGCGCTGCGCCTTGAGTTGGACCAAAAATGGTTAACCCAGCTTGCTGGAATGCATCAACAATACCAATCACTAAGGGCGCTTCAGGGCCAACGATGGTTAAACCAATTTGTTTATCTTTAGCAAATTGCAGTAAGCCATTGATATCAGTTGCTGCAATATCAACATTCTCAAGAGCGGGTTCTAAAGCGGTTCCTGCATTGCCTGGGGCAACATAGACTTTGTTTGCTAATGGTGATTGAGCGGCTTTCCATGCTAAGGCGTGTTCACGGCCACCGCCACCAATAATCAAAATATTCATACTTAAACTCCAAATTATTAATGGCGGAAATGACGCATATTAGTGAAAATCATTGCAATGCCGTGTTCGTTAGCGGCGTCAATAACTTCATTATCACGGATTGAACCACCTGGCTGGATCACACAAGTGACACCAACAGCTGCCGCCGCATCAATTCCATCGCGGAATGGGAAGAATGCATCTGATGCCATTGCACAACCTGCAACTTCTAAACCTTCATCAGCAGCCTTGATCCCCGCAATTTTAGCAGAATATACGCGGCTCATTTGCCCTGCACCGATACCAATCGTCATATCGTTTTTAGCGTAAACAATCGCGTTCGATTTAACGAATTTAGCGACTTTCCAGCAGAACAGCGCATCCTTAAATTCACGTTCAGTCGGTTGGCGTTTAGTGACGACACGTAAATCATCTTGTTCGACCATACCTAAATCACGATCTTGTACTAATAAACCACCATTAACCCGTTTGAAATCTAATCCTGCGACTGGCTTATCCCACTCACCACAGGTGAGGACTCTGACATTTTGTTTAGTGGCTAATATAGAAAGTGCATCAGTAGCAACGGTTGGTGCAATAATCACTTCAACGAATTGGCGTTCAATAATGGCTTCCGCAGTTGCTTTATCAAGCATACGGTTAAATGCAATGATGCCACCAAATGCTGAAGTTGGATCCGTTTTAAACGCACGGTCATACGCAGCATGAATGTTATTACCAATAGCAACACCGCATGGGTTGGCATGTTTCACGATCACACAGGCTGGATCTTCAAAGGATTTCACACATTCTAAAGCGGCATCGGTATCAGCAATATTATTATAAGATAAGGCTTTACCTTGAATTTGTGTTGCAGTAGCGATAGAGGCTTCTTTTGGATTTTCTTCTATATAAAATGCGGCATCTTGATGGCTATTTTCACCATAACGCATGTCTTGCTTTTTAATAAAATTTAAATTTAGCGTGCGAGGGAAACGACCTGATGGCTGAGTGGTATCACCATGGTATGGTGTAACCAACTCGCCGAAATAGTTGGCAATCATGCTGTCGTAAGCTGCAGTATGCTCAAAAGCTTTGATAGCGAGATCAAAACGCGTAGACCAACTTAATGAATTATTATGATTATCAAGTTCTTCAATGACTTTTTCATAGTCATTGCTATTCACGACAATGGTGACATCTTTATGATTTTTTGCCGCAGAGCGAACCATTGTTGGCCCACCAATATCAATGTTTTCAACGGCATCTTCTAATGTGCAGTTAGGTTTTGCAACAGTTTGGGCAAATGGATATAGGTTAACGACAACCATATCAATGGGCTTTATATCATGCTGTTGCATGATTTCATCATCAGTACCACGACGACCCAGGATCCCACCATGTACTTTTGGGTGTAGTGTTTTGACCCGACCATCCATCATTTCAGGGAAGCCTGTATAATCTGAAACTTCAGTGACTTTCAAGCCTGATTCGGCGAGCAGTTTTGCTGTTCCCCCCGTAGAGAGCAGTTCAACACCTCGTTGAGAAAGCGCCTTAGCGAATTCAACAACACCTGTTTTATCAGAAACACTTAGCAGGGCACGACGAATTGGACGAAGCTGTTGCATGAGATAGATCCCTTGGATATTGAAAGCCATAAAGCCGTAACTGTGAGTTTAAATAATAAAGTTTCTTCTTATATACCTATTTTATTGCCGCTGTGTGATCGCATCAAAATAGTCGTAGATAAAGAAGAAGGCACTACAATTTCAGAGCATAAAAATAAAATCAACGATGAATTTTCACGCTAATTGTAACGCAAACGTTTGCGTAATGCGCGATATATTTCAATTATTTTTATGATTGTGGGTAACTTTGTGTATAACTCTGTATAAACACCACTTTTGCTGTGTAATGCAGCAGTTGAATAAAAAAATG
>NZ_JBYVYL010000015.1:0-31113 GCF_058148425.1 Providencia sp. 6390
AAGCAGCTTTCCACGTTTGTTATCGCCGGGGCAAGACAGTTTAAGCTTTTTTATTACGCCAGTGCGGATTGCCAGCGACTTACAAGCAGGCGCTTACCGTGCCTTGATTTCTTTTGAGTTGATGTATGACTAACTCTTATCACTCAGGAGGAGTATTAACGATGAAAGCGCTTTCTTCATATTATTTATCAATAGGAATAGGTTTTCTTTTTTTTGTTATAAGTGGGAGTTATGCACCGACAAGTTATGCTTCTGGCGATGTCTATGTGCACGGTACGTTAATCGCAGAGCCTTGCACTTTGATGCCCGGTGATGAAGAAATTGAAGTGGATTTTGATACGATTGTGGATAAGTACTTATATATCAATACACGCACTCATCCAGAGCCTTTTAGTATTCACCTCATTGATTGTGAAGTAGGAATTGGTGAAGGGGTAAGAGTTGGTTTTATAGGGACTGAGCACGCTACTTTGCCGGGGCTTCTAGCTCTAGATGCTGATAGCGTAGCTACTCGTGTTGGAGTGGGTATTTTAGATAGTGCAGGGAAACTAATCCCAATTAACAGTGAGACACCGTTATATTTATTAGAAAATGGCAGCAATACCTTAAATTTTCAAGGCTATGTTGAAGCCGAACTTGATGCCATAAAAAACAAAACAATAGGCTTAGGGACATTTAAAGCAACTGCTGTTTTTATTTTAAATTATGATTAGTACAGGGGTTGTTATGAATAAATTACTTGTTGCATTTTTGTTTTTATTTTCTAGTAGTTCATATTCTTATATTTGCTTAAATAAATATACAGGAGAAACATTTAAAGATGGTGAACAAATAATAGAGGTTCCTATTGATTCTAATATTACAGGGTCTGAGAATATTTTTTCCAATGTAGGCGAATATATTGATTGCCGTAATGAGTTGCCAGGTAGTTATATAGATTATCTAGAGATAGTGAGACTTGGTATTCACTTAGGTGGGTCTTTAAGGGCCCAAGGTTTTTCCGGGGGGGTATATGTTAATGATTCACGGTATCTTGTTAATAATCTATCAAAGATCAATATATTTGAGTTAGTAGATGGTAACTATCATCCAGTTGATATTGATATGTTTTTTAAAACTCCCGATCCCGTAGGTCCATACTTAGTTATCGAGAGAGGAGATGTTCTAATGAAACTCGATTTATTTAAATATAGCGAGCCTCGTGAAACTGATTCATATTATTCATGGACTTTTATTGCCGCAAATAGAGCTATATTAGCAACCGGTAGTTGTGTTATTAACGATGATCAGCTTATTGATGTGGATTTTGGAGAAGTCAGTAAAACAGCCATATCAACTGTAGGTACAGAAACTCGTTATCAAATAGAAAAAGAATTGGAATATGATTGCGATGATACGTCAGTAAATCAAAATATAAAAGTTTCGTTGAGTGCGGATACAGCGTCTTTTTCTGATACGGCGTTTTCAACAACAACGCCTGGCTTAGGGGTTGAAATGTATCACGAAGGGCAGGTAGTTGCGCCTTTTGAAGGATTTAATTCTAATTTACGTAATGGGATGGGACGCGACACAGTCACGTTTACTCTAGTAAAAACACCGAACCCAGGGCCAAGTGATTTACAAGAAGGTGATTTTCACGCAAATGCGTCATTAATTATTTCACAACCATAATTAATATTTAAACCATAAAAGAAAAATAATAAATAAAAGATCTTGTTAGCTCTAATAAGATCTTTTATTCACAACCCATTTAAGCAGCTAGAAGGGCTATTAATTATTCAAGCCTATATTACTCAGAAGCAAGATTTGGATTTAACGTCACCATTACACCTTGATGGTTTTTCAACGATTGAACTGTATTATTACTAAATCATTGATGAATGCGTATCGTTATATGAGCTATAACCATACGCTATTTTGTAGCAAAATAGAGATAAAATATGCCACAAGAAAATAATTTAATTTCTCAGTAGTTCTAAGAGCAAACGGGTATTTTTCTCCATTAAAGGAATATCACCACGTGATTCGACATTTAAGCGTACCAACGGCTCAGTGTTGGAGGAGCGCAGATTGAAACGCCAGTCAGTGAACGACATACTAAGCCCATCAGTTCTATCAATGGAAATAGCTTCACTGGCAAAGTATTGTTCTACCGAACAATTGCGGTTTCTGGCTGTTCTAGTTGGCTATTGGTTTCACCACTCGCGGGAAATGCAGCCATTCGCTCACACACTAGCTCGCCCAGCGATTGTTTTTTTAACAGGCTAGTTCTACTATTAATAGCCAAGGTATCATTCCACTGTCACAGTAGGCAAAATCACGTAAATTGATCTGTTTGTAGCTTCCACTATTCTACTCATTTGGTCACGAGCTTTTATGAAAATTAATGAGACAAAAAACAGCATAAAACCCAGTTAATGTTATGAATTTTATGCTATTTTTTTATGGATTGATACTTTATGAAACAGTATGAGACTTAAGTGTAGGCTTACACATTAAACAAGAAGTTAAGTACATCACCATCTTGAACAATATAGTCTTTACCTTCAGCGCGCATTTTTCCTGCTTCTTTCGCACCTTGCTCACCACGGTATTTGATAAAATCATCAAATGCGATAGTTTGAGCACGGATAAAGCCTTTCTCAAAATCAGTGTGAATTTTACCTGCTGCTTGTGGTGCTGTTGCACCAACAGGGATAGTCCATGCACGAACTTCTTTCACACCTGCGGTGAAATAGGTTTGTAAGTTAAGCAGTTCATAACCAGCACGGATAACACGATTTAAACCAGGCTCTTCGATGCCTAAATCAGCCATAAACTCATCACGTTCTTCATCATCTAGCTCTGCGATATCTGATTCGATAGCCGCACAAACTGGAACCACGACAGAACCTTCCGCCTCTGCAATTTTATACACCATGTCTAAGAATGGGTTGTTTTCGAAGCCATCTTCATTGACGTTCGCAATGTACATGGTTGGTTTGAGCGTCAGGAAACTCAAATAACGGATCGCTGCTTTCTCTTCGGTACTGAGGTCGAGAGTACGCAGCATACCTGCTTGCTCAAGGTGTGGTAAGCATTTTTCTAAGGCTTCTAGCTCAGCTTTAGCGTCTTTATCGCCACCTTTAGCACGCTTTTGGACACGATGAATAGCACGCTCACAAGTATCAAGGTCAGCCAGTGCCAGTTCAGTGTTGATCACTTCGATATCTTCAGCTGGGTTTACTTGGCCTGCAACGTGAATAATATTGTCATTTTCAAAGCAACGTACAACATGACCAATGGCTTCAGTTTCACGGATGTTAGTCAGAAATTGGTTACCTAGACCTTCACCTTTAGATGCACCTTTAACCAAACCCGCAATGTCAACAAATTCCATTGTAGTCGGTAAAATACGTTGTGGTTTAACAATTTCAGCTAACTGATCAAGACGTGGGTCTGGCATTGGCACAACACCCGTATTCGGCTCAATAGTACAGAAAGGGAAGTTGGCTGCTTCGATGCCGGCTTTGGTCAATGCATTAAACAGTGTGGATTTACCCACGTTAGGCAGACCAACGATACCGCATTTAAAACCCATATGATTCTCACCTTAAAATCGCAAGGGGCAGGCGAGTGCTGCCCTGAATGTTAGAAAATTGGCGCTGATTATACACAAAAAGTTGATTTTAACGAAATGAACTCTTTTTTATGTCTCTAATTAAGCGGTGGCTTTAAAGCTATGTAGGCGGTTCATTGCTTTTTCTATCCCATCATTGAGTAGAATATCAGTACATCTCAATGATTCATCGATAGCTTCATCAATTAACTTTTGCTCTGAAACCGGTGGTTTACCAAGAACAAAGCCAACCACTTTATTTCTATCACCTGGATGACCAATACCAATACGTAAGCGATAAAAGTTAGGGTTATTGCTAAATTTGCTTTGAATATCTTTCAGACCGTTGTGACCGCCATTACTACCACCTAGTTTCATTTTAGCGACACCAGGTGGTAAATCTAATTCATCATGAGCGACTAAAATTTCATCGGGGTTGATACGATAAAAATTGGCGATGGCTGATACAGATTTACCGCTTAGATTCATAAAAGTGGTTGGCACTAATAACCGAACATCATTGCCATTAAGGTTAATACGTGCAGTATAGCCAAAAAATTTAGCTTCTTCTTTTAGTGGCTGGTTATGGCGATCAGCCAGTAAATCAACATACCATGCACCTGCATTATGACGTGTTTGGGCATACTCAGCCCCAGGGTTGGCAAGGCCAACAATTAATTTTATTTTGCTCACGGCTAAGAATTCACTGTCAGTTAAGTCAAAAATTATCCCTAGTTTACCCTGTGAAGGGTTCAATGTGCAAAACTGAAATCAGAGTTACAATAGGGGTATTTAGTTGCGAAGGAAATAATTCGGAATTAATCTTTTAAATAAAAGCATCTTTTGCGCAGAAATAATAGAAAAAGTCTCACCCTGTGATAGCCATCGCAAATAATTTTACTTATTGCACTATAATGAAACCATAAAGATATATATTTTCCGAATATTTAACACTTGCTTTGCATATCAGTCTACTGGCATAGGAGGTAGATATGAAACGTAAAACGGCTGTCTTGGTAGGTAATATTTTGATGGTATTGGGGCTAATTGCGATGATTGGGAGTATAGCAATTAATCTATCATCTCATGTCTTTAGTCTTAACTTGCCAGATATGGTCACGATGGGGTCATTATTTGGTATCTTTGTTGGTGCGATGATTTGGCTTGCCGGTGCAAGAGTTGGTGGCAGAGATAAAGTTGCAGATCGCTATTGGTTAATAAAACATTATCATGATTCAAAGCATGATAATCACCGTTATCCATAATCATGGAGATGGTAACTCGGTAATTTGCGATTGATATAAGTGAGCCAATAAAGATGTTGTAGGGGTGCTGATTTCAGCACCTTTACTATTTGTGTCAAAAAATATATATCCTAAATAATCAGAGTTGCAAGTCGTCAACACCGCTGCAACTTGAAGTATGATGAGTACAAAACAGGCAATAAATAAAGCCCCTACGGTTGATGAACAACGGTAGGGGCGCTACTTAAATGTTGTGATATTTCTTGAAATTCAAAAACACATAGATAGAAAAACGGGGTAGTGATACCCCGTTAGTCATTCTTAGTGCTCGAACATCGCAGAAATTGACTCTTCATTACTAATGCGGCGAATCGCTTCTGCCAGCATACCTGAAAGTGTCAGGGTACGAACTTTGTTCAATGCCTTGATTTCAGGAGAAAGAGGAATTGTGTCACAAACAATGACTTCATCAATCACTGAATTTTTGATGTTGTCTACGGCATTACCAGAGAAAATAGGGTGGGTTGCGTATGCGAACACGCGTTTAGCTCCACGCTCTTTCAGTGCTTCAGCCGCTTTACACAGTGTGCCACCAGTATCTATCATATCGTCGACTAAAATACAGTCACGACCAGAAACGTCACCGATGATGTGCATCACTTGAGAAACGTTTGCGCGTGGGCGACGTTTGTCGATGATAGCCATATCCGTGTCATTCAGCAGTTTCGCGATTGCTCTAGCACGTACGACGCCGCCGATGTCTGGAGATACAACGATTGGGTTTTCCAAGTCTTTCTGCAACATGTCTTCCAGAAGGATAGGGCTACCGAATACGTTATCAACAGGAACATCAAAGAAGCCCTGGATCTGCTCTGCGTGTAGGTCAACAGTGAGAACACGGTCAACACCGACACTGGACAGAAAATCGGCAACAACTTTAGCGGTGATTGGTACACGGGCAGAACGTACGCGACGATCCTGTCTTGCATAACCGAAGTAAGGAATAACAGCGGTAATACGACCAGCAGATGCACGGCGCAGCGCATCGACCATAACAACCAGTTCCATCAGGTTATCATTGGTTGGTGCACAGGTTGACTGGATGATAAAGATATCACCACCGCGAACATTTTCATTAATTTGAACACTGACTTCGCCGTCGCTAAAACGACCAACAGCCGCGTCTCCAAGATTAGTGTAAAGGCGGTTAGCAACACGTTGTGCTAGTTCCGGTGTAGCGTTACCAGCAAAAAGCTTCATATCGGGCACGAGAAAAACCTCAGGCTTGCGTCCAGAGAGATATTGTTGACCAATAAAAAACGATTAAATCGTGATTATTGGTGCAATACACGGGTTATCCCAGCGCGGAATCTGTGCAATGGCGATTCGTTCACCCCTTGAGCGACGAAACCTTGCACCCACGATGGGGCTTTATTTAACACCTGCAAGGCAGCGGCCTGCGTTTCAAATTCAGAAAAAACACACGCACCTGTTCCTGTTAGGCGAGACGGAGCATATTGTAACAGCCAAGAAACGAGCTGTTCAACCTCACGAAAACGTTTTCTTGCAATTGTTTCGCAATCATTTGCGTACGGAGCCAGTAATAATGCGGCTAGTGAGCGTTTTGGAGAATTTCTATTTAATTGCGGATCTGTGAAGATCATCGGAGTTGAGATTTCAATTCCTGGATGAGCAACCAAATACCATTTCTCTTTAGGCGACGCAGCCGTCAAAATTTCACCAATCCCTTCAGCAAAAGCAGCATGACCACGAACAAAGACAGGGACATCAGCACCTAAACTTTTTCCTAATTCTGCTAATACCTCATCAGAAATTTGGGTGCCCCAATGTGCGTTTAGTGCCACTAAAATAGTGGCTGCATTCGAGGAACCGCCGCCAATACCACCACCCATAGGCAAAATTTTATTAATCGCAATATCTGCGCCGAGCGGCTGAGTATGGTTAAGTACCTTGCGGCAGTAGTGTTGTAGTAATTTAGCTGCCCTGACAATTAGGTTTTTTTCGAGTTCAACGCCTTCCATATGCGTCAGTAAATTGATCTGGTCATCTGCTCGGGTTTCAATGGTAATTTCATCACCATAATCCAGAAACTGAAATAGCGTTTGTAGCTCGTGATATCCGTCAGGTCTACGACCAGTAATATAAAGGAACAGGTTTAATTTTGCGGGCGAAGGCCATGTCAAAGTCATTTTTGTAACGTCCAACTATCCATTTTGAGTTTAATCAACCGTGACCCTTGGCGAAGTTCAAGGTTGCTTGGCAGCATTGGCGTGGTACTTTTATCATAAGAAAGGTAGTTGAGCTGCCATGTTTCACCATTTTGTTGGAACGTGACTGATTTAAGTAAATGGTTTTCATCAAGTTCAAACTCTGTTGCTCGCCCTGGTGAACCGGTGAGCCATGCTGTGAGATCATCAAGAGGGATTTCCATTCCAGTGAGTTGGTAAATCAACTCTGAAGGCACATCACTCATGTGAGTTTGTCCATCTTTAGTAGTAAGACGAGCTAAATCAGGTTCAACGGTCAACTCTAACTCACGGCTCCCCAATGGGTTAGTCAACAATAAACGGTATTTTTCAGGGGTATATTGCTGCCAGAAAAATTTAGCGTAAGTTTTAGTTTCGCCACCGTTATAGACAAAAGAGCCTCGTGTTTGGTAATCGCGCAGGGCGTTCAGTTCTTGTAAATGTGTATTCCATTGAGGGTCGGATGCTGAGCTAGTCCCTGTCGTGGTTTGTTTATTTGCAACACATGCGGTGAGCAACAAGCACGACAGTGGCAATAAACGCCAAAAGCCTCGTTTGCGAGTAGAGGGAAGAGTAGACCAAGTAGTGAACAGTTGCATAGCGACTCTCAAAAATCATTTAGTGAAAAATAAAATAGTGACCATATCAAACAAAATGGAGGCACAAACCAAAGTGTAACCTGTTATTGTTGATGAAGAAAATATCATCAACAAAATAATGAAAGCGAAAACGGCTCAAAATGAATAAAATAGTGCGTGAAAAAAGCTAAATTATCAATCAGATTGCAGTTGATTTGCCTATCTATACAATTAACCATGACAATGGTTTACGCCATGTGCCAAATAATTGTATTTCAAATACCTATTATTGATATAGGGAATGCCTTACTATATATAATAAAATAAAGGGTACATTTGTCGCTAACGCGATGTAAACTTTTCATACATAACAGTATTGTATCTGATAAAACTATCATCAGTTTTTTACGCTAAAATTTGGTATTGATCATCTTTAATGCTTTTCATTATGGGTAGGGCGTAGAAAGCGCGGCTCGGATCATCTACAATAGCAGGTAAACAAACCACAGCAGTATGGCTGCTGTTGAATAAATAATTAGCAATGTGAGCAATGTAGTTAAGCACAATGACCCTATTAGCCCTAGGCATTAATCATAAAACGGCACCAGTGGCTTTGCGTGAGCGGGTCACTTTTGGGCCAGAAAAAATAGACCATGCACTTGAGCAGCTATTACAGCAGCCCCAAGTTAGCGGTGGCGTTGTGCTGTCGACATGTAATAGAACAGAGTTGTATCTGAGCCTTGAATCGCAAGAACAAGCGCAAGAGCAGCTTATTCAGTGGTTATGTGAATTTCACAATATTACTGATAAAGATCTAAAGCCTAGCCTATATTGGCATGAGGGCGACCAAGCAGTAAGTCATTTAATGCGAGTTGCTAGTGGGTTAGATTCATTAGTACTTGGCGAGCCGCAAATTCTTGGCCAAGTAAAAAAAGCATTCGCACTTTCTCAAGATAACCACTCACTCTCTAGCGAGTTAGAGCGTTTATTTCAAAAATCATTTTCTGTTGCTAAACGAGTTCGTACGGAGACAGAGATTGGGGCTAACGCAGTTTCTGTAGCTTTTGCCGCGTGTACACTTGCAAGGCAAATCTTTGAATCGCTTAAGCATTTGAATATATTACTGGTTGGTGCTGGGGAAACGATTGAATTGGTTGCCCGCCATTTACGTGAGCATGGTGTACAACGAATGATGATTGCTAATCGGACGCGCGAACGAGCTCAATTATTAGCGAGTGAAGTTAACGCAGAAGTGATCACTCTCTCTGAGATTGACACGCGTTTAGCGCAAGCGGATATCGTGATCAGCTCAACGGCTAGCCCATTACCTATCATTGGTAAGGGGATGGTAGAGCGAGCAATGAAAGTACGCCGTAATAAACCAATGTTATTAATCGATATTGCCGTTCCTCGTGATATCGAGCAAGATGTCGAAAAATTAAGAGATGTTTACTTGTACACTGTTGACGATCTCGAATCTATTATTCAGCAAAACCTTGCACAGCGCAAAGCTGCCGCAGTGGAAGCTGAATTTATTGTTGAACAAGAAAGCAGCCATTTCATGGATTGGTTGCGCTCGCAAGCAGCAGTGTCTACAATTCGCGATTACAGAGCGCAAGCAGAGGCAATCCGCGCGGGTATGACAGAAAAAGCACTTGCGGCTATTAGTCAGGGTGCCGATCCTGAACAAGTTATCACGCAACTTACCCAACAGTTGACCAATCGCTTGATCCATGCACCAACAAAATCGCTACAGCAAGCCGCTGGAGATGGTGATGTGGAACGTCTGAATTTACTTAGGGACAGCTTAGGGCTGAACCACCAATAACCACATTTTAATCATAGGTCTGATATAACGAATGAAGCCTTCTATTGTCGCAAAACTGGAAGCATTACAGGAACGCTATGAAGAAATTCAAGCACACCTCGCTGATGCAGGTGTGATTGCTGATCAGGCGCGCTTTCGTGCCTTATCAAAAGAGTATGCTCAACTGACTGATGTCGCAAAATGTTTTACAGCATGGCGGACTGTTCAGGACGATATCGAAACAGCTGAAATGATGCTAGATGATCCTGAAATGAAAGAAATGGCTCAAGAAGAGCTTAAAGATGCAAAAACGCGCAATGAAGAGCTAGAGCAGCAGTTACAATTACTATTATTGCCAAAAGACCCTGATGACGAATACAACTGTTTCCTTGAGATCCGTGCGGGTGCTGGTGGTGATGAAGCCGCTATTTTTGCGGGAGATCTATTCCGTATGTACAGCCGTTTTGCGGAAGCAAATCGTTGGCGTGTTGAGCTAATGAGCACTAGTGATGGTGAACATGGCGGTTATAAAGAAGTTATCGCAAAAATATCCGGTGAAAGTGTTTATGGGCGCCTGAAATTTGAATCAGGTGGTCATCGTGTTCAACGTGTACCTGAAACTGAATCGCAAGGGCGTATTCATACTTCAGCATGTACAGTTGCAATCCTTCCTGAATTACCTGAGGCTGAATTGCCAGAAATTAGCCCTGCTGATTTACGTATTGATACTTTCCGTTCCTCGGGCGCCGGTGGGCAGCACGTTAACACCACCGACTCAGCGATTCGTATTACTCACCTTCCAACCGGTATTGTGGTTGAGTGTCAAGATGAACGTTCACAACACAAAAACAAAGCGAAAGCGATGTCTGTGTTGGGTGCACGTATTCGCCAAGCTGAAATGGACAAACGCCAAGCTGCGGAAGCTTCTGAGCGCCGTAACTTACTAGGTTCAGGTGATCGTTCTGACCGTATTCGTACTTATAACTTCCCACAAGGTAGGGTAACCGACCATCGAATTAACCTAACTTTGTACCGCTTGGATGAAGTGATGGAAGGGAAATTAGATACGTTAATTCAGCCAATTATTAACGAATATCAAGCTGACCAACTCTCTGCATTGTCTGAGCAAGACTAATGCAATACGGTGAATGGGTAAGCCTAGCTGTTGCTAGGTTGTCAAATAGTGACAGTGCAAAAAGAGATGCAGAGATCTTATTGCAACATGTTACAGGGCAAACGCGAACGTTTATTTTTGCATTTGCTGAGACAGAGCTAAAACTCACAGAGCAGGATGATTTAGAAGTTTTGTTGCAACGTCGAGAGCAAGGTGAGCCCATTGCCTATATCATTGGAGAACGTGAGTTTTGGTCATTACCATTATTTGTTTCACCTGCGACGTTGATCCCTCGTCCTGATACTGAATGTCTTGTTGAGCAAGCCTTAATGCGCCTGCCAGCACAGCCTTGTCGAATTTTAGATTTAGGAACTGGGACTGGGGCAATTACTTTGGCACTGGCGACTGAACGCCCTGAAAGTAGTGTTGTAGGCGTTGATTTTAACCCTGAAGCGGTCTCTTTGGCACAAAAAAATCAACAGCGTTTAGCTGTGAATAATGTTCAGTTTATACAAAGTGATTGGTATAGCGCTCTTTCTGATCAACATTTTGATATGATTGTCAGTAATCCACCTTATATTGATGAAAGCGACATTCATTTACAGCAAGGTGATGTAAGATTTGAACCTTTGACTGCATTAGTGGCAGGTAATCAAGGTCTATCAGATTTAGATCTCATTGTTTCTAAGTCGAAAGGATATCTTAAACCACAAGGTTGGTTGTTGGTTGAGCATGGATGGCTCCAAGGTGCAGCAGTACGAAAACTGTTTGAACAATATGGGTTTAGTAATATTGAAACCTGCCTAGATTATGGCGGCCGAGATAGAATTTCGCTTGGGCAGTGGAATAAAGCAGTGGAAGAGTGATGAAAACCATAACAGATATTGAATTTAATAAAATACCTTTAAGCGAAGGTATTATGATGGTCTCGCAAAACATTCGAGTAGATTTTCCTCTGATGCAAGTCCAAGCTCAATTAGATAGCTTGGTTGATGCAGCTAAAGCGGTTATCGATTTACAGGCCGATAATGAAAGCAAAATAAATCAATTGTTAGCCCTTTATTATCAGCAATGGCGCTTTGGTGGAGCAGATGGCATTTATGCTTTGTCTGATATGCTCTGGTTAGATAAGGTTTTGACTTCAAAACGCGGCACACCTGTCTCTTTAGGTTCAATATTTTTATATATTGCCGAAAAACTTGATATTGCTATAGAACCCGCAGTGTTCCCAACTCAGCTACTTTTACTTGCACAAAAAAATGATGGTTCTCAATGGTTTATTAACCCAGTCAATGGTGAAACGCTATCGTGGCACACATTGAATCTTTGGCTGAAAGGAACGGTTGATCCTTACTCTGATCTTGATGACGATCAGCTTGATGTTGCAGAAAACAGTGTGATTATCCGTAAGTTATTTGACACGCTGAAAGCATCATTAATGGAAGAAAAGAAAATGGAACTAGCACTAAGAGTTTGTGAGACTTTATTAGCGTTAGATCCGGAAGACCCTTACGAAATCCGTGATCGCGGATTGATCCTCGCACATTTAGATTGTAATCATGTTGCGTTGAATGATTTGAACTACTTTATTGAGCACTGTCCGGAAGATCCTGTTTCTGAAATGATTAAAATTCAGATATATTCATTAGATAACCTTCCTGTAGTGTTACATTAATTTATGCATAGACAGCAATCTGTCTCGATATGAAAGGTAAGAGCATGCAACAGAAAATGGTCAGCATTGGTGATATCAAAGTCGCAAACAATCTCCCCTTTGTGCTTTTTGGTGGGATGAATGTTCTTGAATCACGCGATATGGCAATGAAAGTGTGTGAGCACTATGTCACTGTGACTCAAAAATTAGGCATTCCTTACGTATTTAAAGCTTCATTTGATAAAGCTAACCGTTCATCAATTCATTCATATCGTGGCCCAGGCCTTGATGAAGGAATGAAAATCTTTCAAGAATTGAAAAAAACCTTTGGTGTTAAAATTATCACTGATGTTCATGAGCCATCACAAGCTCAACCTGTGGCTGAAGTTGTAGATGTTATTCAATTACCTGCTTTTCTGGCGCGCCAAACTGATCTGGTTGCAGCAATGGCTAAAACAGATGCTGTTATCAACATTAAAAAGCCACAATTTATTAGCCCAGGGCAAATTGGTAATATTGTTGAGAAGTTTATTGAAGGTGGTAACGATAAAATTATCCTATGTGACCGCGGTGCAAACTTTGGTTATGATAATTTAGTAGTTGATATGCTTGGTTTTAATGTCATGATGCAAGCCTCTAAAGGCTGCCCAGTTATTTTTGACGTTACACATTCATTGCAATGCCGTGACCCATTTGGTGCTGCATCTGGTGGTCGTCGTGCTCAAGTTGCTGAATTAGCAAGAGCAGGGATGGCAGTGGGCTTAGCTGGACTGTTTCTTGAGGCTCATCCTGATCCAGATAACGCACGTTGTGATGGCCCATCAGCATTGCCATTGAATAAATTAGAGCCATTCTTACAGCAAGTTCAAGCTATTGATCAGTTAGTAAAAAGCTTCCCTGAGTTAGATACTAACCGTTAATCACGTTTTGCTATGCAACTCAATCAAGTTGTCACCATGTTCGGCGCTGATCTCCAGCGCCGTTATGGTGAAAAAATTCATAAAATTACCCTTCATGGCGGTTTTAATTGCCCCAATCGTGACGGTACTTTAGGCCGCGGCGGTTGTACCTTTTGTAATGTTGCCTCATTTTCTGATGAAGCCCAATCATCTCAATCTATTAGCGAACAAATTCGTAGGCAAGTAACTAAAATTACTCGCGCTAATCGCTATCTCGCTTATTTCCAAGCCTATACTAGTACCTATGCAGAAGTTTGTATCTTAAAAGCGCTTTATGAAGAAGCACTTCAGCAGGCTGATATTGTTGGGCTATGTGTTGGAACACGTCCTGATTGTGTTCCTGAAGAGGTGCTATCACTATTGAGTCGCTATCGTGAACAAGGCTACGAAATATGGTTGGAATTGGGTTTACAAAGCGCACACGATAAGACATTACACCGTATTAACAGAGGACATGGTTTCACGTCTTATCAGCAAACAGCGAGTAAAGCACGGCAGTTAGGGTTAAAAGTGTGTACGCATCTTATTTGTGGTTTACCCGGCGAAGATCACATGATGAATATGCAAACGCTGGATAAAGTTCTTGAATGTGGTACAGATGGTATTAAATTGCACCCATTGCACATTGTTGACGGCAGTATTATGGCTAAAAGCTGGCAAGTAGGACGCTTAGAGCCGATTACATTGGCCGATTACACCTCAATTGCAGGGGAAATGATACGCCATACCCCGCCTGAAATTGTCTACCACCGCATATGTGCCAGTGCACGGCGCCCGACATTATTAGCCCCCGAATGGTGTGAAAATCGTTGGCTAGGCATGAATAGCCTATATCAATATTTGCTTGAGCATGGTGGGCAAGGCTCCGCGTTCTAGATTTTGTAACTACTCCTGAAATATCAATCAGCCACTACACAAACATTGGGTAGTGGCTGATTTTATTTACTCAGAATCAAGCTCTTCAAGAGCCTTATCTATCGAGTTATAGAAACTTAATATCCCTTCAATTGGTGTTACACGTGCGCGAGCTAAAGTTTTTAATGGCTGGAATGGGATATCACACACGACAATGTGTGTATCTTTTTTCACTGTATCGATAAATTTTTGGAATGCTTCTAAGCCACCTGCATCAAGAACAGGGACTGCATCCCATTGCATCACGATTGTTTCGTAACCTTCGCTTTTGACTCTTAACTCATCAAAGATCCGTTCTGCGGCAGCAAAGAACAAAGGGCCGTTAACGCGTATAACCAAACGACTCTTTGTTTCATCTGTCTCTGGTAGTTCACTGATACGAGTCATGTTGGCGATACGGCGCATAAAGAGTAATGATGCCAAAACAATACCGACAGTAATTGCAATAACCATATCAAATAGCACGGTCAGCGACATACAAAGTAATAGAACAATAATGTCATCTTTAGGTGCACGACGAATAAGGTCGATAACTTTACGTGCGGCGCTCATATTCCAAGCAACCATTAATAACAGAGATGACATGGCAGCAAGTGGAAGATATGAAAGCATTGGCGCTAGAACCAGTAACGTGAGCAATACCAGCAGTGAGTGGATGATTGCAGAGATTGGCGAGGTTGCTCCAGCACGAACGTTAGCGGCTGAACGTGCAATTGCGGCTGTTGCTGTAATCCCACCAAAAAATGGCGCGGCGATATTCCCAAAGCCTTGACCAATCAACTCACCATTCGAATGGTGTTTTTTACCTGTCATATTGTCGAGCACAACAGCGCACAACAGTGACTCAATGGCACCTAAAACTGCCATAGAGAAAGCCGCAGGCATTAAAGCTGTTATCATTGACCAGCTAATTGGGGCGCTGCCAGGAAGCTCCCAAGGCAGAATAAACTGAGGTAAGATCGGGGGAATACCGTTGCCTTCGGTGCCATCAGGTAATAAATAACTAAATTGTGAACCAATCGTAGCAACTTGCTTATCAAATAGTGATAATACCCACATGACTAAAGTCCCTGCGACAAGTGCAGGTAAGTGACCCGGTAACTTTAGGCCAAGTTTCGGCCAATAAATTAGTATTAATAAGGTCACAAGACCAATTAAGGTGTCGCTGTATTGTAAGGTTGGCAAAGCGTTAACAAGTGCAATAACTTTGTCGACATAATTTTCGGGTACATGTGCTAATTGCAGGCCAAAGAAATCTTTAATCTGCATGGTTGCGATAGTGATGGCAATCCCCGAAGTGAACCCCAATGTGACAGAAACAGGGATGTACTCAATAAATTTACCGAAACGAGCAAAACCCATTGCCAGTAGAATGATCCCTGACATAAGCGTTGCAACAAGTAGGCCGCTGAGCCCAAATTGTTGTGATACAGGGTACAAGATCACCACAAAAGCAGCTGTAGGGCCTGAAACGCTGTAACGTGAACCACCAGAAATAGCGATAACAATACCTGCGATCGCAGCGGTATACAGCCCATATTGAGGTGGTACACCACTAGCAATAGCTAATGCCATTGCCAGAGGAATGGCAATAATCCCAACGGTGATCCCTGCGATTAAATCTTTAACAAAACGTGCAAAGGTATATTTTTCTTTCCAACATGAATCTATTAGCGCACTAAATGGGCGCAATCTATTAATTTTTTTTGTACTCATTGTACCCCACCAAAATAACAGGGTGAAAATAATGGAAAACGAATGACAAAGGATACGCTGAATCCATTGGAAAAAATCTGTTATGAGTCAATGAATTCGTAATTATCATAACGGTTACAGTAACAAAAGTAAAAAAATGGCTAATATTTTGTAGTCATATATCTAAAAAAGAATAATGAATATTTTATTATAGTTAACAATAGTCAATAGATAATACAACTCATTAGTAAGATTTTATTACCTATTCATCATCACTATTGATGCTATTAACCAAATCCAATGTATAACAACGAGTGAAATTGCAGAGTTAAATAATTTTCGTGTACCAGTCCAGCGTTGATTCATATTAGTAACAATTTGTTTTTTAGGAAAAAGGTACTGCAATGTGAAATCGAAGTGAGTGCTATTATCTTGTTGATTCAAAACTTGAAATAATTGGTTATCAAACCATAATCTAAAAATATATTAGTGGCTAATAATAAAAATAATGCCATTAACAAATAAATATATCCAATTACCGAATGAGCTTATATAGAGAATAAATTGGCAAATGAAGGTAAGTATTGATGCACTCGTTAAATAACGCCAACTTGATGTAAAAATAACCATTACAGCGCCACATTGCCTATCAGATAAATTATTGGTAACAAATCTATTTGTGGTTGGCTACGGTAACTTAAGTCTTTGCTATAAGAATTGCGAGGCTACTCGCAAGTCAAGTCGAAAACAGCTTGAGCTTGCAAAGGATAAAGCGGTCTTCCTCCTAAAATGATTTTCTCGTTCACTTTACTGGGTTGTCGACATGCATTTGCATAGTAATAATAGATGCCAATCGCGATGAGACGATATGGGAGAAGCAATATGCGAGTAGATGGAGTTACCGTTCCTTCAGGCGTTTTTTGCAACACAGATGCTCTTAACCTTAGTACCCAAAGATAACCATTATTAATGCAATAGCTGGCCATAATAGTATTCATGCAGCCCCTTGGAGAACAATAGCAAGAGACAAGCAGATCAAAGCACCAATACCGTAGTTGATGGACATTTTGAAACTACGTCGGCTGCCTGTGTATTACCAATGCTATTGGGTATTAATAGGTAATCTAAATTATTGTAGTGACAACGTCACTTTTATTTTGTGGTTATAACACACAGGACGTTATAATTGAGCTCGTAAAATCGATGTTAGACAATAAAATAAAGATAGCTATTATTTAAATCATTTGTTCTTCAATAGATGAAATCTTGGCAATGTTAAGTCGCATACGTTTAAATTGGCTAGGCGTCATTGTGGTCATTTCTTTAAATTTACGACAAAACGCACTGTGATCAGCATATGCACATTTGATAGATATTTCAGTGATAGAATAATCTTCTTCAAGTAATTCAATCGCATGTTCAAGCCGTTTCTTTTGAATATATTGTTGAGGAGTAATATGAAATATAGCTTTAAATTGGCGATTAAGTTGCGATAAAGATAAACCTGAGATGTCTGCGAGAGAGGTGATTTTTATCGGGGTATCAAAATATTGGCTAATATAATGTTCTACCTGACTTAATTGTTTATTTAGTTTAGGACTTACAGATTTTTCATCTTGCAGATCAACAGAAATTCCAGCAACACCAATAACTTGGTTATGTGTGTCAAAAATTGGCACTTTCGTTGTGACACACCATCCTAATAAACCTGCCTTATAAAGATGTAATTCTAACTTATTAATGACACTAATTTTCTTTTGCATCACAAGATAGTCTTGTGAGCTATAACTCCCACCTAACTCAGAATGAAAAATATCTTCTGCTCGTTTACCTATCACGCCATCAATGGATTTAATTTTACAGCGCTTGGCAAGGTTTTCATTGGCTAGAAGGTATTTAGCATCACAGTCTTTAACAAAAAAAGTGACGTTAGGTAATGTGTTGATTAATGGCATCACCAGCCCAAGGTGATTTAAAAGTATCTCAATATTATCAACGGGAAACAGCATGTTTTCCTGACTAATCAGTAGCAACTTATTTAAATTAATCATGCGGCCTCCAAGAGATTCAACATATTTAATCAGTTATCTGAAATATTTTTAAATTGTGCTGAATTACGCATCAGTATGCACGAAAGATATCAAGATCCTTTAACAAAAATCAAGCATTCTGTTAACAATTAATGTGGCAGAGGACGCAATATGCATAAGCGCTATACAGAAATAGAGGTAATTGATTCACACACTGCGGGTGAACCAACACGTTTAGTGATTAGTGGTTTCCCTGATTTGGGTAATGGGAATATGGCTTCTCGGCTACAACGTCTGAAAAGTGAACATGATCACTGGCGTACGACCACCATACTGGAACCTCGTGGCAACGATATTTTAGTTGGGGCGCTACTGTGTAAACCACAAAATCCACAAGCCGCTGCAGGTGTCATTTTTTTCAACAATGAAGGTTATTTGGGCATGTGCGGACATGGAACAATCGGCCTCATCGCTTCATTATATTACCTCGGAAAAATCACGGTTGGAGAACATCTTATTGAAACACCTGTAGGTGATGTTAAAGCAACACTCAATGCAGATGGCAGCGTCAGTATTCAAAATGTTTATTCTTACCGATATCGTAAATCCGTCACCGTGACTGTACCTGAAGTCGGGACAGTCACGGGGGATATTGCATGGGGTGGAAATTGGTTCTTTCTGGTTGAGCAATCACCTTTGGCTATCCATTACCGTGATGCCAAAGCACTCACTGAAATTTGTATAAAGATCAAGGATGCCTTGGGTGAACAGGGGGTTCATGGAAGGGATGGCCAGGAAATTGATCACATAGAATTGTTTGGTCATTACGCAAAAGCTGATAGTCAAAGTTTTGTATTATGCCCCGGTGGAGCCTATGACCGTTCACCTTGTGGTACGGGAACCAGTGCTAAATTGGCTTGTTTAGCAGCAGATGGCAAATTAAATGAAGGAGCACTTTGGCATCAAGCGAGTGTCATAGGCAGCCAATTTGAAGCGAGTTATCTATGGGCCGATGGCAATGGCATCATTCCAACGATCCGTGGAACCGCTTACATCAGTGGTCGAAATACCTTATTGATCGATGAAACAGACCCATTTTGTTGGGGGATCACGGTTTCGTGAGGGCATAACATGGAAAGAAAACATTCTGTGGTTGTCATTGGTGGCGGCATTATTGGGATCAGTATTGCAGTGACATTGCTAGCTGATGGCACAGATGTCTTGTTGGTGGAAAAAGATCAGATTGGTACAGGAGCATCATTTGGTAATGCAGGGCACATTGCGACAGAACAAGTTTTCCCTGTTGCCGACCCCTCGATTTTAAAATCTATCCCAGGAATGTTATTTGATCCACTAGGAGCGTTACGTCTGGATTGGCGCTATTTGCTGCCATTAACACCGTGGTTATTGCGTCTGCTTGGTAACATGCGACATAAACCATTTACGCGTATTCATCATGCCTTATCTGCGATTAATGGTATTTCTTTAGAGGCATGGCAGTCATTCAGTGAGCAATGGCAATTAACTGATTTAGTGAAGATCCAAGGCTCACTACTTGTGGCGGAAAAAGCACCGTCGTTGGAAAAATTACGCAAACATGGTGAGTACCTCAATTCAATTGGTGTGAACAACCAGTTGTTAACACAATCACAATTACTTGAGCGGGAACCTGCATTAGCACATAACCAATTAGGTGGGCTTTTTTACCCTGATACAGGGCATGTCGTCGATCTCAAACAGTTGCATACCAAACTTGTTGATCATTTTTTGCGTTTAGGTGGTGAGTTGGTTACCGAGTGCGAAGTCACTGCAATCAAGGCACCCAGCAATGACAAAGTGGTGTTAACCACATCACAAGGCCAAATCGTCGCAAAGCAGATCGTCATTGCAGGCGGCGCATTTTCTAAATCATTAGTTAATATGATCAGCCGTATTCGTGTGCCGCTTGAAACTGAACGTGGTTATCACTTAATGCTGCCAAATGAAATAGGCAGATTGAATGTGCCTGTATCAAGTATCGATAGGCGTTTTATCATGACGCCAATGAATCGTGGGTTGCGCCTTGCAGGTACTGTCGAATATGCAGGTTTGAAACGAGCTGCGAATATGCAGCGTGCTCGCTATTTTTTACCGCTTGCTAACCCAATGTTAAATGAACCACTGAATAATCATCAATCTACAGAATGGATGGGATTTCGCCCAACACTCGCAGATTCTTTACCCGTTATTGATAAAAAAGGTCCTTATATCTTTGCTTTTGGTCATCAACATTTGGGGCTGACCCAAGCGGCAGTGACGGCAAAGATTGTCCAACGTTTGTTTCAAGGGCAATCGACACCTATCGATTGTTCTCCCTATTCGATTGAGCGCTTTATTTAAGATTTTTAAGGAGATTTAATATGAATTTTCATGGCATCGTCGTTCCTATTGTTACACCATTTCACAGTGATTCTTCATTAAATGTGAGTGGCCTTGCTCAATTAACTGAAACTCTAATTGAAAAAGGGGTTTCAGGTTTAGTGGTATGCGGTACGACAGGAGAGTATTACGCGTTAAGTGAAGCTGAACGTGAAACCGTGTTAACGACAGTCAGTAAAATCGCTAAAGGTCGAGTGACTTTAATAGCGGGTATCAATGATTTATCAACTCAAGGCGCTATCAAACGCGCTGAGCAGGCCAAATCATTAGGTTATGAAGGCTTAATGTTATCACCTCCACCTTACAGCCTACCTGATCAGCAAGGTGTTATCGCTCACTACGAAACCGTGGCTGCGGCGACAACGTTGCCAATCATTATGTATAACTTCCCTGCACGTATTGGTATCGAAATCGAATATGACACCGTTGTGCATCTGTCGAAGGTGAAAAATATTGTTGCGATCAAAGAAAGTAGCGGTGACTTTAGTCGCGCTTTACGTTTACTACAAACGCAGTTTGATAATTTTGAGGTGATTTGCGGTTGTGATGACCAACCCGTCGATTTTTTCTTTTGGGGAGCCAAAAGTTGGATTGCAGGAGCTGGTAACGTATTTCCTGCTGAACAAGTGGCGATTTTTAATGCTGCTCAACAAGGTGATTGGGTCAAAGCTAAGCAAATCATGTCACAAATCTACCCAGCCATTTATTCCATGGAATCAGGTGATTATAACCAAAAAGCTAAGGCTGGTTGTATTAAAGGAACCGTCGATGTCGGTCCAGTCAGAATGCCATTATCAAATATATCATCACAGCAGCAACGTGATTTTCTTGCCTTGATCAAATGATGAGGGAAATGATGAAAATAACTAAAGAACAAGTATTTGAACGTGCCAAAGCCAGCCAGCTTTGGGCGGGTAGTTTAATCGAAAATTATCAAGACAGCGGCACAAAACTCGAAAATCGGACCCCGATTGATGATAGTTTGATTGGCTATATTGCTGATGGGCAAGCTGCTGATGTTGACGCCGCGGTTGCGGTAGCAAGAAGCACATTTATATCAGGTTGCTGGCAAAGTTTATCACCGCAGGAACGTAAACAAGTGATGTTGCGTTGGGCTGGTTTAATTGAACATCATAGTGAAGAACTTGCCGCGTTAGATTGTGTTGATGCAGGTAAGCCGATTACGGAATGTTTAAATACAGATATGCCAGCGACGGTTGAAACATTCTATTGGTATGCCGAAGCGTTAGACAAAATGTTTGGAAAAGTTGCACCAACGGGTCAACAAGAGCTGGGGTTGATTGTGCATGAACCTATTGGTGTGGTCGGTGCGGTACTACCATGGAATTTCCCTGCACAAATGTTTGCTTGGAAGGTCGCGCCAGCCTTAGCAGCAGGTAATTCAGTGATAGTGAAACCCGCTGAATTAACTTCTCTGAGTGCTTATCGTATGGTTGAGTTAGCCTATGAGGCTGGAGTGCCGAAAGGGGCGCTCAGTTTAGTTTGTGGTTTAGGTGAAAAAGTAGGGGAAGCGATCGGCCGTCATGCGGACATTGATATTGTGTCATTTACCGGCTCGACCGAAGTTGGTCGCTTATTCCTCAAGTATTCCGCGGAAAGTAATTTAAAAGAGATCGTATTAGAGTGCGGTGGTAAAAGTCCACAAGTGGTATTTGCCGATGCAGATCTTGATGCCGCAGTTCCGCATATTATGGCAGCGGCATTTTGGAATATGAGTGAGAATTGTAGTTGTGGATCACGCCTTATCGTTCATGAAAGTATTCGCCAATCATTATTAAACAAATTAATTACAGCCAGTAAAAGTTGGAAAGTAGGTAATCCAATGGACGAGTCAGTTTCGATTGGTCCAATGGTTGAAAAAGCGCATTTTGAAAAAGTGAAATCATTTATTGAACTCTCTGTTAAAGAAGGCGCAAAAATTGTCTCTGGTGGCAAAATTCACAGTGAATTAGGGAGTGGTTGGTATATCGAGCCGACCATTTTCGATAATGTGACTCCTAAGATGTCACTGTTTAAGAATGAGGTTTTTGGTCCTTTACTTGCGGTGTCGACATTCTCTACTGATGAAGAGGCTATTGCATTAGCTAATGAGACTCATTATGGCCTAGCGGCTTCTTTCTATAGTCAAAATATTCATCGTGTTATGAAAGTGGCTCGTCAAATTAATGCGGGTACAGTTTCCGTAAATGGGTTTAGTGAAGGCAATATCACCACACCATTTGGAGGATTCAAGCAGTCTGGGTTTGGTGGTAAAGATAATGGGCTAGAAGCCTTCGAACAGTATACACAGACAAAAGTGATTTGGATTATTAATCATTAATTACTCGATTAACCTGAACTTATTTAGTTCAGGTTTTTTTTACCCTACAAACAGACAATTACAATAACGAAGGAGTACTCATATGGAAGCCATCGTGAATACGCTCGTTGGATACATTTGGGGTAATGCCTTAGTGATTTTATCACTAGGTGTTGGTTTGTACTTTACATTGGCTACACGCGGTGTGCAGTTTCGCTATTTAATCAAAATGGTTTGTTTACTGAAAGAAAATAAAGCGTCAAAAGAAGGGATCTCATCCTTCCAAGCCTTTTGCCTCGCATTATCTGGTCGTGTTGGTGTGGGCAACATTGCAGGTGTGGCGACGGCCATTGCTGCTGGTGGGCCAGGAGCCATCTTTTGGATGGTCGTGATGGGTTTATTAGGTGGAGCGAGTGCATTTATTGAATCAACACTGGCTCAAATATATAAGCAACGTTCTGATGGGCAATATCGTGGTGGCTCTCCTTACTACATAGAAAAAGGCTTAAAACTCAAACCATTTGCCATTTTTGTGGCGGCAGTGATTTGCTTATCATACGGTGTATTAGTTCCAGGGATCCAAGCCAATACTATTGCTGATTCATTCCAAACGTCATTTAATCTTCCACCGATGGTAACTGGTGTGATCGTGACAGTGTTAATGGCTTGGCTGATTTTTGGTGGTGTGAAAAGGATTGCCAGCGCTGCTGATAAAGTGGTGCCGCTAATGGCAGTTGCTTATATTATTATGATGGTGATTATATTAGGCAGCCACTATGAGAAAGTTCCCGCTATGTTTGGACTGATTTTCCGTAGTGCATTAGGGATGGATGCAGTATTTGGTGGTATTGTGGGTACTGCAGTTTCTTGGGGCGTACGTAGAGCGGTATTCTCTAATGTGGCAGGAGCTGGTGAGGCGACATTCAGCTCTGCTGCCGCGGAAGTCAGTCATCCTGCAAAGCAAGGGTTAATACAAGCATTTTCAATCTATATTGATACGGTAGTGGTTTGTACTGCCTCAGGACTGATGATCCTAGTTACTAATATGTATAACGTTTTCCCTGATGGTGGAGCCACTGCATTAGTTGAGCATGTTCCGGGTGTCGCCGCAGGAACCGCATGGACACAGATGGCGGTATCAACAGTGTTCGAATCCGCAGGCTCTGGGTTTGTTTCAATAGCCGTTTTCTTGTTCGCTTTTACCACGTTAATGGCTTACTACTACATCGCTGAAACAACCATTGTCTATTTGGATCGTAAACTTAAATATCCTGTTTTAAAACTAGTACTAAAGATAGTTTTCTTAGCCATTATCTTTATGGGAAGCGTTCAATCTGTAAGCATCATGTGGGGGTTAGGGGATATCGGCTTTGGTAGTATGAGTTATCTTAACTTAATTGCGATTGTCTTCTTATCTAAACCTGCATTGAGAGCATTACGTGACTATGAACGACAAGAAAAATTAGGGATTGATCCTGTGTTTGACCCTAAAGTCGCTGGAGTTGAGAATGCAGAATTATGGGAAGAAATTAGTCGAGAATATCAGCAGCAAACCAGATTGGAAAAAATAGAAGGTGAATTGACGGTAGAACAGAAATAATCAAGAAGGGGTTAAATTGATTAAAAATGGCGGTGAGGGAGGGATTCGAACCCTCGATACGTTGCCGTATACACACTTTCCAGGCGTGCTCCTTCAGCCTCTCGGACACCTCACCGTATTTTTAATTTCTCGTTGCAGGAAAAATATAACTCGTCCTGCAACGGGGCGCTACTATAGGGAAAAGCTCGGCTTGCGTCAACTCCCTATTTATTCTTTTTACTGTTTTTATTGTCTATTTAGCTAAATATAAGGCAGTTTGGTTATTAACTAATCTTACGTTATTGTTCGATGGTTGATTTAAACTTCAAGCTCTTATTCTAAAATTCGTTAACCGCTTAACAAAATATCAATCTGAACGACTGCCTATCACTCTATTCGCTTGAAAATAAGACATTTTCAGCACACTCTGTTGTAAACATAAAAGGAGTTGTCATGAATATTCTATTTTATCATCCATTTTTTGATGCTAACGAGTGGATAGAGGGCATGCAAGCTCGGCTTCCACAAGCTAATATACGCCAATGGGTAAAAGGTGATAATCAAAGTGCGGATTATGCCATGGTCTGGTTGCCTCCTTATGAATGCTTAGCGGGTCGAAAAGACTTGAAAGGGATTTTTGCACTTGGGGCGGGGGTTGATGCGATCTTAAAACAAGAGCAGGAAAATCCAGGTACTTTACCAGCAGGCGTACCCTTGATGCGCTTAGAAGACACAGGTATGGCATTACAAATGGAAGAATATGCCATGGCAAAGGTACTTTATTACTTTCGCCATATGGATGAGTATCGACAATTTCAATCACAACGCCAATGGAAACCATTGCCAGCTAATCGTCATGAAGATTTTGTGGTTGGTGTCATGGGGGCGGGGGCATTGGGTCAAGCCGTTGCTGAAAGATTAGTTGATTTCGGATTTCATGTAAGAACGTGGAGCCGAAGCGAAAAACACATTGATAAAGTGATCAGCTACCATGGGCAGGAACAGCTAAATGATTTCTTGCATGGTACTCGCGTCATCATCAATTTATTACCTAGTACACCACAAACCGTTGGTATCTTAAACCAATCACTGTTTAGCCAATTGCAACAAAAGGCTTATATTATTAACCTTGCTCGAGGCTCTCATTTAATCGAACAAGACTTGTTAGTTGCACTTGAATCAGGTCAAGTGGCAGGAGCATCTCTAGATGTATTCGCGAGTGAACCTTTACCGCAAATGCATCCGTTCTGGACTCACCCGCGTGTTGCTATCACACCACATATTGCCGCGATCACATTGCCTCAAGAGGCGATGGATATGATCAGTAATAATATTAAGCGTATTGAAAGTGGGCAACAACCCCTTGGGATAGTAGATATGGGGCGTGGTTACTAATATAATGTTGGCAAGTTATCGCGTATTGCACAACAGGGATTATATATGAACGAATTTTCAATTGTTTGCCGTATCTTGGGAACACTGTTTCAGCGTTCCCCTGATGATAGTCTGGTAAAGCCGTTGCTTGAGATGATCGCTCAAGACAAGTTAAAGACATCATGGCCATTAGAACAAGATGAGTTATGGGCTCGTATGGCAAAGTCAGTTGAAATGAAAGCCATCGTGTCAGACTATCAAGCTCTATTTGCAGGGGAAACACCAGCGGTTTCAGTCTTTGCTAATGACTATGATGCTGAAATTGCAGAGGCTGAGATCCGTGAGTTCTTAGTTGAACGTGGAATGACGTTAACAGATGCAAGAACAGATGCTTTTGGTGCATTGCTACTGGCGGCGTCTTGGCTTGAGGATCAAGCGGCGGAAGATGAAACAGCAGCACAAATAGAGTTATTTGATAGCTTTATTTTGAGCTGGTACGGTGCATTTTTGGGTAAAATGGAAGCTCATGCCACTAGTGCGTTTTATCGTACATTGGCACAAATAACTCGAGATGCGGTTATCGCACTAAGAGATGAACTAGAGACTGAGTGACAGTGTCACGTTTGCTCACGTAAAAGTTTTTGATGGTCATCGTGTTATAACGTATAAATACAAAAGGCAACGTGTTAAATCCGTTGCCTTTTGTGCTTTTATCAATCGAAAAAATTTATGGTTGTTAGTCAACTAACGGAATAATTATCTTACCCGGTTTCACTTCTATGCCTTTTGCTAATTTTTTAGCGGTGGCTTCAATAGCACTGTTGTCAGGGTTCAATACATAAACAGGCTGCGTTTCAAAGAAAGTTGCTAGTGAGCTATTGAGGTACGGGATCACTGCTGAGATAGCGGTGTCCATGTTTTCAGGGATCACTTTATATTGGCTAATATTGAGCTCTTTCAAGTAAATAGCACCTGCCTGTACATCAAAATAGGGGCGAGCTGTCAAGGTCAGTTCAATTTTAGCTGCAGTTTTACCCAGTAGAGTATCCAAATTGACGGTGGCT
Organism: Providencia sp. 6390; assembly: GCF_058148425.1. Lineage (NCBI taxonomy): Bacteria > Pseudomonadati > Pseudomonadota > Gammaproteobacteria > Enterobacterales > Morganellaceae > Providencia > Providencia sp. 6390. Next base: position 26,617 of record NZ_JBYVYL010000015.1, read on the forward strand.
TCACCCGTCAGCACAATCATACCCGGCTCAGTGCGGCCAATTTCTGATTTTAAATTAGCTAATTGGATGTCAGCGTCTGCAATGCCAGAAATACCCACGTTATGGTTGTATTTAACCTTAGTCGCGAGGTAATTATTAATGGTTCCTTCGCTAATAGAAAATTCAGTCAGTTGGCTACAACCTGCAAGTAAAGTCAAACAGCCAATCATTGCTGCCAATATAAATTGTTTCATAAATGCTCCTTTTACCGTAACCCTCTTATATTATCCTATAATTGTGGTTACGGGGGGATTTCAGTTGGAAACGAGTTAATTTAATTGGTGATTGCGTAGCAAATGTGTTGTGTTTAACCACTTAACATGGCGGATTCAATCTTCTTACGATTGAATTGTTTATGTAATGCCCATAGGGTAATAAAACCAATAATACCCAATAAAAACCAAGGTAATTGTGGCATATTCCATTGGTGACCAATATCGTACATCCAACCACCGCCGGTGTAGCCAACTGCGCCACCTAAAGCAAGCCCTAATCGGCTAAAACCCATATAGCTACCGCGAGCACGCGGATCAGCTAATGAGGCACTGAGCGTCTCTCTTGCAGGGTCAGCTGTTACTGTACCTAAATAGAACAGACAAATTAAACCAAATAACACATGTAAGGAACTTGTCATACCAATAGGGAACATGCTTAAACTCATTAAAAACAACCCTGCCATTAAACGCTGCTCAAGGCGAAAATATTTTTCACTCCAACGTGCAATAGGGTAAAGTAGTGTCAATGAGATGGCAGCTTCGATAGCATACATCCATTTTACCGCGGTAGGCGTGCCTGCTAGTTCATTAACAACAATAGGGAACATTAGCATTACTTGGACTGACAACATAAAATAGCCAGCAAGGGTGACAACATAGGTAACGAAGCGCTTATCTTTCAAGACTCGCCCCATACCTTCTTTTATTGGTGTTCTAACCGTTGAGATACGGTAGGCCGGTAATAACCAAGCATTGCATATTGCAGCGATAACAAACACAAAAGCACCTGCCCAGCACACATAGTGGAAATCATATTGCAGTAACCAACTGCCAATCAGTGCGCCAATGACAGCACCTGCGCTGTCTTGCATTAAAAGCAGTGAGTAAAAACGACCACGCTCATAAGGTCGAGTTAGCTTTATCACTAAAGCGGTTCTTGGTGGATCAAATAAAGTGCCGCCTAACGCAGAGAGTACACATGATAACCATAACACCCACGGATCGTATGCCACGGCCATTAAAGCAAACCCGCTAGCGCGTAATAGCATGCCAATAACAATCATCGGCTTAGCACCAAAACGGTCGGCGATAGCACCGCCAAAGATACCAAGCCCTTGTTGCACGAGTTGTCGGATCCCTAATGCAAAACCAACAATAACGGCAGCCCAACCGAGTTGGTCAACAAAACGAATCGAAATTAATGGAAATACGACGAAAAAACCTAGAACGACTAACATGTTATCTAGGAGTAAAAAATATTTACCTAGGCTTCTCGCCTGCGACACCTGCGCCATGACACACCATTGTAAAAAATAACAAACAAGGAAGGATTCTTAATGTTTCTCGTCAATAATATCAGTAGAATATAGAAGGGAAGATGATATTTTTTTATCGTAATGCCCGCCTATTTTGGATGATTTATTTTTATCGTTGCGCAGTCTTTGGTTATTTTAATTTTATAAGGGTTAACGATGTTTGGTTATCGATCAAATGAACCTAAAGTACGTCTTGTGACAGAAAGAATGGTTGTAAGGTTGGCATATGAGCGCGATGGTTATCGATTAGCCGATTACTACAGCGAAAATAAAGACTTTTTGAAGCCTTGGGAGCCAACCCGAGATAGCTCACATTTTAATCCATCCAGTTGGAATAACCGTTTGCAATTGATGTCTGAATTACATCGTCAAGGTAATGCCTTTCATTTTTTATTATTAGACAGCCAAGAAAATGAAGTTATGGGAGTAGCCAATTTCAGCAATGTACTACGAGGTGCTTTTCACGCCTGCTATTTAGGTTACTCATTAGGTGAAAAGTGGCAGGGGCAAGGGTTGATGTATGAAGCTTTAGTACAATCTATCCGTTATATGCAGCAACATCAAAGTATGCACCGCATTATGGCAAATTATATGCCACATAACATGCGTAGCGGTAGTTTACTGACTCGTCTTGGTTTTGAGCGTGAAGGTTACGCGAAACAATATTTACAAATTGATGGGCAATGGCGTGATCACGTGTTAACCGCTCTCACTTATGAGCACTGGAAACAACTCAAACCGTAATAGGTAAAAGCCGATTTTTACATTCAATCGTAGTCAGTGATGCTCCACGCTGTTAAACTGACGCGATTGTTTTCTTTTAGTCTACCAATCATGAATTTATTAAAATCGTTAGCTGCGATAAGTTCCATGACCATGATGTCACGGGTACTTGGGTTTATCCGTGATGCTATCATTGCTCGAGTTTTTGGCGCTGGCGCAGCGGCAGATGCTTTTTTTGTCGCATTTAAACTCCCTAATTTATTACGACGCATTTTTGCCGAAGGGGCGTTCTCTCAAGCTTTTGTTCCGATATTGGCGGAATACAAGAACCAACAAGGCGACGAGGCAACCCGTACCTTTGTCGCTTATATTTCAGGAATGCTAACTCTTGCCTTAGCGATTGTGACTGTTATTGGTATGATCGCAGCGCCATGGGTGATCTATGTGACTGCCCCTGGTTTTACCACCGATGCAGATAAATTTGCCTTAACCACTGACTTACTGCGAGTAACCTTTCCTTATATCTTCTTGATATCACTAGCCTCACTCGCAGGGGCGATCTTGAATACGTGGAACCGCTTTTCGGTGCCTGCATTCGCTCCGACACTATTAAATGTCAGTATGATTTTCTTTGCTGCATTTGCAGCACCTTATTTCGATCCACCCGTCATGTCGTTGGCTTGGGCTGTGATTGTGGGGGGTGTTTTACAATTAGTTTATCAACTGCCACATTTGAAAAAAATTGGTATGTTAGTGCTGCCTCGGCTCTCTTTCCGTGATAGTGGTGTCTGGCGAGTGATGAAAATGATGGGACCTGCGATCATTGGGGTATCTGTGAGTCAAATTTCACTGATCATCAATACTATTTTTGCCTCTTTCCTTCAATCAGGTTCAGTTTCATGGATGTATTACGCAGACAGATTAATGGAGTTACCTTCAGGGGTACTTGGTGTTGCACTCGGTACTATCTTGTTGCCTTCATTATCAAAAAGCTTTACCAGTGGTAACCATCAAGAGTATCGTCATTTAATGGATTGGGGGCTGCGCTTATGTTTATTGCTAGCACTGCCTTGTGCCATTGGCTTAGCCATTCTCTCTGAAGCACTAACGGTCTCACTGTTCCAATATGATAAATTTACTGCTCATGATTCACTGATGACACAATATGCATTGATGGCGTATTGCGTTGGCCTTACAGGCATGATTTTAGTGAAAATTTTAGCACCTGGTTTCTATTCACGACAGAATATCCGTACTCCCGTTAAAATTGCGATTGTGACATTAATTCTAACGCAGTTAATGAACTTAGCGTTTATTGGACCAATGAAGCATGCAGGTTTGGCACTTTCAATTGGTTTAGCGGCTTGTTTTAATGCGGGTGTGCTTTATTGGCAGCTACGTAAGCAAGAGATTTTTAAGCCATTAGCAGGCTGGCGTGGTTTTATTTTCAAATTGATCGCTGCACTGATAGTAATGACTGCGGTGTTGTTTGGGGTATTACACTTTATGCCTGAGTGGCAGCAGGGCAACATGGCTATGCGTTTATTACGCTTAATATTTGTGGTGATTATTGGTGCAGGCAGCTATTTTGTTGCGTTATTTGCATTAGGCTTCCGCCCAAGAGATTTTAAGAAACACAGTGTTTGATTGCATTGTTAAATTGAAAGACGCTCCTCGTTGGGGCGTTTTTTATGGGTAAAATAAAGGGTGTATATAATTTAATATACGCTGAGATTGTTGGTGAGGCAGGATAAAAGTGAGATTTTCTTTAGTTAGAATACCTGCTTGTTATACTTTAAATTGACTTGTGAAATTATTTTCATGTAACTATAGAGCGAAGACTTTATCGTAAATGATCCACAATAGAGTATAAGTATAGGCTGTTGAACCTAGTGTACTGATATAAAACATCTGAAGAGTTACAAATCATATTACCATTCATTAATTGATGTGTTCTTTATGTGAAATACATTAATTCTGCGTATTTACAAAGTGTTACCATAAATTCTTTACTCATAATTGATAAGCTTTTATGATGTTTGGTTTAAATTATCGCCATACTTTAGCTCGAATAATAACAAATCATTAATTGATTGGCTTTTCATAAATCAAATTTTAGATGATTAATTTATGATGGTTTGTCTTTCGACTAGGCGGTGCCCAAACCATCTTCATGGAGCGAAAACATGTCCGCGGGAGACACC
>NZ_JBYVYL010000016.1:0-25605 GCF_058148425.1 Providencia sp. 6390
TCACTTTAGTGAAAAGGGCGTCTTTTTAGACGCCCTTTTTGCATTTCTAAGCATTTCTTTTTTGTTTAGCTTAAAAATCATTTCTATAGATATTGTCAATATACATAATATTTTCTTTTGTTTATTAAAAATCAATATGTTAATTAGAATGCAGAATGTAGTAATTAACCAATGATTTTAGCGGCATGGTCTACACTTTATATATTGTAGTTAATATTTAAAGGTGAAACATGATTTCGTTTGATGGAAAAGTAGGAATCATTACAGGGGGAAGTAGTGGTATTGGTTTAGCAGCCGCTAAAAAATTTTTGTTGTTAGGTGCATCTGTAGTGGTTACAGGAAATAATATCACTCGTGGTCATCATATCGAGAAAAGTTTACGAGCAAAAGGATACTCAATTAAATTTTTTCAGGTTGACGCAACAAATGAAGAACAAAATGAACAACTGATTCGGCATACTATTAGTGAATTTGGAAAGATTGATTTTTTATTTGCGAATGCAGGTATTCTTTCCGATTATGTTGCTGATAAATTAGAATATTCACAATGGAAGCATTTACTGGATGTTAACTTAAATGGTGTTTTTCTGATCAACAAACAAGTGATAACTTATTGGTTAAAAAATAAAATAGCTGGTACGATAGTGAATTGTAGCTCAATTTGTTCTTTTGTTGGACAAAAGCACTTCCCTGCGTATTGTGCTTCTAAAGGGGGTATTAAGTTACTAACCCAAACACTAGCGATCGATTATGCGGCATACAACATAAGAGTAAATGCAGTTTGCCCAGGCTATATAGATACTCCTATGCTCGATAAGCGTAGGTTAGATAAAGAAGCGCTTGAACAACTACACCCGATGAAGAGACTGGGAACCCCTGAGGAAGTAGCGAATGTCGTCGCTTTTTTAGCAAGTGATGCTGCTTCATTTGTGACAGGTGCTTCATATTTAGTCGATGGGGGTTTTACAGCCTAATAGGTATTAATGTAAATTAATCGTAACGATAATTGAAATGGTAATCATTTTTATTTAAACTGCTTGTATGTGATTTATACAGGTAGCCATTATATGTATGTATGTCTCTGTGAAGCAGTAACTGATAAACAAATCAGAAATGCTGCTCGTAAGTATCAAGTGACATCACTGAAAGGGTTGCGTCAAATCCTTCCTGTAGGCCGTGAATGTGGTAAATGTATTCGGCAAACTCGTGAAATCTTAGACGAAGAGTTAGCATTGCTCGAAGAGCTTTGCGTAGCAGATGTAGCCTAATCGAAATAATAATCATTTAACTTATTCATAAATAAGTAACTTTTATCTCCAATCTTGCAGATAAAATTACTCATATATCAAATTTCAGTACTACACTTTAAATACTGGAAGCGATGGAGAGTAAAAAAATGAAAGGTGATAAAAAAATGATAGCCCATCTCAATAAGTTGCTGGGCAATGAATTAGTCGCAATTAATCAATACTTTTTGCATGCACGTATGTTCAAAAATTGGGGGCTTACTCGCCTCAATGAGGTCGAGTATCATGAGTCGATCGATGAAATGAAACATGCTGACAAATATATTGAACGTATTCTATTTCTTGAAGGTCTACCTAATTTACAAGATCTGGGTAAGCTAAATATTGGGGAAGATGTTGAGGAGATGTTAGCTTCAGATCTTAAATTAGAGCTTGATGGCGCTAAAAACCTGAAAGAAGCGATCAGTTATGCAGATTCAATCCATGATTATGTCAGCCGCGATTTGATGATTGAAATTTTAGCGGATGAAGAGAATCACATTGACTGGATAGAAACTCAGTTAGATTTAATCAAACGTATGGGTATTCAGAATTATACTCAAGCTCAGATTATTGAAGAGTAAGCCAGCTTACTCGGCCAGATGAAAAATAGCGGGCTATCTAGGACATATAGATAGCCCGCTATTGCTTTTAAAGTTCTTGAAGCAAAAATTAGAAAAGTTTGCACATATTTTCCCCTATTACTTGCGTTTAATGTTCAGTTGCGTATAATGCGCGAGCTTACTGATTAGTAAGCCCTAGATTTTAGGTCTTAAGGATCAGTATTGAGTTAACGATTTGTTGCTCATTTAGACAATACTCCCGATTTGGGGGTTACATAAAGAACGATTACACTCCCCTATCAATCGAAATGGGTGCGAGGAGTAATCATTTACGTTTATAAAATAGTTGGAGCTCTGGTCTCATGCAGAACCAAAGAATCCGTATCCGCCTGAAAGCTTTTGATCATCGTTTAATCGATCAATCAACTGCGGAAATCGTAGAGACTGCTAAGCGCACTGGTGCGCAGGTACGTGGTCCTATCCCGCTGCCGACACGTAAAGAGCGTTTTACCGTTCTGATTTCTCCGCACGTTAACAAAGATGCGCGTGATCAGTACGAAATTCGCACTCACAAACGTCTGGTTGACATCGTTGAGCCAACCGAAAAGACCGTTGATGCTCTGATGCGTCTGGACCTGGCTGCCGGCGTTGACGTGCAGATCAGCCTGGGTTAATCAGGTCGTCGAACGATTGAGAGGTTGAAACAATGATTGGTTTAGTCGGTAAGAAAGTGGGAATGACTCGTATCTTCACTGAAGATGGCGTTTCTATCCCTGTAACTGTTATCGAAATCGAAAATAACCGCGTTACTCAGGTTAAAACTGCAGAAACTGACGGTTACAATGCAATTCAGGTGACTACTGGTAGCAAAAAAGCTAACCGTGTAACTAAGCCTGAAGCAGGTCATTTCGCTAAAGCTGGCGTTGAAGCTGGCCGCATTCTACGTGAATTCCGTACTGAAGAAGGTGCAGAGTTTAACGTAGGTCAAAGCATTAGCGTTGAAATTTTCGCTGACGTTAAAAAAGTCGACGTTACTGGTACATCTAAAGGTAAAGGTTTTGCCGGCACAGTTAAGCGCTGGAATTTCCGTACTCAAGATGCTACTCACGGTAACTCCTTGTCACACCGCGTTCCGGGTTCTATCGGTCAGAACCAGACTCCGGGCAAAGTGTTTAAAGGCAAGAAAATGGCAGGCCAACTAGGTAATGAGCGCGTAACCGTTCAAAGCTTAGATGTAGTACGTGTTGACGCTGAGCGCAACCTGCTGCTGGTCAAAGGTGCTGTTCCAGGAGCAACTGGTAGCAACCTGATCGTAAAACCGGCTGTCAAGGCTTAACGTCGAGGAGATAGGAATGGAATTGGTAATGAAAGACGCGCAAAGCGCGCTGACTGTTTCCGAAACTACCTTCGGGCGTGATTTCAATGAAGCGCTTGTTCACCAAGTAGTTGTTGCGTATGCAGCTGGTGCTCGTCAAGGTACTCGTGCTCAGAAAACTCGTGCTGAAGTTTCTGGTTCAGGTAAAAAACCATGGCGTCAAAAAGGCACAGGCCGCGCACGTTCTGGTTCTATCAAGAGCCCAATTTGGCGCTCTGGTGGTGTTAGCTTTGCTGCTAAACCACAGGACCACAGTCAAAAAGTTAATAAGAAGATGTACCGCGGTGCTCTGAAAAGCATCCTGTCTGAACTGGTACGTCAAGATCGTCTGATCGTTGTCGAGAAGTTCTCTGTTGAAGCACCTAAAACTAAGCTGCTGGCACAGAAACTGAAAGATATGGCTCTGGAAGATGTGCTGATCATCACTGCTGAATTAGATGAAAATCTGTTCTTAGCAGCGCGTAACCTGTATAAGGTTGACGTTCGTGATGCAGCGGGTATCGACCCAGTTAGCTTAATCGCCTTCGACAAAGTGGTTATGACTGCTGATGCTGTGAAGCAAGTTGAGGAGATGCTGGCATGATCCGTGAAGAACGTCTGCTAAAAGTACTGCGCGCGCCGCACGTATCTGAAAAAGCTTCTACAGCGATGGAAAAAAGTAATACCATCGTTCTCAAAGTTGCGAAAGACGCGACTAAAGCAGAAATCAAAGCTGCTGTGCAGAAACTGTTTGAAGTCGAAGTTGAAGGTGTTAACACTTTGCTGGTTAAAGGCAAAACTAAACGCCACGGTCAGCGTTTCGGTCGTCGTAGCGACTGGAAAAAAGCTTACGTTACGCTGAAAGAAGGCCAGAATCTGGACTTCATTGGCGGCGCAGAGTAAGTCGGAGGAGTAAAGAACAATGGCAATTGTTAAATGTAAACCTACGTCTCCGGGCCGTCGCCACGTAGTTAAAGTGGTTAACCCTGAGCTGCATAAGGGCAAACCTTATGCTCCGCTGTTAGAAAAAAACAGCAAATCCGGTGGTCGTAACAACAATGGCCGTATCACCACTCGTCACATTGGTGGTGGCCATAAGCAACATTACCGTTTAGTTGACTTTAAACGCAACAAAGATGGTATTCCTGCTGTTGTTGAGCGTTTGGAATATGATCCAAATCGTTCTGCGAACATTGCACTGGTTCTATATAAAGACGGTGAACGTCGTTATATTCTTGCACCAAAAGGCCTGAAAGCTGGTGACCAGATTCAATCTGGTGTTGATTCAGCAATCAAAGCCGGTAACGCACTGCCTATGCGCAACATCCCTGTTGGTTCTACAGTTCATAACATCGAACTGAAACCAGGTAAAGGTGGTCAGTTAGCGCGTTCAGCAGGTACTTACGCTCAGATCGTTGCTCGTGATGGTGCATATGTCACCCTGCGTCTGCGTTCTGGTGAAATGCGTAAAGTTTTGGCTGATTGCCGTGCAACTTTAGGTGAAGTTGGTAACGCTGAGCATATGTTACGTGTTCTGGGTAAAGCTGGTGCTAGCCGCTGGCGTGGTATTCGTCCTACCGTTCGTGGTACGGCGATGAACCCAGTTGACCACCCACATGGTGGTGGTGAAGGTCGTAACTTTGGTAAACACCCTGTAACACCATGGGGCGTTCAAACCAAAGGTAAGAAAACTCGTAGCAACAAGCGTACTGATCAATTCATCGTACGTCATCGTTCTAAAAAATAATTAGAGGATAAGCCATGCCACGTTCTCTCAAGAAAGGTCCTTTTATTGACCTGCACTTGCTGAAGAAGGTAGAGAAAGCGGTGGAAAGCGGAGACAAGAAGCCTCTCAAGACTTGGTCCCGTCGTTCAACGATCTTTCCTAATATGATCGGATTGACCATCGCTGTCCATAATGGTCGTCAGCATGTTCCAGTTTTTGTTACCGACGAAATGGTTGGTCATAAACTGGGTGAATTCGCACCGACTCGCACTTATCGCGGCCACGCGGCAGATAAGAAAGCTAAGAAACGTTAAGGATAGGAGGAAGAGATGGAAACTTTAGCTATGCATCGCCACGCTCGTTCTTCTGCCCAGAAGGTTCGCTTAGTTGCCGACCTGATTCGCGGTAAGAAAGTGTCGCAAGCTCTGGAAATTCTGACCTACACCAACAAGAAAGCTGCTGGTTTAGTGAAGAAAGTACTTGAATCTGCAATTGCTAACGCAGAGCAAAACGATGGCGCTGACATTGATGACCTGAAAGTTGCGAAAATTTTCGTTGACGAAGGTCCAACCATGAAACGCATCATGCCGCGTGCGAAAGGCCGTGCAGATCGTATTCTTAAGCGCACCAGCCACATTACTGTGGTTGTGTCCGATCGCTGAGACTCTGGAGACTAGCAATGGGTCAGAAAGTACATCCTAATGGTATTCGCCTGGGTATTGTCAAACCTTGGAACTCTACTTGGTACGCGAATACTAATGAATTCGCTGACAACCTAGACAGCGATTATAAAGTACGCCAGTACTTGAACAAAGAATTGGCAAAAGCGTCAATTTCACGCATCGTTATCGAGCGTCCTGCAAAAAGCATCCGTGTGACTATTCACACTGCTCGCCCAGGTATCGTTATCGGTAAGAAAGGTGAAGACGTAGAAAAACTGCGTAAAACAGTAGCGGATATCGCTGGTGTTCCTGCGCAAATCAATATCGCCGAAGTTCGTAAACCAGAACTAGACGCTAAATTGGTTGCTGACAGCATCTCTTCACAGCTGGAGCGTCGTGTTATGTTCCGTCGTGCTATGAAGCGTGCAGTACAGAACGCAATGCGTCTGGGCGCTAAAGGTATTAAAGTTGAAGTCAGCGGCCGTTTAGGTGGTGCTGAAATCGCTCGTACCGAGTGGTATCGTGAAGGCCGTGTGCCACTGCACACATTACGTGCTGATATCGATTACAACACTTCAGAAGCGCACACCACTTACGGTGTTCTCGGCGTTAAGGTATGGATCTTCAAAGGTGAGATTCTGGGTGGTATGGCTGCTGTTGAACAAGCTGAGAAACCAGCTGCTCAACCTAAAAAGCAGCAGCGTAAAGGCCGCAAGTAAGGAGCGTCGCTATGTTACAACCAAAGCGTACAAAATTCCGTAAGGTGCACAAAGGCCGCAACCGTGGTCTAGCGCAAGGTACGGATGTTAGCTTCGGCACTTTCGGTCTTAAAGCTGTTGGCCGTGGTCGTCTGACTGCACGTCAGATTGAAGCGGCTCGTCGTGCTATGACCCGTGCTGTTAAGCGTCAAGGTAAAATCTGGATCCGTGTGTTCCCAGATAAGCCAATCACTGAAAAGCCACTCGAAGTTCGTATGGGTAAAGGTAAAGGTAACGTAGAGTATTGGGTTGCCTTGATCCAGCCTGGTAAAGTCCTATATGAAATGGACGGTGTGCCTGAAGAGCTGGCTCGTGAAGCATTCTCTCTGGCAGCAGCGAAACTGCCTATCAAAACCACCTTTGTAACTAAGACGGTGATGTAATGAAAGCACAAGAGCTGCGCGAAAAAAGCGTTGAAGAGCTGAACTCTGAACTGCTAAACCTGTTACGTGAGCAATTTAATCTTCGTATGCAGGCAGCAAGTGGTCAGCTACAACAGTCTCATCTGTTGAAACAAGTGCGTCGCGATATCGCACGTGTGAAGACTTTACTGACTGAGAAGGCAGGTGCGTAATGAGCGATAAAATCCGTACTCTGCAAGGTCGTGTAGTTAGCGATAAAATGGAGAAATCTATTGTTGTTGCTATCGAGCGTATGGTGAAACACCCTCTGTATGGTAAATTCATCCGTCGTACGACTAAATTGCACGTACATGACGAGAACAATGAGTGTGGAATTGGTGACGTGGTAGAAATCCGCGAAACTCGTCCACTGTCTAAGACTAAGTCTTGGGCCTTAGTTCGCGTTATTGAAAAAGCTGTTCTGTAATCGAATAGTCTTTTACAATGAATAAACGGCTCTTTTTTTACTGAGCCGTTTATTTTTTTCTGTCCATAGCGAAGATGTGGTGTTATAATGCCGCGCCCTCGTATTATGGGGTATATTGAACGGTCTCTTCAATAATGAAGTGGCTCAGTAGTAGTTGACATTTAGCGGAGCACTAAAATGATCCAAGAACAGACTATGCTGAACGTGGCCGACAACTCCGGTGCACGTCGCGTAATGTGTATCAAGGTTCTAGGTGGCTCGCACCGTCGCTACGCAGGCGTCGGCGACATCATTAAAATTACTGTTAAAGAAGCAATTCCACGCGGTAAAGTTAAAAAAGGTGATGTCCTGAAGGCGGTAGTGGTGCGCACCAAGAAGGGTGTACGTCGCCCGGACGGTTCTGTCATTCGCTTCGATAGTAATGCATGCGTTATTCTAAACAATAACAGCGAGCAGGTAGTCGGTACGCGTATTTTTGGGCCGGTAACTCGTGAACTTCGTAATGAGAAGTTTATGAAAATTATCTCACTGGCACCTGAAGTACTCTAAGGAGCGGAACTATGGCAGCGAAAATCCGTCGTGATGACGAAGTTATCGTGCTAACTGGGAAAGACAAAGGTAAGCGCGGTAAAGTAAAGCAGGTTATTTCTTCTAGTAAAGTTATCGTTGAAGGTATCAATCTGGTTAAAAAACATCAGAAGCCTGTCCCGGCTCTGAACCAACCAGGTGGCATTGTTGAAAAAGAAACTGCAATTCAAGTTTCTAACATTGCAATCTTTAACGCGGCAACTGGTAAGGCTGACCGTGTAGGCTTTAGATTCGAAGACGGCAAAAAAGTCCGTTTCTTCAAATCTAACAGTGAAACTATCAAGTAATTTTTGGAGTATACGATGGCGAAACTGCATGATTACTATAAAGACGAAGTAACTAAACAACTGATGACTCAGTTTGGTTACAATTCTGTCATGCAAGTCCCTCGGGTCGAGAAGATCACCCTGAATATGGGTGTTGGTGAAGCAATTGCTGACAAAAAACTGCTGGATAACGCAGCAGCTGACTTGACAGCAATCTCTGGTCAAAAACCATTGATCACCAAAGCACGCAAATCTGTTGCAGGCTTCAAAATCCGTCAGGGCTATCCAATCGGCTGTAAAGTGACCCTGCGTGGCGAACGCATGTGGGAGTTCCTTGAGCGTCTGATTTCTATTGCTGTACCACGTATTCGTGACTTCCGTGGCTTGTCCGCTAAGTCATTTGATGGTCGCGGTAACTACAGCATGGGTGTACGTGAACAAATCATCTTCCCTGAAATCGATTACGATAAAGTGGATCGTGTACGTGGTTTAGATATTACTATCACCACTACTGCGAAATCAGATGATGAAGGTCGCGCACTGTTAGCAGCGTTCAACTTCCCGTTCCGCAAGTAAGGCAGGGTACTCATGGCTAAGAAATCTATGAAAGCGCGTGATGTTAAGCGTGCTAAATTAGCTGAGAAGTTCTTCGCAAAACGCGTTGAATTGAAAGCTATCATCTCTGATGTAAACGCATCTGATGAAGATCGCTGGGACGCTGTTCTCAAGCTGCAAACACTGCCACGTGATTCAAGTCCTTCTCGTCAGCGTAATCGCTGCCGTCAAACTGGGCGTCCGCATGGTTTCCTGCGGAAATTTGGTCTGAGCCGTATTAAAGTCCGTGAAGCCGCTATGCGCGGTGAAATCCCGGGCCTTAAAAAGGCTAGTTGGTAATTGTCACCATTTTGAATCACGGGAGTAAAGACAGATGAGCATGCAAGATCCCATCGCGGATATGCTGACCCGTATCCGTAACGGTCAGGCCGCGAACAAAGTTGCGGTCACCATGCCTTCCTCCAAGCTGAAAGTGGCGATTGCCAAAGTGCTGAAGGAAGAAGGTTATATTGAAGATTTTAAAATTGAAGGCGACATCAAGCCAGAACTGGAACTGACTCTGCGTTATTTCCAAGGTAAGGCTGTTGTAGAAAGCATTCAGCGTGTAAGCCGCCCAAGTCTGCGCATCTATAAGAAAAAAGATGAGCTGCCACAAGTTATGGCTGGTTTAGGTATCGCTGTTGTTTCTACCTCTAAAGGTGTCATGACTGATCGTGCAGCTCGCCAAGCTGGTCTTGGTGGCGAGATTCTCTGCTACGTAGCTTAATTCGGGAGGAAAGAATGTCTCGTGTGGCAAAAGCACCCGTCGTCATTCCTGCCGGCGTAGAGGTAAAACTCAACGGTCAGGTTATTTCGATTAAGGGTAAAAACGGCGAGCTTACTCGTACTATCCATAACGCAGTTGAAGTTAAACATGAAGATGGCCACTTAACTTTCGCTCCACGCGAAGGTTTTGCTGATGCTTGGGCACAGGCGGGTACTTCTCGTTCTCTGCTTAACTCAATGGTTGTTGGTGTTACCGAAGGCTTCACTAAAAAACTTCAGCTAGTCGGTGTTGGTTACCGTGCAGCAATCAAAGGCAACGCAGTTAGCTTGTCTTTAGGTTTCTCGCATCCGGTTGAACACGCACTGCCGGCAGGCATTACTGCTGAATGTCCATCACAAACTGAAATCGTACTGAAAGGTGCGGATAAGCAAGTGATTGGTCAAGTCGCGGCAGAACTGCGTGCTTACCGTCGTCCTGAGCCTTACAAAGGCAAAGGTGTTCGTTACGCCGATGAAATCGTGCGTACTAAAGAGGCTAAGAAGAAGTAAGGTAACACTATGGATAAGAAAGCAGCTCGTATCCGTCGTGCGACCCGCGCACGCCGCAAGATCCAAGAGTTGGGTGCGACTCGCCTGGTGGTACATCGTACTCCACGCCATATTTATGCGCAGGTTATCGCTCCGAACGGTTCTGAAACGTTGGTGGCCGCTTCTACTACAGAAAAAGCTATCAATGAGCAAGTGAAATTCACTGGAAACAAAGACGCAGCAGCAGTTGTTGGTAAAATTATTGCTGAACGCGCACTGGAAAAAGGCATCACTGTTGTTGCTTTTGACCGTTCTGGTTTCCAATATCATGGTAGAGTCCAGGCACTGGCAGATGCTGCCCGTGAAGCTGGCCTTCAGTTCTAAGGTAGAGGTGTAAGATGTCTCACATCGAAAAACAAGCTGGCGAACTGCAGGAAAAGCTGATCGCGGTAAACCGCGTAGCAAAAACCGTTAAAGGTGGCCGTATTTTCAGCTTTACCGCACTGACTGTAGTTGGTGATGGTAACGGTCGCGTTGGTTTTGGCTACGGCAAAGCGCGCGAAGTTCCGGCAGCAATCCAGAAAGCGATGGAAAAAGCCCGTCGCAGTATGAAAACCGTTGCTCTTAACAACGGCACATTATTCCACCCAGTGAAAGGTACACACACCGGTTCTCGCGTGTTTATGCAACCTGCTCACGAAGGTACCGGTATCATTGCCGGTGGTGCAATGCGTGCAGTGTTAGAAGTAGCTGGAGTTCGCAACGTACTGGCTAAAACCTACGGTTCCACAAACCCAATCAACGTGGTTCGTGCAACACTGGATGCTTTAGACAGCATGAAGTCTCCAGAAATGGTCGCAGCTAAGCGTGGAAAATCCGTCGAAGAAATTCTGGGGTAATCAGCCATGGCTAAGACTATTAAAATTACACAAGTTCGCAGTTCAATCGGTCGTCTGCCTAAGCATAAGGCAACTTTGATCGGTTTAGGTCTGCGTCGCATTGGTCATACAGTAGAACGTGAGGATACTCCTGCTGTTCGCGGTATGGTCAACTTGGTTTCCTACATGGTTAAAGTTGAGGAGTAAGAGATGCGTTTAAATACTCTGTCTCCGGCTGAAGGTGCCAAGCACGCGCCTAAGCGCTTAGGTCGTGGTATCGGTTCTGGTCTGGGTAAAACCGGCGGACGCGGTCACAAAGGTCAGAAGTCTCGTTCTGGCGGTGGCGTACGTCGTGGTTTCGAAGGCGGCCAGATGCCTTTATATCGTCGTCTACCAAAATTTGGTTTTACTTCACGTAAAGCAATGATCACTGCAGAAATTCGTCTGTCTGATTTTGCTGTTGTTGAAGGCGATGTTATTGACCTGAACGCACTAAAAGCCGCGAATGTTGTCGGTATCCAGATCGAATATGCGAAAGTTATTCTATCTGGCGAAGTGAATCGTGCAGTTACTGTACGTGGCCTTCGTGTTACTAAAGGTGCTCGCGCTGCGATTGAAGCTGCCGGCGGTAAAATTGAGGAATAAGTGACAGATGGCTAAACAACCAGGATTAGATTTTCAAAGTGCCAAGGGTGGTGTTGGTGAACTGAAGCGCAGACTTTTGTTTGTTATAGGTGCACTGATCGTTTTCCGAATTGGTTCTTTTATTCCGATTCCTGGTATTGATGCCACTGTGCTTGCCAAATTGCTCGAACAGCAACAAGGCACCATCATTGACATGTTTAACATGTTTTCTGGTGGTGCTCTTAGCCGAGCTTCTATCTTTGCTTTGGGTATTATGCCGTATATTTCTGCGTCAATTATTATCCAATTATTGTCAGTGGTTAACCCACGACTAGCAGAGATCAAGAAAGAAGGTGAAGCAGGTCGTCGGAAGATAAGCCAATATACTCGTTGGGGTACTTTGGTATTAGCAATATTCCAATCTGTGGGTATTGCAATGGGTCTTCCGAACATGCCAGGGATGCAAGGGCTAGTTATTGATCCGGGTCTCCCGTTCTACTTCACGGCTGTTGTTAGCTTAGTTACAGGAACGATGTTCTTAATGTGGCTAGGTGAGCAGATAACTGAACGAGGTATTGGTAACGGTATCTCAATCATTATCTTCGCTGGTATTGTTGCGGGTCTACCGCCGGCTATTGGCCATACTATCGAGCAAGCTCGGCAAGGCGATCTGCACTTCCTCCTGTTGCTGTTGGTTGCAGTGCTCGTATTCGCGGTAACTTTCTTTGTTGTGTTTATGGAACGTGGTCAACGTCGTATCGTCGTTAATTATGCAAAACGCCAACAAGGACGCCGTGTTTATGCGGCACAAAGCACACATTTACCATTAAAAGTGAATATGGCGGGTGTAATTCCTGCAATTTTTGCTTCCAGTATCATACTGTTCCCGGGTACAATAGCATCTTGGTTCGGTGATGGAACTGGCTGGGACTGGCTGACGACTATTTCTATGTATTTGCAGCCCGGTCAACCATTGTATGTGTTGCTTTATGCTTCTGCGATCATCTTCTTCTGTTTCTTCTATACGGCGTTGGTTTTCAACCCAAGAGAAACAGCAGATAACCTGAAGAAGTCCGGTGCATTTGTACCAGGAATTCGTCCGGGAGAGCAAACGGCCAAGTACATTGATAAGGTAATGACTCGCCTAACTTTAGTTGGTGCATTATACATTACCTTCATCTGCCTAATCCCGGAGTTCATGCGTGACGCAATGAAAGTACCTTTCTACTTTGGTGGTACTTCCCTCTTAATCGTGGTTGTCGTTATCATGGACTTTATGGCTCAAGTGCAAACTCTGATGATGTCAAGTCAGTATGAGTCTGCATTGAAGAAAGCAAATCTCAAAGGTAAGTAATCACTCTGTGTGATTATGGTTTGCTTAAGAAGTTACGGAGAGTAAAAATGAAAGTTCGTGCTTCCGTCAAGAAATTATGCCGTAACTGTAAAATTATCCGTCGCAATGGTAGCGTTCGTGTAATTTGCAGTGTTGAACCAAGACATAAACAACGTCAAGGTTAAGAAAAAGCATTTTTTTCTTGCAAAGTTGGGTTGAGCTGGCTAAATTAGCCAGCCAATCTTTTTTATCGAAGATACATTATTGTTTGAGTATCCTGAAAACGGGCTTTTCAGCACAGTAATGTATATTTTAACTTAGGAGTGCATAGTGGCCCGTATAGCAGGCATTAACATTCCTGATCATAAACATACCGTAATCGCTTTAACATCGATTTTCGGAATCGGCAAAACACGTTCACAGGCTATCTGTGAAGCAACTGGTATTGCTGAAAATGTTAAGATCAGTGAGCTGTCTGAAGAACAAATCGACAAGCTGCGTGACGAAGTTGCCAAGTATGTGGTAGAAGGTGACCTACGTCGTGAAATTACCCTGAGCATCAAGCGTCTGATGGACCTTGGATGTTACCGTGGTTTACGTCATCGTCGTGGTCTTCCTGTGCGCGGACAGCGTACTAAGACTAACGCTCGTACCCGTAAGGGTCCGCGTAAGCCGATCAAGAAATAAGTCGGGGTACTGAATAATGGCAAAGGCACCAATTCGTGCACGTAAACGTGTAAGAAAACAAGTCTCAGACGGTGTGGCTCATATCCATGCTTCTTTCAACAACACAATCGTTACTATTACTGATCGTCAGGGTAACGCATTAGGTTGGGCAACTGCCGGTGGTTCCGGTTTCCGTGGTTCTCGCAAATCCACTCCGTTTGCAGCTCAGGTTGCAGCAGAGCGTTGCGCAGAAGCCGTGAAAGAATACGGTATCAAGAACCTAGAAGTTATGGTTAAGGGACCGGGTCCAGGTCGCGAATCAACAATTCGTGCTCTGAACGCCGCAGGTTTCCGCATCACTAATATTACTGATGTGACTCCTATCCCTCATAACGGTTGTCGCCCACCGAAAAAACGCCGCGTTTAATACGTTTCGTTTTTTTTAGGACTGTTGGAGAAAGAAAATGGCTAGATATTTGGGTCCTAAGCTCAAGCTGAGCCGTCGCGAAGGAACAGACCTCTTCCTGAAGTCTGGTGTTCGCGCGATTGACACCAAGTGTAAATTAGAACAGGCACCTGGCCAGCACGGAGCGCGTAAACCGCGTCTGTCTGACTACGGTGTTCAGTTACGTGAAAAACAAAAAGTTCGTCGTATCTACGGTGTTCTGGAACGTCAATTCCGTAACTATTACAAAGAAGCAACACGTCTGAAAGGCAACACAGGTGAAAACCTGCTGACTCTGCTGGAAGGTCGTCTTGATAACGTCGTTTACCGCATGGGCTTTGGCGCAACTCGCGCAGAAGCACGTCAAATGGTTAGCCATAAAGCTATCATGGTAAATGGCCGAGTAGTTAACATCGCTTCTTATCAGGTTTCCCCGAATGACGTTATCAGCGTTCGTGAGAAAGCGAAAAAACAGTCTCGTATTAAGGCTGCTTTAGAGCTGGCTGAACAGCGTGAGAAGCCAACTTGGCTGGAAGTTGATGCTGCTAAGATGGAAGGTGTGTTCAAACGTATTCCTGAACGTACTGACCTGTCTGCGGACATTAACGAACACCTGATCGTCGAGCTTTACTCTAAGTAAAGCTTAGCACCAAAGAGAGGACACAATGCAGGGTTCTGTGACAGAGTTTCTAAAACCGCGCCTGGTAGATATCGAGCAAGTGAGTTCGACGCACGCCAAGGTGACCCTTGAGCCTTTAGAGCGTGGCTTCGGTCATACTCTTGGTAACGCACTGCGCCGTATTCTGCTTTCGTCTATGCCGGGTTGTGCGGTGACAGAGGTTGAGATTGATGGTGTACTGCATGAGTACAGCACCAAAGAAGGTGTACAGGAAGATATCCTGGAGATTCTCCTCAACCTGAAAGGGCTGGCGGTAAAAGTTCAGGGTAAAGATGAAGTTATTCTAACCTTGAATAAATCTGGCATTGGCCCTGTGACCGCAGCCGACATCGTCCATGATGGCGATGTCGAAATCGTCAAGCCGCAGCACGTCATCTGCCACCTGACTGATGAAAGCGCATCAATTAATATGCGTATCAAAGTCCAGCGTGGTCGTGGTTATGTGCCGGCTTCTGCCCGAGTACATTCGGAAGAAGATGAGCGCCCAATCGGTCGTTTGCTGGTCGATGCTTGCTACAGCCCTGTAGAGCGTATTGCCTATAATGTTGAAGCAGCTCGTGTTGAGCAACGTACAGACTTGGATAAGTTAGTTATCGAAATGGAAACTAACGGTACAATCGATCCTGAAGAGGCGATTCGCCGTGCAGCGACTATTCTGGCTGAACAGCTTGAAGCTTTTGTTGACTTACGTGATGTTCGTCAGCCAGAAGTTAAAGAAGAGAAACCAGAGTTCGATCCTATCTTACTGCGCCCAGTTGACGATCTGGAATTGACTGTCCGCTCTGCTAACTGCCTTAAAGCAGAAGCTATCCACTACATCGGTGATCTGGTACAGCGTACTGAAGTTGAGTTGCTTAAAACGCCTAACCTTGGTAAGAAATCTCTTACTGAAATTAAGGACGTCTTGGCATCTCGTGGTCTTTCTCTGGGCATGCGCTTAGAAAATTGGCCACCAGCAAGTATTGCTGATGATTAGGATCACAGGTTAAGGTTTTACTGAGAAGGATAAGGTCATGCGCCATCGTAAGAGTGGTCGTCAATTGAACCGCAACAGCAGCCACCGCCAAGCTATGTTCCGTAACATGGCAGGTTCTTTAGTTCGTCATGAAATCATCAAGACGACTCTGCCTAAAGCGAAAGAACTGCGTCGCGTCGTTGAGCCGCTGATTACTCTTGCCAAGACCGACAGCGTAGCTAATCGTCGTCTGGCATTCGCCCGTACTCGTGATAACGAGATCGTGGCAAAATTGTTTAATGAACTGGGACCTCGCTTTGCAGCTCGTGCGGGCGGTTACACTCGTATTCTTAAGTGTGGCTACCGTACAGGTGACAACGCTCCGATGGCTTACATCGAGCTTGTTGACCGTGCTGTTGAGTCTCAAGAAGCAGCTGCAGAGTAATCTGCCTGCTTTCAAGAAAACCGGGTATATTTGCCCGGTTTTTTTGTACCTGCTATTCTGTCTACTGCTTACATCCCTTTGACTTGGATTTTTTCATTTGAACCCTATTTACTCTATATGCGGAGTAGGAGTCTTTATGAATATGTATAAAATAGGCCAGATAGCACGTCTTGCTGATGTTACCCCTGATACCATTCGTTTTTATGAAAAACAAGGATTAATGGGACATAAAGTGAGAACAGAAGGTGGCTATAGGCTTTTTACTGACCAAGATCTACAGCGTCTTCGCTTTATTCGCTATGCAAAGCAGTTGGGGTTTACTTTAGAAGCAATTACTGAGTTATTATCAATAAGAGTTGATCCAGAGCACCATACATGCCAAGAGTCTAAACAAATTGTCGATCTTCGATTAGTTGAAGTTGAAAGGCGAATTCAAGAGTTAATTATTATGAGAGATTCATTAAAAATGCTTAGTTCAGCTTGTTGTGGCGAAGCGCATACATCGACATATTGCTCTATAATGGAGATCCTTGAAAAAGGTGCATCAAAGGTTTATTAATTAATAGAAGGTATATTATGAGTAATTATCAACACAAGCGTGGACAAATTAAAGATAATGCACTTGAAGCATTGTTACATGATCCGTTATTTAGACAAAGAGTTGAAAAAAATAAGAAAGGTAAAGGAAGTTATAATAGAAAAGGAAAACATAACAAGGGTAGTAACTGGGAGGCCAGTGGTAATCAGTTTTTTAACTTATTACCACTGGCTTTTTAGTTGTTACTTTTTATTTTGTTCTTTCAATAAATCGCGAATTTCAGAGAGTAATACTTCTTCTTTAGTTGGCTCGGGTGGCGCATCTGGAGCAGCTTCTTTTTCACGACGCACTTTATTCATGACTTTAATTGCCATAAAAATAGCAAAAGCGACGATTACAAAGTCAAATACGGTTTGTATGAACATGCCATAATTAAGAACGACTGCAGGTATATCTCCTTCAGCTGCCCTCAAAATAACACTAAATTGCTTAAAGTCGACACCACCGATTAATAAGCCTAGTGGCGGCATAATAATATCTGCAACTAATGATGAAACAATTTTACCGAATGCAGCACCAATGATGATACCGACAGCCATATCGACAACATTGCCTTTCATTGCAAATTCACGGAACTCTTTTAAAAAACTCATTTGACCCCCTACGTAAAATACTTTGATGTAAAATAAATATTTAGTTAACAAATTATAGTATCTAGTTCAATTAAGCTGCAAATAGAACATGTTTTTCTTTTATAAAAAGAAAGGACTTGGCTGGAATAATTTTTCTACATCGGGAACATACTTTTTATCAGTGATAAACATGATTACGTGGTCACCTTGTTCAATAATATGGTAGTCACTGGCAATAATTACTTCATCCTCTCGAACAAGTGCACCTATAATAGTTCCAGGAGGGAGTTTAATTTCAGAAATTTTCTTGCCGACAACTTTAGATGTATTTTCATCTCCATGAGCAATAGCTTCGATGGCTTCTGCGACGCCTCTTCTTAGAGAAGATACACTGACAATGTCAGCTTTACGGACATGTCCTAAAAGAGCAGATATAGTTGCTTGTTGTGGGGAAACTGCAATATCAATAACACCGCCTTGTACCAATTCAACATAGGCTGTACGTTGAATAAGCACCATTGCTTTTTTAGCCCCCATTTTTTTCGCAAGCATCGCTGACATGATATTAGCTTCATCATCATTGGTTAAAGCGATAAATACATCCATCTGCTCAATATGTTCTTCAGTCAACAATTCTTGGTCAGATGCATCTCCATAAAAGACAATAGTATCATGTAGCAGTTCAGCGAGTTCTGTTGCTCGCTGTTGGTTTCGTTCGATCAACTTTACGCTATAATCTTTCTCTAATCGCTTAGCTAAGCCAGCACCAACATTTCCCCCTCCCACGATCATAAGGCGTTTATATGGCTTCTCTAATCGTTGCAATTCACTCATTACAGCTCGAATATGCTGCGTCGATGCAACGAAAAAAACTTCATCTCCCGCTTCTATAATAGTGGATCCCTGAGGACGTATTGGACGATCTTGGCGAAATATAGCAACCACTCTGGCGTCAATATGTGGCATGTGTTCACGTAAACTGGAGAGTGCATTACCTACTAGTGAGCCTCCATAATAGGCTTTAACCGCAACGATGCTGACCTTACCCTCTGCGAAATTAACAACCTGTAATGCCCCAGGGTATTGAATAAGCTTATAGATATAATCGATTACTAATTGTTCAGGAGATATGAGGTAATCAATAGGGATCTGTTCAGGTAAAAATAGTTTATCTGCTTCGCGAATGTATTCGGTAGCTCTGATCCGCGCGATTTTATTGGGCGTATTAAAAAGACTGTATGCTATTTGGCATGCGATCATGTTAGTTTCGTCAGAATTAGTGACGGCAACTAACATGTCGGCGTCTTCAGCTCCCGCATCACGCAGTACCCGTGGGTGTGAGCCATGGCCATTAACGACTCGAAGATCAAATTGATCTTGTAATTGGCGCAAACGATCGGCATTCGTGTCAACGACAGTAATATCATTGTTTTCATCGACTAGATTTTCAGCAAGTGTTCCGCCAACTTGTCCAGCACCTAAGATAATGATTTTCATTGACTATTCCTATCTCAGACAAATTTCATGTGATTAGTTAGCTTGTTTTACTAAGCGCGCATAAAAAAAGCCATCACCACCTGCTGCACTTGGTAGTATTTGTAAGCCTGCATCAGTGCCATCGTTGAGTATAGCTTCAGGATGTTTTGCTAAAAAGCTTTTTACTTGATGGCTATTTTCTTCTGGCATCACGGAACATGTTGCATAAACAAGCGTTCCACCTACCTTTAAATAAGGCCAAATTGATTCAAGTATCTGAGCTTGGAGTGTCATTAACTCGTTAATATCAGAATCGCGTCTTAACCATTTGATATCTGGATGGCGGCGTATTACACCTGTTGCTGAGCATGGTGCATCAAGAAGAATACGATCAAATAATTGTCCGTTGGCCCATTGTTCAGGTTTTGTTCCATCACCTTGGATTACAACAGCATGTTGCTTGAGTCGTAACAAATTTTCTTTTACTCGTTTAAGACGATGTTCATCAATATCGACTGCCATCACATGTGCTTTTGGGGCGAGTTCTAATATATGTGTTGTTTTTCCACCGGGTGCTGCACATAGATCAAGAATAGTATCGCCGTTTTGTGGTTCAAGTAATTCTGCACAGCCTTGAGCTGAGACATCTTGTACTGTTGACCAACCATCTTCAAATCCAGGTAATTTCGTTACTGATGTAGGCTCAACTAGTCTTATTGCTGATGGATGAGTTGGATGTAGTTCAGAAAGAATATCTTTTTTTGCTAATAGTTCTTGGTATTGCTTAGTATTGTGATGCTGTGAATTAACTCTTAACCACATTGGCGGACGCTGGTTATTTGCTTCAACTATAGATTGCCATTCCTGTGGATAAGCGTGCTGTAGACGTTTTAGTAACCAACTAGGGTGGAGGTATTGGCTTGCGTTACCTGCACTACGTTCTTCGAGCTGAGCTTGTTGCCTTTGAAATGACCTGAGTACTCCATTGATTAACCCTTTCAATTGAGGTCGTTTTAGCGCTATAGCACCATTGACTGTCTCTGCTAGGGCTGCATGAGCTGGAATGCGAGTATAGAGTAGTTGATAGATCCCAACCATAATAAGGTAATGTAATGTTCTTTGCTTACCTGTTAATGGTTTTTCCATTAGTTGACTGACGAACCATTCCAACTTAGGTAAATAGCGTAATACACCAAAGCAAATCTCTTGTAATAGAGATTTATCTTTATCATTTATATTCTTCTGTAATTCAGGTAATACTGCGCTAAGAGATTGTCCACCATCGATGACTTGGCCGATGGCTACCGCTGCGATGCTACGCAAGTTATATGTATTTTTCATAAGTGAGGATGAATTCGTTAGTCACTAAAATAAATTTGCCTAACTATAATATCAGGCAAATTTATTGGTATTTTAATTAATTTGCTGGCCTGGGGTGAACCATTCACGGCGAGAGTTAAGCAGATCTTGTGCACTCATTGCTTTTTTACCTGGAGGTTGCAATTGAGTAATATTGAGCAGTCCATTAGCGGTTGCTATACATATTCCATTTTTATCTGCACTAATGATAGTTCCTGGTTTTTCACCATGTTTTTTAGCAATGGCTTCAGCATTCCAAACTTTGATAAGCTGCTCTTGAACCGTAAAATAGCTCATAGGCCAAGGGTTGAAAGCTCTAATGCAACGCTCAATTTGTTCTGCTGATAATTGCCAGTCAATTTTAGCTTCTTCTTTAGAGAGTTTTTCTGCGTAATTAGCTAATGAATCGTCTTGTTTCTCTGGTACACACTGATGATTAGAAATGAGCTCTAAAGTGCGAATCAATGCCTCAGGGCCGATAACAGCCAGTTTTTCATAAAGTGTTGCACTGGTATCTTCAGGCATAATTGGGCATTTTGCTTTATAGAGCATATCGCCAGTATCTAGCCCTTCATCCATCTGCATGATGGTTACGCCACTTTCTGCATCACCAGCCCAAATAGAACGTTGAATTGGTGCTGCACCTCGCCAGCGAGGTAGTAAAGAGCCATGAACATTCAAGCAGCCAAGACGAGGGATGTCTAAAACTGCTTTTGGTAAAATGAATCCGTAAGCAACGACAATCATCAAATCAGCATTGTGTTCTTTGATCCATTGATGGTTTTCTTCCTTTTTTAGCGTTGCTGGCTGGAAAACGGGTATCTGATGCTCTTCGGCTAATATTTTTACTGGACTAGGTGTCAATTTCTTTCCTCTTCCAGCTGGCTTATCAGGCGGTGTGAGAACACCCACTACTTGATGACTAGTCTCAAGTAAGGCCGCTAAGTGGCCTGCAGCAAATTCAGGCGTGCCTGCAAAGATAATTTTTAGCGATTCTGACACTGTTATTTCCCTGTATAAATTTATTAGTTAGCCGTTTTTGTTTCTTTTGCTCTCATTCTGTCCAGTTTTTCAACCTTCTGGCGGATGCGCTGGCGTTTTAATGGCGAGAGGTAATCAACAAACAGCTTACCAACAAGGTGGTCCATTTCATGCTGAATACAAATCGCCAATAAGCCATTTGCTTCGAGTTCAAATACTTCGCCATTATAGTTAAGAGCTCGTACTTTGACATTTTCGGCACGTGGAACAAAACCGTGTTGTTCAGGGATAGAAAGACAGCCTTCTTCAATACCCGTTTCACCTGATTTATCTAATAATTCAGGGTTAATAAGTACAAGGCGCTGATCTCGAGTCTCTGAAACATCAATAACAATGATCCGCTGGTGGATATTAACTTGGGTCGCAGCAAGACCGATACCTTCTTCTTCGTACATCGTTTCGAACATATCATCGATAATACGCTGGATTTCGGCATCAACTATTTCTACTGGCTTAGCGATTGTGCGTAAGCGTTCGTCTGGATAATGTAATACATTTAATACTGACATAAATTTTTCGAGCGGCGTCCAAAAAGTGAATAGGAATTAATGCCTATTCTAGACATTTATCGGCCATATTGACAGTATTGGTTACGAATTGTTCACTGATGAACATATTTATTATAAAGTCAGGGAGATGCCATGGATACCCAAGAAATTTGGTTAAGGATGTCTCAGGTAAGTCGGCTCTCGCCGAATCATGCAGTAAAAATTATTAATGAACTCATATTGTTGAGTCATATAAATACAACTGTTTTACAACAATGTGGGTTGAATGAATTACAAAGCTTACAGTTTATGCATTTCCCTTCAGTAAAGATAACGCAAGCACGAAAGTGGCTAGAGAAAGAAAAAAATCAATTGATCACTTTTAGTAGCCCACTATACCCATTGCTTTTAACGCAAATAGCGAGCCCGCCACTAGTGCTTTTTGTCATTGGGCGAAGTGAGTTACTGTCGCTAGCACAAGTTGCGATTGTTGGTAGCCGCAGAACCAGTGAATATGGGCGCAAATGGGCTGAGAAATTTGCTAGTGAATTTGTTCGTTATAGTTTGGCGATTACAAGTGGTCTTGCATTTGGTATTGATGCAGTTAGTCATCGGGCTGCTCTTGCTTCTAATGGTAAAACTCTCGCTGTTTTAGGTAGTGGTTTAGCTAACATTTATCCCAAGCAGCATACTGGTTTGGCTGAGCAAATAAAGGAAGAAGGAATTCTCATTTCTGAGTATTTTCCCTATGCGCCGCCATTAGCTAAGCAATTTCCCCGGCGAAATCGTATTATTAGTGGCTTATGTAAAGCAACCGTTGTTATCGAGGCAGGACTAAACAGTGGTTCTCTCATAACAGCACGTTATGCCATAGAACAGAATAGAGATCTTTTTACGATCCCTGCTCCATTAGGTAACCCAGCTTTTAGTGGTAATCATTGGTTATTACAAGAAGGAGCATGCCCATTAATTAGTCCAGAAGATATTAAACGTCATATTGATATTGGTTTAAATTGGTTACCATTAGAACCATTGTTTGAAGAAAAAATGAATGTTGAGTTTCATCAAATAGAACACAAAGTACTAGGTATAGTTGAATATCAACCGACATCTATAGATATGATTGCTGAGCGCACACAAATACCGATTGCGGAGGTTGCCTCTATTTTGACTGAATTAGAAATAGAAGGTGTAATAGCATCTGTTGCTGGTGGATATATAAAATTGAGTTAGTTGTCTAAGAGAAAATCATGTCAAAGCAATTGCCTTTTGAAACAGAGAAAAGTGAATTTTGCCCTGAGTGTGGTTCACAGCTTGTAATACGTAATGGTACACATGGACCTTTTTTTGCGTGTTCCACA
This sequence comes from Providencia sp. 6390, assembly GCF_058148425.1. Taxonomy (NCBI): domain Bacteria; kingdom Pseudomonadati; phylum Pseudomonadota; class Gammaproteobacteria; order Enterobacterales; family Morganellaceae; genus Providencia; species Providencia sp. 6390. Next base: position 22,800 of record NZ_JBYVYL010000016.1, read on the forward strand.
TATCCTCAATGCCATTATATTAAACCTATGCGTCCTTCTGCAGAAAGCCATATTATAAAGGTATTAGAAGGGCTGGAATGCCCTAAATGTGGGCATGATTTGGTTTTAAAGCAAGGCCGATTTGGTATGTTCATTGGGTGCAGTTATTATCCAGAATGTGAACATATAGAGCTTATTGATAAGCCCGATGAAACTAAAGTATCTTGTCCTCAATGTAAAACGGGACATCTTTTACAGCGCAAGTCTAGGTTTGGAAAAACATTTTACGCATGCGACAGTTATCCTACTTGCCAGTTTATTCTGAATAATAAACCGATCGTTGGCGAGTGTGAGTTTTGCCATTATCCATTACTTATGGAAAAAAAGGGGGCTCAAGGAGTAAGATTGTGTTGTGCTAGTAAACGCTGTGGTAAACCACAAAAAGAATAATGAGTTAAAATTATGCAAAATGAAGCTACACCTGCAATTGAAAATATTATTGCTTCCCTTAATAAAGAAGAAGTGATTGCTTATCCTACCGAAGCAGTTTTCGGATTAGGTTGTGATCCTGATAGCGAAGCAGCAGTTAATAAGCTACTTGAACTAAAACAGCGTTCTTGGGAGAAAGGATTAATCCTTATCGCTGATAACTATGAACAATTAAAAAATTATGTTGATGACAGTCAACTGACCTCTGAGCAAAAACAAGCCATGCTTGATAGTTGGCCTGGGCCTGTTACATGGGTTATACCTGCAAAAAAATCAACACCAAAATGGTTAACAGGGCGTTTTGATACATTAGCGGTAAGGGTAACTGACCATGAGTTGGTTAAATCACTTTGCCAGCAATATGGGAAACCACTAGTGTCAACGAGTGCTAACTTAAGTGGGCAAGAACCTTGCAGAACAACTGGTGAAGTCATTGAACAGTTTCAAGGGAGTATCCCTGTACTTGAAGGCACAGTCGGTGGACGTTTAAACCCATCAGAAATTCGGGATGCTAAAACTGGGCAGTTATATCGTAAAGGATAATCTATTTTATGGGGCAGTATGCGGTTTTTGGTCATCCAATAGAACATAGTAAATCACCAATTATCCACCAAATGTTTGCTGAGCAGGTTGGCATCTCGCTTAAGTATGAACGAGTGTTAGCGCCATTAGATGGGTTTGAACGAACACTGTCTGAGTTTTTTTTAATGGGGGGAAAAGGTGCAAATGTGACTCTCCCATTTAAAGAAAGGGCTTATCAGATGGTATCAGAGCTAACGGATAGGGCACAAGCATGTGGTGCTGTAAATACAGTTATGAAGCTCGGTGGGGATCGATTATTAGGTGATAATACCGATGGTATCGGATTGTTGCTAGATTTGGAACGACTCAATTTTATCCATAGCAATAGTCGCATATTGATCATTGGGGCTGGTGGCGCGACAAGGGGAGCTTTATTACCTCTTTTGGAATATGGTTGTGAAATTACTCTAACAAATCGAACTTTTTCCAAAGTTGAACAATTAGTTAAGCAATTTACGAGCTTTGGAAGAATTAACGGAATGCAGATCGACCAGATCAATTCAGCTGATTTTGATCTGATCATTAATGCGACGTCCTCTGGTGTAGAAGGCAAGATCCCTGTAATTAATTCCAGTATATTTTCAAAACATGTTGCTTGCTATGATCTGTTCTATCAACGTTCATTAACACCATTTTTATCTTTTGCTAGTTCATATCAAGTGAATAGGCTTGCTGATGGCTTAGGGATGTTAGTTGGGCAGGCAGCTTTTGCTTTTAAATTATGGCACGGTATTCTTCCTGAAATAGAGCCTGTTCTTCTTGCACTACATAAGGAACTCAAAAAGTGAATCAGGCAATACAGTTTCCTGATCGAGAGGAATGGGACGAAACAGATAGAGTTATTCGCTTCCCTGTATTGGTCAATGGCATGCTAGCCGAGTGTGTGATGTCTGATACATTACTTTATCACCGATATGGTCGTAGTGCTCAACCCATGAGCTTGTTTCAAAATAACCGTTGGGATATAGAAGAAGAGTTTGAAGCCCTGATTTCTCAAGGCAATGAGGCTGATAGTGTTTATTCGCTACCTGAGGAAAGATAATCATTTTTCCATTGAACGTAATTATTAGCGGAGTAACGAAGGTGCTCTAGTTCCTTCTCTGTAAGTTTACGTGCCGTTTTTGCTGGGCTACCTACATATAGGTAGCCACTTTCTAGCGTTTTACCTTGGGTCACTAAACTGTTAGCGCCTATAACAATGTCATCTCCGATAGTTGCACCATCTAAGATAATAGAACCCATACCTACTAGCACTCTATTACCAATAGTACAGCCATGTAGCATAACTTTGTGGCCTATAGTGACATCTTCGCCAATGATTAGTGGATTTCCTTGGGGGTTACTTTTTGATTTATGTGTAACATGGAGGACTGAACCATCTTGTATGTTAGTTCTTGCTCCGATTTGAATATAATTTACATCACCACGTAACACTGATAACGGCCAAATACTAACGTCATCAGCGATTCGCACATCCCCTATGACAACAGAAGAAGGGTCAATAAACACACTGGAACCCGTAGTTGGGTAAATTCCTAAGTAAGATCTCAAATGTTTGTTCATCGTAATGCCATTATTTTTAATGAAATGAAAAGAAGAGTATCGTTTATTCATACAATAAAGGTGTCGGATCCTCAAAGCTAGAAATATTGAAGGTACTTTTTAGTTCGTTTTATATACATTATGCTAGAAAAAAAAGCATTATGATGATTTTATCTTCAAACAATTATTTTTTTCAAAAAAAGGGTTGCCAGAA
>NZ_JBYVYL010000017.1:0-11846 GCF_058148425.1 Providencia sp. 6390
TGGGAAGTCGGCGTTGGTGTCGTTAAAGTCAACTAACAACTGTTGACGTTCACGTTCTGGTAATATCGGCAGCGTCATAATCGGGCGTTGCGGTTCTGTTGCCAATGTCTCAACCAGCCCTTTGATTGCACTCTCCAAATAGTGGGCGAGGCGCAGAGGGTCGACGCCTTCAATCGCTTGAGAAACTAAGTGAAATTGCTCACCCAGATCATCAACTGACAGCGTGAAAGGATAGTTAGTGCGTTCTTCTGCACTTAGTAAACGCATACCATGCCATGTTTCGTCGACCATTGTTCCTGCTTGGCTATGACGATAGTTAAACAGTGCACTAAACAGCGGTATTGGCGGTTTAATACCACTACAGCGCTGCGCCACGGTCAGTGGTGTTTGTTCATGTTCTAAAAGTGCGGTTAAATCACGATAGGTATCTTGTACAACATCTAGCACGCTGCGCTCAGCAAGGGTAATACGCAGTGGTAGTGTATTGATAAAAATCCCCATAACGCGACTTAGCTCTGCCGAACCTTGCAAACGACCAAGCAGGACAGAGCCAAACACCACATCATCACTATTACTCACATGCGCCAGCACTTGTGCCCATGCAACATGGAATAATACACTTGGGCTTACGCCAAGTTGGCGCGCTTGTTTGCGTATGGCTTGTGCTAATGAGGTATCTAGCGCCAGACGCGCTTCTGCAATATGTTCATTGTCGCCTTGCGTATTTAAAATACCGAAAGGCGCGGTTGGCGTATCAATATCTGCCAGACGAGAGCGGAAATACTGTTCGTGAACAGTCGATGGAACGCTCAAAATTTGGCCGATGAAATTACGATAGGGAAGGGGGATCGGTAACTTATCTGCATGCCCTTTAAGCAGAGTCGTGATTTCACTGACAATCAGATCCAGAGTCATATGGTCGCCAACTAAATGATGGAAACCAAAGGCCAGCAGCCATTCTCCTGTTGTTGGATGATGTGCAATATCAGCACATAGTAACGGTGCTTGATTAAGATTAAGGCGGCGATGACGTGGGTCGGTATGGGCTTTTAATTGCGTGAGAATATCGCCGTTAGCATCAGGGATAAACGTATTTACAGGTAACGGTGCGTGTCGCCATACAACCTGTACTGGCTGAGAAAGCCCTTGCCAGCAAAATGAGGTACGCAAAATATCATGGCGGTCAATGATTTGTTGTAGTGCATTCAGAAAACTATCAAGGCGTTCACGGTTATCAAAAGCCAACAAGTTATTGAGCAGATAAGCATCACCTTGCGTTTGCAAGCGGTGATGGAACAAAATCCCTTCTTGAAGTGGTGAAAGTGGGTAGATATCCTGCACATTGGCGCTACCCCCTGTTACGGTTGCGACAACGGTATCGAGCTCTGCCTGAGTGAGTGTGACAAGTGGCAGCATTGCAGGGGTTAATGCGGAGCACTGTGTTGGAATACGGTTAGCGGGTACTGAGAATACGGTTTTATCTTGATTAGGTTGTACGGTTCGTGCCATTTCACACAGTATGGGTGTTGCGAAAATACAACTGACATCAATTGTCCAACCCAGCTGGTGAAGTTGTTCTATCAAATTGACGGCCAACAATGAGTGTCCGCCAAGCTCAAAGAAGTGATCGTGACGGCCCACATTCTCTAGTTGTAATAGATTTTTCCAGCTCTGCGCTAATGCTATTTCAATCTCTCCTTGTGGCGCTTCATAGTCACGGGTAACAACAGAATGTTTATCTGGTGCAGGTAGCGCTTTACGGTCAAGTTTGCCATTTGGTGTAAATGGGAATTGTGTCAGTGTGACAAACGCGGCAGGTAACATATATTCAGCTAAATGCTGTGACAGTTGCAGACGTAATGTGGCAGGTTCGATTTCAGCACCCGCATGAGGTCGGATATAGGCAACTAGGCGCGTATCGTGAGGTTTATCTTCACGGGCGATAACCACCGCATCTTGCACGCCAGCACACTGCATTAGACGCGCTTCAATTTCACCTGTCTCAATACGAAAACCACGTAATTTGATTTGAAAATCGTTGCGGCCTAAATAGTCAATATTTCCGTCGGGCAGCCAACGGCCAAGGTCGCCTGTTCGATAAAGCCTTGCATTCGGTTGGTCGCTAAAGGGGTTGGCAATAAAGCGCTCTGCTGTCAGTTCAGGGCGATTAAGGTAGCCGCGGGCAATGCCAACACCACCTAAATATATTTCACCCGTCACACCTATGGGGGCTAGTTGTCCTTTGGTATCAAGAATATACACATGGGTGTTATCAATAGGTTTCCCGATAGGCAATTGGTCATCGTCGTTTTGATAATAGTGATAGAGGGTTGCACAGACTGTACCTTCAGTAGGGCCATAAGCATTAATAACCTGTTTCTTCGAGGCTGCCCAACGCTTCGCTAATATAGGAGGGCACGCTTCCCCAGCGAAGATTATGGTTGTTAAATCAGGCAGTGTGGCATTGGCATCTAATGCACTGGTTGCAATGGGTGGTAATGTGACATGGGTAATAGCCTGCATTTTCAGCGTATTAAGCAATGCATCGCCGGGCAATAATGCCTCACGAGAAGCTAAAACCAGACAAGCGCCTTGACACAGTGTAGTTATCACTTCTGAAATACATGCATCAAAACTGAAAGAGGAAAACTGTAGGAGGCGGCTGTTTTCGGTGATACCAAATGCGTGAATTTGGGCACTCGCGAGATTACACAGACTACGATGTTCGATCATCACCCCTTTTGGTTGACCGGTTGAACCCGAAGTATAGATAACGTATGCCAGATGATGTGATGACAGCCCCAGTACATGGGCATTTGGATTATCTTGCGAGGCATGCTTAAGGTCGGTGAATTGCGGATTATCCAGTACAACAATTGGTAATGTACTCTTCAGTGATTCAACCAGCGCGGCCTGAGTTAACAGCGCGACAGGTTTAGCATCATCAAGCATGTAGGCCAGACGATCGGCAGGATAAGCAGGATCGAGTGGAACATAAGCGGCACCAGCTTTAAGAATACCCAATAGACCGACAATCATTTCCACGCTGCGTTCTACGCAAATGGCAATACGAAAGTCGGGTTGTACGCCAAGTGATAGAAGATGGTGAGCTAATTGGTTGGCACGACGATTAAGCTCATCATAGCTGATAGCCTGCTCTTCGAACACAACTGCGGTAGCGTCAGGTGTTTGAGCAGCCTGCTGTTCAAACCATTGATGAATTAAGGAATTATCTTGAAAATCGTTATAGGGTGCGTTAAAGCTTAGCAATAATTGCTCATATTCAGCGGTAGGCACTATATCGATAGTCTCTGCGAGCGTTTCAGGCGCATTGGTTAATAGGGTGATGAGTTGCTCTATTGCCTGCAATAGATAGGCATTCACGCTGTTAGGATCAATAGGGCTGATGGCTTGGGTTGAGAGTGAAAAACACTCATGATTATTATCAATTGAGATACCTAATGGATAGTTGGTGCGCTCGCGGCTAAACAGGCTTTCTAGACCAAATTGGCCTAAATTTGGCGCATCGACATCGCTGTCATTAGTGTGTCGACAATTGAGAAGGGCGCTAAACAGCGGCATAGTACCGAGTCCGCTATATTGCTGAATTGTAGATAGTGGTGTTTGCTCATAGTGTAATAAACTGGCACAAATATCATTCGCGGTGTGAACCAGTGTTGACACGCTCATCCCAGCCAGCTTTATCCTGAAGGGGAGCGTATTAATAAACATACCTAATGCGGTTGCACTTCCATCAAGACCTGACATACGTCCCGATAATGTCGTACCGAACACAATATCATCCCGCCCGCTAGTTCGGGCAATCACCAATGCCCAACTAGCGTGAAATATGGCCGCTGGACTGATACCGAACTGGCGCGCAACATCACGGATTGTTTGTGAAAGTACAGGGCTAAGTAATTGGCGAGATTCTATTGCGCTTTCACCACTAGCTTGAACATTGACGACCCCAAAAGGGGCTGTGGTTTCGTCAATATCTGACAAATAGTCTTGGAAAAATGTTTCTGCGGCTTGGTTTTTATCTTCTTGGCGGCTATAAGCCACAAAGTTTCGATATGGAAAGGAGGGAGGAAGTGCCTCACCTGCTCCCATCAGAAATGCAGTAGTTTCTGCAAGTAGCTGACGCAGCGAAAGATTGTCATCAATAATATGATGAAATTGTAGCAGGCAATAAAGCGCGGGTGATGTGCAGTCTGGTGTAACATACAAACGTAGTAAGGGGGCTTGCGATAAATCCATTGAAGCATATGACGAGGCGACTTTTTCGCGCATTGTGGTTTCCACATCAACACGATTTTCAGGCGCAAGATAATGCACACTTAGCAGGGCGTGGCGATGTACTACCTGAACGGGCTGTATCAAATCGTGCCAGTGGATTGAGGTACGTAAAATATCGTGGCGGTTAATGACTGATTGTAATGCGCCAATAAAGGCGTCTAATTTCGTCTGATTGTCGATTTTTAACAGTGATGAGACAACATAGGGATCGTTATCAGGATGCAGGCGATGATGGAATAGGATCCCTTCTTGCAGTGAGGCAAGTGGGTAGATATCTTGAATATTCTCCACACCGCCTATGACTGTGTCGGCAATGATATCAATCTCTTGTTGGGTTAAGCTAACCAGAGATAGCATGTCGGGAGTAATTTGTGTCGCCCCGTTGGGGATAAGGTTATCTGGTGTAATAAAACGCGGCTCGTTTTGGTCATGTTGAAGCGTTTCTGCCAGTGCGATCAGTGTTGGTGCGGTAAAGACATTGCGAACATCAAGTTTAAAGCCAAGATGGTGCAATTTTTCAATCATACCGACAATCATTAATGAATGACCACCAAGTTCAAAAAAGTGGTCATAGCGTCCAATACGTTCTATTCCCAGCAGCTCTTGCCAGATTTCAGCTAATGCGATTTCTATCTTGCCGAGAGGCGCCTCATAATCATGTGTGACGACGGCTGAACGTTCAAGGGCAGGCAAGGCTTTGATATCGAGCTTGCCATTTGGCGTTAGCGGGAAGACGTTAAGGGTGACAAAGGCTGACGGCAGCATGTAGTCGGCTAAATGTACAGAAAGCTGCTGACGTAGGCTAGCAGGTACTAGCTCGACGTTAGCTTGTGGCTGAATATAGGCTACTAGGCGGCAATCTCCTGTCACATCTTCACGGGCAAGTACCACTGCATCTTGCACGCCAGTACATTGCATTAGACGGGCTTCAATTTCACCCAGCTCAATACGAAAACCGCGTATTTTGACTTGGAAATCATTACGTCCGATATAGTCTAATGAACCGTCAGCCAGCCAGCGGGCAAGGTCGCCCGTTTTGTAGAGCTGTGAATCCGGTTGTTCGCTAAACGGGTCAGCAATAAAACGCTCTGCCGTGAGTGTGGGGCGGTTAAGGTAACCCCGCGCTACCCCAGCACCGCCGATATAGAGCTCACCTGTTACACCAATAGGTACGGGTTGACCGTGTGGGTCAAGCAGATAAGCACGCAGATCTGATAACGGCCGACCGATAAGACTACCGCGCCCTACAGTGATATCGGCAGCGGTTAATTCGTAAAAGGTTGCATGTACGGTGATTTCGGTAATACCGTACATATTAATCAGGCGAGTGCGTTCAAGCGGGTTATTGGTAGTCCACTGCGTCAGCATAGAAAGCTCTAACGCTTCACCGCCGAAAATAATATATCGCAGCGTATGGTCGGTATCATCTTGCGCAGCTATCAGCTGACGGAAGGCACTGGGTGTTTGATTGAGCACGGTAACGCGTTCGCGACAGAGCAAAGCGTAAAAATCTTGTGGTGAGCGGGCACAAAGTGTAGGCACCACCACCAATTTACCGCCGTAAGTAAGCGCTCCCCATATTTCCCAAACAGAGAAGTCAAACGCAATGGAGTGGAACTGGCTCCAAACGTCATGATTGTCAAAGTGGAAATCTGTCTGTGTTGCATCGAGTAGACGTGTCACGCTGGCATGTTCGACCATCACGCCTTTGGGTTTTCCAGTCGAGCCAGAGGTGTAAATTACATAGGCTAGATGGTTTGGTGTTACACCAAGTACTTGAGGATCGGGATTATAGTCAGGTTGAGTTTCCCATGCCGCTTGTGTGTCAAGCAATACGGTAGGCAATGTGGTGTGTGGCAAGGTGGTGGTTAATGTCGATTGCGTGACTAGCGCGACAGGTGCGGCATCGTCAAGCATATACGCAAGACGCTCAGACGGATAAGCGGAGTCTAACGGCAGATAAGCAGCGCCCGCTTTAAGGATAGCAAGCAGGCCGATAATCATCTCAGGACTGCGTTCAACACAGAGCGCCACGCGGTCATCAGGTTTAACACCAAGGCTAATCAGATGGTGTGCTAGTTGATTAGCACGGCAGTTAAGGTCAGCATAAGTCAGATGTTGGTCTTCAAACACCACGGCAATAGCCTCTGGTGATTGTTGTGCTTGTGCTTCAAAGCGTGCGTGAATTAATGCGGGAGCAAATGGCTTGTTTTTTGTAGGGTTAAAGTTAATCAGTAGCTGTTGGCGTTCACTATCGGTTAACATCGGCACTGCGTACAACGGTTGTGAGATGTCGGTGGCGATAGCGGTAAGAACATTCATGACATAGTTTGCCATGCGCTCAATCGTTTCTTTATCAAACAGGTCGACGGCATATTCCAGTGAGCCAGTAAGACCATCGTCAGTCTCATTAATGGATAACATTAGGTCAAACTGGGCGCTGTGTTTGGGTTGTTCAATAAAAGAGATAGCTAAATTAGGCAATGTTAAGTGCTGTGAAGCAGTATTGTTTAGTGCCAACATTACTTGAAAAACAGGGCTGTAGCTCAGGCTACGAGCAGGTTGCAAGACGTCGACCACTTGATCAAATGGCAAGTCTTGGTGAGCATAGGCAGCAAGTGACTGTTCTTTCACCCGTGCCAGCAGTGTCTCTAATGTTTCAGTAGGATCAAGTTCAACACGCAAAGCCAAGGTGTTAACAAAAAAGCCAATTAGCCCTTCTAACTCTGGGCGGCTACGATTCGCAACGGGGGTGCCAATCACAATATCGTCCTGACCACTGAGACGAGAGAGTACTAAACTCCATGCTGCAAGCACGGTCATAAACAGTGTGCGCCCCTGCTGATACCCTTGTGTTTTGAGGGCATTAAGCACATCTGCGCCAAGATGAAAAGAGACTTGGTTGCCCGCATAGCGTTGTACTACAGGGCGAGGGCGGTCCGTCGGCAGCGCTATTAGTTCGGGTGCACCCTGTAAGCGACTATGCCAAAACTGGCGCTGTTCAGCGAGAGCTTCTTCTTTGAGCCAATCACGCTGCCAAACGGCATAATCGGCGTACTGAATGGGAAGTGGGGGCAAATGTGGTTCATCACCGCTAAGTGCTGCACGATATAGGATAGAAAATTCACGTACGAAGATCCCCAAAGACCAACCATCGGAAATCATGTGGTGTTGAGTGATAAGCAACACATGCTCTTCATCACTTAACTGCAATAGCTGACCGCGGATAAGCGGGCCTTGCATTAAGTCGAAGGGAGCGCAAGCTTCATTTTCGCTCAACTCAGCTAATTGTTGAGCCTTTGCTGCCTCACTAAGATCGCGCAAATCAATGCAGGATAAACAAAAAGGTGTCTCTTCAGGGGCAATCTGCTGCGCAGGTTTCCCGTCAATCATTGTAAAGTGTGTCCGAAGGCTTTCATGACGCGCTATCAAACTATCGAGGGCTGCTATGAGTGCGAGTTTATCAAGCTTACCGCTCAATCGTAATGCGGCAGGAAGATGATAGGCTTGACTGGCGGCCTCATCGAGCTGGCCAATAAACCACAGTCGCTGTTGAGAGAAAGAGAGCTGCAGAGGCAGATTTCGAGGAGCCTTTTTAATCGCTGGACACTGCTGACTTGCACGCTGTTTTAGCTGTTGTTTAACTTTTTTCTCTAAAACAGCGCGTTTTAGCTCTTCAATGCTCATGTTTTGTTTATTCATCGTTTTTGTCTCCGCCTAAAATTGCCATTAATTCTTCTACTGACATTGAGTCAAGATCCTGTGTAAATGCATCACTGTCATTTCCCCAAGCAGCATCCATTTGTGCGGCAAGAATGATCTCCGCTAGTGCAGATAGCTGCGGATGTTGGAAAATAGCAACGATAGGAATATCGGTTAAAAATTCGGTACGTATGCAGGTTGTTAACTGCACAGCAAGCAGCGAGTGTCCGCCAAGCTCAAAGAAATGATCGTGACGCCCTACACGCTCAAGCCCTAGCAGCGTTTGCCAAATTTGCGCTAGCGCATACTCCAGTTCACCTTGTGGTGCTTCATATGTGTGACTTACCATTGCAGATTGATCTGGGGCAGGTAATGCTTTGCGATCAAGTTTGCCGTTAGGGGTGAGAGGGAAACTCTCCAGTGTTACGAATGCACTGGGGATCATGTACTCAGCCAATGTTTCACTAAGTTGTTGGCGCAGTGTTGCAGGTTCAAGTGTTGCATTAGGTTGCGGCTGTAGATAAGCCACTAACCGTTTGTCTGAGGGGCTATCCTCACGAGGGATCACTACCGCGTTTTGTACCCCTGAGCAGTGGGCGAGACGTGCTTCAATTTCGCCTAACTCAATACGAAAACCGCGAATTTTGACCTGAAAATCGTTACGTCCCAAATACTCAAGGGTGCCATCAGGCAGCCAACGTCCGAGATCGCCTGTCTTATACATGCGGGCATGCGGTGAACGAGAGAACGGGTTAGGTATAAAGCGCTCAGCAGTGAGATCTGGACGTCCAAGATAGCCACGCACAACGCCTGCTCCCGCGATATATATTTCCCCAGCAACACCAAGAGGAACCATGCGTCCGAGGGAGTCTAAAATGACGATCTGAGTATTGGCAATCGGATGACCAATGTAAGGCGTTGATGTTGTCAGCGCATGGTGTGTTGACCACACGGTGGTTTCTGTTGGGCCATACATATTCCAAAGTGTTGAGATTTTTTGCAGTAACGCAGTGGCTAAGTTTTCTGGCAGAGCCTCTCCGCCACACAGTGCTTTAAAGGGGATTGGGAAGGTAAAATCACTTAGCGCCAATAACATCCGCCATGTCGAAGGTGTAGCCTGCATAAAGGATACTTTATGGCGCTTGATAAGCCCCGCCAACTGTTGCGCATCTGCAGACTGTGCCTGTGTTGCTAGAATGAGCTGAGCACCATTCAATAACGGCAGGAAAATTTCCAAAATAGAGATATCAAAAGATAAAGAGGTTACTCCCAGCAGCACATCCTGTTGAGAAATGCCGGGCTTACTTTGCATTGAACAGAGGAAATTGACCATATTGCTATGTTCAACCATCACCCCTTTCGGTTTCCCTGTCGATCCTGAGGTATAAATCACATAGGCCAGATGGTGGGCGTTTAACCCCTCGATATTAGGGTTTTCTTCACTCAAATGGCTAATGTCATCGCTATTGAGCAGGATAATCGGCAGAGTATCACGCATTACCTCAGGATGGGCAGACTGTGTTATGAGCGTGACGGGTTTAGCATCCTCCAACATATAGCGCAGACGCTCCACAGGATATGTTGGATCTAATGGTACGTAGGCGCCGCCGGCTTTGAGAATAGCAAGTAGCCCAATCACCATCTCTAGGCCTCGCTCAACACAAATCGCCACTCGGTCGTCAGGCTTAACGTCAAGACTGATGAGGTGGTGTGCCAGTTGATTAGCACGGCGATTAAGTGTGTCATAGGAGAGGTGCTGATCTTCAAATACCAACGCGATAGCATCTGGCGTGTGGGCAACTTGCGCTTCAAACAGTTCGTGAGCAAGTTTATGGTGAGGAATATCGGCGTCGGTTGTATTGAAGTCCACTAGTAATTGTTGACGTTCGTTATCTGGCAATACGGATAGACTTAATATTGAACGCTGTGGTTCGGTTTTTAGTGACTCAACCAAGCGACTGATTGCCGTCACCATATACTGAGTGAGACGATGAGGATCGATACCCTCTCGCGTTTGTGCAACTAAGTTAAAGCCTTCACCCCGATCATCTACAGCAAGGGTGAGTGGATAATTTGTGCGCTCTTCTGTGGTTAACACGCGAATATCACTCAAGGTATTGTCGGTTGCTCGGGTTGATGTATGACGATAGTTGAGTAAAGCTGTAAATAGCGGCATCGGTGATGCTACACCACTGCAACGTTGCGCCAGTGTGAGTGGGGCTTGTTCATGCTCGAGTAACATCATCAAATTATGCGAGGTGCGTGTAATCACCTCCGCTACACTGCAATCGGTAAGGGATATACGCAGAGGTAGTGTATTGATAAACATCCCCATAATACGCTCAGTGCCTTCATGGCCTGCAAGGCGACCAAGTAAAACAGAGCCAAATACCACATCATCGCGCCCGCTTGTTTGTGCCAACACCTGTGCCCACGCCACATGGAACAACACGCTAGGGCTAACACCAAAGTGGCGAGCCTGTTGTCGAATAGCGGTTGCCAGAGAGCTATCTAACACCAGACTGGCTTCGTGGATATCCTCATTACTGCCTTGTTCGTTGAGCAATCCAAAAGGCACGGTGGGTTCATCCACATCAGCGAGTTGCTCGCGGAAATACGCTTCATGCACGGCGTTCGGTACGCTGAGTGTTTGGGCGATAAAATTACGGTATGGGAGCGGCGTTGGTAACGCCTCTACCCGCTGTTGCAATAATAAGCGGATCTCGCTGATGATAAGCGCCAGCGTCATATGGTCGCTAACCAAATGATGAAAGCTCAGCGCTAGTAGCCATTGGTTTTGTTTAGTGTCGTGTGCGATATCGGCACGATATAAAGGCGCCTGAGTGAGCGAGATCCGACGCGTTTGCGGCTCAGTATAGGCCTGCAACTGTGCGAGCACGTCGTCTGGTGAGGTTGGTTCAAATTGGTTGATAGGCAATTTGGCTTGACGCCACACCACTTGTACGGGCTGGCTTAAATCTTGCCAGCACACGGCAGTGCGTAAAATATCATGGCGGTTGATAACTTGTTGCAGTGCATTTAAAAAGTCATCAAGGCGTTCACGATGGGTAAAGGACACCATACTACGTAACAAATAGGTATCCCCTTGCTGTTGTAATAAGTGGTGGAAGAGAATGCCTTCCTGTAAAGGCGAAAGTGGGTAGATATCCTGTACATTGGCAGCTCCCCCTGTAACGGTTGCGACCACAGTATCTATTTCTGGCTGAGTGAGTGAAATAAGTGGTAATAGCTCAGGGGTAATGGTGCTACAGCCTGCTGGGATGCGGTTAAGCGGTACGACAAACGCGGGCTGATCTTGAGATACCAATACGGCTTGCGCCATATCACTTAGTACAGGGGCAGAGAAAATACCTCTGATATCCAGTGTTAAACCGACACGTCGCAGTTGCTCAATTAGGCTGACTATCATCAGTGAGTGACCGCCGAGCTCAAAGAAGTGATCGTGGCGGCTTACGTGTGACAGCCCTAGTAGTTGTTGCCAAATAGCAGCCAGTGCGATTTCAACTTTTCCTTGCGGCTCTTCATAATCGCGTGTAGCGACAGCAAATTGAGATGGTTTAATCAGTGCCTTGCGGTCAAGTTTGCCGTTATCTGTCTGCGGGAATGTCTTGAGCATGACATAGGCTGAGGGGATCATATAGTCTGCTAAGTGCACTGAGAGCTGCTTACGTAGTGTGCTAGGTTCAAGTGTCACGCCTGCGTGTGGACGGAGGTAAGCCACCAATCGGGTATCACCTATGCTATCTTCACAAGCAATAACAACAGCCTCTCGTACTCCGCTGCATTGCAACAGACGTGCTTCAATTTCACCCGGTTCAATACGA
>NZ_JBYVYL010000018.1:0-8462 GCF_058148425.1 Providencia sp. 6390
CGCAGGCGATACCCGACTGGTGGCTTACCTTTGCCCACAAGCCGGTATCACGCTTGAACCCGCCGAGCTGCACGAGCAGCTCTCGGTGCACTTGGCCGACTATATGCTCCCATCCGCCTTTGTGATGCTTGAAACATTCCCCTTGACCCCTAACGGTAAACTTGACCGTCAAGCACTGCCTAAACCTGACCAGTCTGCGGTGGTAACTCGTGGTTATGAGGCGCCTGTCGGCGATATTGAAACATCATTGGCTAAAATCTGGCAGGAACTGCTGGGGTTAGAACGAGTGGGACGGTATGATCACTTCTTCGAGCTCGGCGGCCACTCGCTGATGATAGTTAGCCTAATTGAGCAACTGCGCCATCAGGGGTTAACGCTAGATGTCAGAGGCGTTTTCTCCAAACCCGTGCTGTGTGATATGGCACAAGCAATGTTGGCACATCAAGATAAACCGGCTGTTATAGTGCCACCTAACCGCATTCCCGCAGGCTGCACCACTATCACCCCTGATTTGCTGCCACTAGTGGCACTGACCCAGACGGAGATCGATACCATCGTAGCAAGCGTGGCGGGGGGTGCTGCTAATGTGCAGGATATCTACCCGCTATCACCTCTACAGGAAGGTATTCTTTTCCATCACCAAATACAAAAACAAGGTGATACCTACCTATTAAGAAATTTGGCGGCGTTTGATAGCCGTGAATGTCTCGATACTTTCCTTAGTGCACTTGAGCAAGTGATTGAACGCCACGATATTCTTCGTACTACCGTGTGCTGGCAGGGGTTAAGCCAACCGGTGCAAGTGGTTTGGCGCCATGCAAACTTACCCATTACGACTTTTGAACCAACCTCACAGGACGATGTGCTAGCACAGTTACAAGCCCATACAGATCCACGTACTCACCGTTTCAATTTGACTCAGGCCCCGCTATTTAGAGCCGATATTGCCTACTGCCCTAAACAACACGAATGGTTGCTAGCATTACGTTTCCATCATCTTGTTTGTGACCATATGACATTAGCATTAATCGTTAGTGAAATTCGCCAGCGATTACAAGGACAACAGGATGCATTGCCAGCGCCGCTGCCCTATCGTAATTTTATCTACCAAACATTAAATGTACCGACCGCTGAACATGAGGCCTATTTCCGCGAACAGCTGGCCGATATTGATGCACCAACCGCACCGTTTGGCGTGCTAGATGTTCAAGGTGACGGCGGCAATATCATCGAAGCGCATTTAGCGCTAGAAAGTACATTAGCCTCAGCCATTCGCCGTCAGGCGCGCTGTTTTGGCGTTAGCCCGAGCGTGCTATTTCATGTAGCGTGGGCACAAGTACTGGCACAAACCAGTGGCCGTGATGATGTGGTTTTCGGCACAGTGCTGCTCGGTCGTTTACAGGGCTCTGCGGGTGCCGATCAGGTAATGGGGATGTTTATTAATACACTGCCGCTGCGAGTTTCACTTGCCGATAGCAGCGTGGCACAGGTAGTTGAGCATACCGCACATCATTTAATGACGTTACTAGAGCATGAACAAGCCTCACTAACATTAGCGCAACGCTGTAGCGGCGTAATCCCCCCTATGCCGTTATTCAGCACGCTATTTAACTATCGCCATAACTCACAAGATATTGATGCCCTTGATTGTGGTGGAATGCGATTACTCACCTCAGAAGAGCGAACAAACTATCCACTTATTCTGTCTGTTAACGATAGCGGCAACGCATTTAGCTTGGAAGCCCAAGCGGTAGTAGGTATTCATCCTGAACGTGTGATCAATTACCTGAAGATAGCGCTCAGCAACCTGACCGCCGCACTGGAAGCCAATCCTCAGACTTCAATACGTTGCCTATCGGTGCTACCCGAATCAGAGCGTCAGCAATTGCTAGTTGAGTTTAATACTATTGAAACAAATAGCCTGCCGCACACACTTATTCACGAACAGTTTGAAGCACAGGTTGCCCACACGCCAAATGCCATCGCAGTGGTATTTGGCGAAGCTGCTCTCAGCTATGATGCTCTTAATCGTCGTGCAAACCAACTTGCACATCATCTGCACACCCTTGGCATACAGCCCGACGATCGGGTGGCCATCTGCGTTGAACGCAGTCTGGATATGGTTATCGCTATACTAGCAGTACTGAAAGCAGGTGGTGCTTATGTGCCTTTAGACCCAACTTATCCTGTCGAACGTCTGGCTTATATGTTGGAAGACGCTGCACCTGTTGCGCTGTTAACACAAACCGCGCTCGTCGGGTTATTCGATAGCACACTACCGATTATCGAACTCGATAACCTACCAGCGGCAATTACTGACGAAGTACCAGATACTAACCCACAGCCACAATCATTAGGTTTAACATCTGAACATTTGGCCTATGTGATTTACACCTCAGGCTCTACGGGTAAACCCAAAGGGGTGATGGTTGAACATCGCAACCTGTGTAATCTGGTTACTGCGCTGGCAGAGACCTTTACTATCAACCATGATAGTCGTCTGTTACAGTTTGCTTCGTTCAGTTTCGATGCCTGTGTATTTGAAGTTGCGACAACCCTTTCTCATGGTGGTTGTTTAGTATTGGCAACCAAAGACGCCTTGTTACCCGGCGAAGCGCTGCTAACAACATTACAAATGCACGCTATAACTCACGCATTATTACCACCAATTGCCGCCAATGCCCTGCCATCTAATGCAAAATTACCGACATTAAAAACGCTTATTTTAGGGGGAGAAGCCTGTACCGCTGCGCAAGTTAAGCGATGGGCAGCTAGCCGACGGGTATTTAATGCCTACGGCCCAACAGAAATTACCGTCTGTGCCACTTTGGCACATTGCGATGCGAACCATGACGCCCGCCCTCCAATTGGTCGCCCTATTGCGAACACACAAATTTATATTTTGGATGCGCAACAACAACCTGTTCCACTGGGTGTTACGGGTGAAATCTATATTGGTGGCGCAGGAGTAGCGCGCGGTTATCTTAACCGCCCAGCAATGACCGCCGAGCGTTTCATGATTAATCCATTTAGCGATGTTGCTGATGCTCGCTTTTATAAAACAGGTGATCTGGGTCGTTGGTTGCCAAACGGCGAAATCGAATACCTCGGTCGTAATGACTTCCAAGTAAAACTGCGTGGTTTGCGTGTTGAATTAGGTGAAATAGAAGCACAATTAATGCAGTGCAACGGTGTGAGTGAAGCCGTGGTGATTGCTCGTGAAGATACTCTCGGTGATGTCAGGTTGGTTGCCTATCTTTGCACACGGTCTGGGGCTCAACTGCACCCAAGTGACTTACGTCAACAGCTCAGCCAACATTTGGCAGAATATATGGTGCCGTCTGCCTTTGTCATGCTTGATGCTCTCCCCATCACACCAAACGGTAAATTGGATCGCAACGCACTGCCTTTACCTGACCAAACCGCCGTGGTGCATCGTGATTATGAAGCGCCGCAAGGCGAGCTAGAGATAGCACTTGCATATATTTGGCAAGAGCTGCTAGGGCTAGAGCGTGTTAGCCGCTATGATCAGTTTTTTGAACTCGGTGGCCATTCGCTGATGATAGTCAGATTGATTGAGCGCCTGCGTAACCTTGGTTGGACACTCGATGCCGGAAGTGTCTTTTCTGCCCCTGTTCTCTACGAGATGGCACAAACTATACTGGCACAGCAGGATAAATCTGCGTTTATCGTTCCCCCTAATCGTATAACTCGAGATACGGTGAAGATCACGCCTGAATTATTGCCGTTAGTCACATTGTCTCAAGAAGAAATTGATACTGTTGTCGCAACCGTGCCCGGCGGGGTCGGCAATGTGCAGGATATCTATCCGCTGTCACCTCTACAGGAAGGTATTCTATTCCATTACCAATTACAGGAGAAAGGCGACACCTATCTGTTAAACAGCTTGCTCGCCTTTGATACACAAGTACGCCTTGATGCTTTTATAGATGCATTACAACAGGTAATTACACGCCACGATATTCTGCGTACTACTATCTGTTGGCAAGGGTTAAACCAACCTGTGCAAGTAGTTTGGCGACAAGCACCGCTGGCGGTCAAAATGCTAGAAGCAACATCATCAGACACAGTGCTAGCCCAATTACATGCAGCAAATGATCCTCGTCATCATCGCCTTAACCTTAACCATGCGCCACTACTGTCAGCAATGACGGCGTATGATCCTGCTTGTGATGAATGGTTATTGTCTTTAAGTACTCATCACTTGATAAGTGATCATATGACACAGGCGTTAATCATCGACGAAATTCGCCTGCTGTTACAAGATAATGAGCAATCCTTACCTAAACCGCAGCCATATCGTCACTTTATTGCACAAATACTGAGTATTCCGCTTTCTGAACATGAACACTATTTCCGCAGCCGACTGGCTGATATTGATACGCCAACTGCCCCCTTTGACTGCATAGATGTGCAAGGCAATGGCGAGAACATTACCGAAGCACATCTTTCACTCGATACCTTATTGGCAGATAAGCTACGCCGTCAGGCTCGCCATTTAGGTATCAGCGCTAGTGTGCTCTTCCATGTTGCTTGGGCACAGGTATTGGCACTGACGACAGGCCATAATGACGTGGTGTTTGGTTCTGTACTTTCAGGGCGTTTACAAAGCAGCACTGACGCTAGTCAGATGATGGGGATGTTTATTAATACGCTACCGCTGCGTGTATCACTAGGCGATAGCACTGTCTATGAAGTGGTTCAAGAGACCGCGCAAGAGCTAATGGCATTATTAACCCATGAACAAGCACCGCTCACATTAGCACAGCAATGTAGCCAAGTGCCCGCCTCGCTGCCTCTATTTAGCACGCTATTTAATTATCGTCATTCCCCTAAAGAAACCCACAACCGATTCTGGGAAGGCATTCGCCAATTAAGTGGGCAAGAACGTACTAACTATCCTATCACGCTATCAGTGGATGACCTTGGAGAGGGCTTTGAGCTGACTGCAAAAACGGTTGATGGGGTTGATCCTAAACGAATAATTCACTACATGCACAGAGCGATAGAAAGCCTGATAACGTCGCTTGCAAAAACACCGCAGCAGGTAGCATTAAACTTATCGATATTGCCAAGAACTGAGCGCCAGCAGCTCTTGGTTGAATTTAATGCTACCGAGGCTGATTTTCCTCGTGAAACACTGATCCAACAACAATTTGAAGCCCAAGCACAACAAACCCCTGAAGCTATCGCGGTGGTGTTTGAAGATAAACAGCTTACTTATGCAGAGCTCAATTGTCGGGCTAATCAACTGGCGCATCACTTGATTGCCCTTGGTGTTAAACCAGATGATCGCGTTGCTCTGTGCATTGAACGTAGCCCCGAAATGATAATTGGCTTGCTGGGTATTCTTAAAGCGGGAGGGGCCTATATGCCAATGGATCCTGCTTATCCCGTCGAACGCCTTACCTATATGCTTGATGATGCAGAGCCTGTGGCACTGCTTACCCAATCAACCCAAGAGGCCTTGTTAGGCCGCTCTCTGCCTGCTGTGCTGCTTGATACACCCGCCACCAATGACTATCCAGACACTAACCCTGTGATTGAAGGGCTGTATGCAGGGAATTTAGCGTATGTGATTTACACCTCAGGCTCTACAGGCAAGCCGAAAGGTGTAATGGTCACACACCGCAATGTGCTTAACCTTGCTACTGGATTACAAACACTGCTTGCACTCGATAGCCCTAGCCGTGTTGCTCTTAACGCAAGTATTGTATTCGATGCCTCGGTGAAAAACTGGATACAACTACTATCTGGTCACACTCTCGTGTTGGTACCTGATGCACTACGTGCTGATGCACATCAGCTCTGGCGCTACTTTGCTCGTCATGAAGTAGCGCTATTTGACTGTACCCCCGTTCAGCTGCATTGGTTATTAGACGCAGGGCTTGGCACTGATCCTAACTATCAGCCCGCACAGGTACTTATTGGTGGTGAAGCGATAGTGCCTGTTGTTTGGTCACGGTTACAATCGCTCTCCCAAACCCGCTTTATTAATGTGTATGGTCCAACCGAATGTACCGTTGATGCGACCGCTTGTGTGGTTGACAATACTCAGCCGCTTCCCACCATCGGTAAGCCGCTTACCAATACTCGTATCTATATTCTGGATAACACTGGTCAGCCCGTACCAATAGGTGTGACTGGTGAGCTTTATATTGGTGGTGCAGGTGTTGCTCGCGGTTATTTCAACCGCCCTGAACTCACTGCTGAACGCTTTATTGCTGATCCGTTCAGCGACCAGTGCGGAGCCAAACTTTACAAAACAGGCGACCTTGGTCGTTGGCTACCTGATGGCAGCATTGACTATCTCGGTCGTAATGACTTTCAGATTAAGGTGCGCGGTTTTCGTATCGAAGCAGGTGAAATTGAGTCTCGCCTTCTGCATTGTACTGGGGTAAAAGGCGCCTTGGTGATCAGTCGTGAAGATACAGCGGGAGATAGCCGCTTGGTGGCTTATCTCTGTGCTCAAACAGGTGCTGAACTACACCCTACAACACTACGTGAACAACTTGCTGTTTCATTAGCAGACTACATGATCCCATCCGCTTTTGTAACGCTCGATGCTTTCCCACTCACCCCTAACGGGAAACTCGACCGTAAGGCATTGCCTGCCCCTGATCAATCCGCTTTTGCAAGCCGTGACTATCAAGCACCACTGGGTGAGATTGAAACACAGCTCGCCACACTCTGGCAAGAACTGCTCGGGTTAGAACGAGTGGGTCGTTATGACCACTTCTTTGAACTCGGTGGTCACTCTCTTCTTGCAGTACAGTTACTTAACCGTATGAATAGTGCAGGAATAAACATCGCACTAGCAACGCTGTTTGTACACCCAACATTATGCGATTTGGCGGCGGCAGTAACCGCTACGGCCAATGATGCAACACTTGCCTTCCCTGTGGCCGATCGTACAGAGCTCCTGCCTCTGTCGTTTGCTCAGCAACGTCTGTGGCTCCTTATTCAGCTCGATAAGGCCGCCAGTCAGGCTTATCATCTGTCTTTTGCACTACGTCTGACAGGCAAACTTGACCGCCTTGCATTGATGGCTGCGCTCGATGGGTTGATTGCACGCCATGAAAGCTTACGTACCCGTTTTATCGCCATCGATGGACAACCTTATCAACAAATTACCACTGATACCGCAGGCTTTAGTCTGTCTTATCATGATTTACGTGAATTGGATGAAGTAACACGCACCACTCGCCTAGAGGTATTGACCGAACAAGAAACTCGTGCACCTTTCGACTTGACACAAGGGCCACTGATCCGCGGTCAGCTGTTACAGTTAGAGGATAATACGCATGTATTGCTGCTAACCTTGCACCATATTATTTCCGATGGCTGGTCTACAGGTATTCTAGCACGCGAGCTGGCGGCGTTGTATCAAGCTGCTATTGAAGGGCTAGATGCACAACTGCCGCCGCTTCCAGTTCATTACGCCGATTATGCTGTTTGGCAACGTCAGCATCTGCAAGGTGAAGCACTCCATGATCTGCGTGATTATTGGTGCAGTCATTTACAAAATGCTCCTGCACTGTTGGAACTACCAACTGATCGCCCTCGTCCGTCAGTACAGCGTTATGCAGGGGATCGAGTTCCTTTCCATTTAGATGGTGAACAACTACACCGTCTGTATAGGCTAAATCAACAACAAGGTACCACCTTGTTTATGACGCTGCTGGCAGCGTGGTCTGTGGTGTTGTCTCGTTTGAGTGGGCAAGAAAACATTGTGATTGGTACCCCCGTTGCTAACCGCCCTCGCCAAGAGCTGGAAGGCGTGGTTGGCTTCTTCGTCAATACGTTGGCCTTACGTACTGAATTGCGTCACTGTCGCACCGTCGCGAGCCTACTTAGTCAAATACGAGAACACGCACTGGAGGCCTACGACCATCAAGCGCTACCGTTTGAACAGCTGGTTGAAGCGCTACAACCTGTTCGTAGCCTTAGTTACAGCCCTATTTTCCAAGTGATGTTGTCGCTAAATAATACCCCAACGCAGGCGCTAACGCTGCCTAATCTGGTGCTTTCTCCTGTTGAGCAACCGCAGCATAGTACCCAGTTTGATATCACACTTTCTCTAACTGAAACGGAAAATGGCCTTGATGGTGGACTTTTCTATGCCACCGACTTATTTGATAGCGAAACTATGCAGCGTATGGTGACTTATGTTAAAAATATCCTGATGGCGATGGCAGACGATGTCACCCAACCGATTGCCACCTTACCAATGCTTTCAGAGCGTGAACGTCAACAGTTGTTAGTTGACTTTAACGACACCAACGCCGATTTCCCTCAAGATGCACTGATCCATCAGCTATTCGAAGCGCAAGTTAACCGCACCCCTGAAACAATCGCTGTGCGGTTTGAAGACCAACATCTGACTTATGCTGAGCTCAACCGCCGTGCGAATCAATTAGCGCACCACCTGATTAGCCTTA
>NZ_JBYVYL010000019.1:0-8446 GCF_058148425.1 Providencia sp. 6390
AGGACGGTATGATCACTTCTTCGAGCTCGGCGGTCATTCACTAATGGCCGTCAGCCTGATTGAGCAGCTGCGTAATATTGGTTTAAACGTGGATGTGCGCAGTATTTTTTCTGCCCCTACTCTGTGTGAAATGGCAACAGCCGTACTAGCACATCAAAATAAACCGACTCTTGAGGTACCGCCTAACCGTATTCCCGCGGGCTGCACCACTATCACCCCAGATTTGCTGCCACTAGTGACACTGACTCAGACGGAGATCGATACCGTCGTAGCAAGCGTGACCGGGGGGGCTGCTAATGTGCAAGATATCTACCCGCTTGCACCACTGCAAGAAGGTATTCTCTTCCACTATCGTTTTCAGGAGCAAGGCGATACCTATTTGCTATATCACTTACTTGCCTTTAAAGACCGCAGTCGTCTCGATGCTTTTTTAAGTGCATTACAGCAAGTTATCGATCGCCACGATATTTTGCGTACCGCTATGTGCTGGCAGGGGTTAAGCCAACCGGTGCAAGTGGTTTGGCGCCACGCAAACTTACCCATTACGACTTTTGAGCCGACCTCACCCAATCACGTACCGGCACAATTGAAGCAACACACCGATCCACGTACACGCCGTATTGATATCAATCAGGCACCGCTGATGTCAGCTGATATTGCTCACGACAGTGCAACGGGAGAATGGTTACTTGCATTAGGGATACATCACCTAATAAGTGACCATATGACGCTGACTTTGATCATCCGTGAAATTCGCCTGCTATTACAAGGGCAACAGGATGCATTGCCAACCCCACAGCCCTATCGTAACTTTATCGCCCAAATATTAAGCGTTCCAAACACTGAACATGAAGCTTATTTCCGTGAACGACTGGCAGATGTCAGTGCTCCAACAACACCTTTCGATTTAGTGGATACGCAAGGTGAAGGAGACGATATAGCAGAAGTCCGTGTATCACTTCCTACCCCTTTGTCTAACGCGATATATGCGCAATCTCGCCGATTAGGGATAAGCCCAGGGGTGCTGTTCCATGTGGCATGGGCTCAAGTGTTGGCACAAACCAGTGGTCGTGACGATGTGGTTTTCGGCACGGTGCTGCTCGGCCGTTTACAGGGCTCTGCGGGTGCCGATCAGGTAATGGGGATGTTTATCAATACATTGCCACTGCGGATCTCTCTTGCCAATCGTAGCGTGTTGGATGTGGTACAAGCAACCTATCGTGATTTGACCACCCTGTTGGCCCATGAACAAACACCGCTTGCACTTGCACAACGCTGTAGCGGAGTAGCCCCCTCAACACCACTATTTAGTGCGTTACTTAACTATCGCCATACACAACGAGATCAAGATAGCCACGCTTGGGAGGGTATGCAAATACTTACCGAGAATATCCGTACCAACTATCCGTTTACACTTTCAGTAGACGATGTCGGCGATGGGTTCAGCTTCTTAGCTCAAACCAGTGCAAAAATCGACCCCGCACGGATTGCTTACTATCTGCTGACCGCCATGCACGGTCTGGTTGATGCCCTTGAGAATGCGCCACAGCACCCAGTGCTGACACTTTCCGTCTTACCAGAAAATGAACGTCAGACATTACTGGTCGATTTCAACCCTACAGAGGTTGCACACCCTGAGCCTACCTTTACCCATGTATTATTCGAAGAACAGGTAAAACGCAGTCCTAACGCAACAGCAGTGATATTTGGCTCGCAATCATTGAGCTATGACGCACTTAACCGTCGTGCTAACCGTCTTGCTCACTTTCTGCGTTCTCGTGGCCTACAGCCAGATGACCGTGTGGCAATTTGTGCTGAGCGCAGCCTAGAAATGGTTATCGCTATGCTAGCGGTACTAAAAGCAGGTGGCGCCTACGTGCCGTTAGATCCCGCTTATCCTGCAGAACGTTTGGCCGATATGCTGGAGGATGCTAACCCTGTCGTATTACTGACGCAAACTGCGCTAGTTGAGCGGCTTGAGAGCACACTACCAATTATCGAACTGGATAATCTATCCGCAACAATCACAGTCGAAATGTCAGACAGTAATTTATTGCCTGTTTCATTGGATCTTACACCGCGCCATCTAGCCTATGTGATTTACACCTCTGGCTCTACAGGTAAACCCAAAGGAGTGATGGTTGAACATCGCAGTATGTGCAACTTGCTTAATGGGCAGATTGAGGCACTGCATCTTACCGCAGATAGCCATGTGCTACAGTTAGCATCCTTTAGTTTTGATGTCTGTATGCAAGAATGCTGCATGACGCTGCTCGCAGGGGCGACACTCTACCTTGCTGAACGTACGGCTATTTTGCCGGGCCCTGCGCTGCATCAAACACTCGAAGACTATGCAATATCTCATATGCTGATAACGCCAACAGCTCTGGCTACACTAGATAGCTTGCCTACTACATTACAAACATTGGTCGTTGGCGGTGAAGTTTGCCCTCCCGCATTAGTTGAACGCTTTGCTTGTGGGCGGCAGATGTTTAACGCTTATGGACCAACAGAAACCACCGTCTGCGCGACACTGTATTCATGCAATATTGATGATGAAAGAGAGCCTTGCATTGGTCGTCCACTTTCCAATACAAACATCTATATTTTAGATACACAAGGTAAACTGGCGCCTATCGGTGTCGCGGGTGAAATATATATTGGCGGTATCGGTGTCGCCCGTGGCTATCTCAATCAACCTGAGTTAACAGCAGAACGCTTTATTGCCGATCCATTTAGCCATCAATCTGATGCTCGGCTCTACAAAACAGGTGACCTTGGTCGCTGGCTAGACAATGGTAATCTTGACTATTTAGGACGTAATGACAGCCAAGTTAAACTGCGTGGCTTTCGTATTGAGTTGGGCGAAATTGAAGCGCGCCTACTTCAATGTGTGGGGGTAAAAGAAGCTGTTGTGATTGCCCGTGAAGACGCGCTAGGAGAAGCCCGTTTAATCGCTTACCTTATTGCACAACCTGATATTGAGCTCATACCTGCCGAGCTGCGCCAGCAATTGGTGCATCATTTAGCCGACTATATGGTACCGAGTGCCTTTGTCACCGTAGAGGCATTCCCACTCACAGCCAATGGCAAGCTTGATAGTAAAGCATTACCCGCACCCGATAAGCATGCCATCGTCACCCAAATCTATGAAGCACCTGTCGGTGAAAAGGAAACCGTTCTGGCATCCGTTTGGCAACCTCTGTTGGGCTTAACACAGGTAGGACGTCAAGACAACTTTTTTGAACTGGGCGGCCATTCATTGATGGCGGTGACCTTGATTGAACAATTACGTCATCAGGGTTATCAACTTGGTGTACGTAGCGTGTTTGCCTCACCGATACTTGCCGACATGGCTGCATCGATGCAGGTAGAGCAAGAAAGTAGCCTGAGCCACATTCCGCCGAATATCATCCCCGCAGATTGTCAACACATTACACCTGACCTATTGCCATTAGTCACGTTATCTCAGGATGAAATCGACGCAATTATCGCCAGTGTGCCCGCGGGTGCCGCCAATGTGCAGGACATCTACCCGCTTTCGCCTTTGCAGGAAGGAATTTTATTCCACCACCGGTTACAGACTCAGGGAGATGCTTATCTCCTTAGCAATATTGTCGCTTTTGATAGCCGTGAATATCTCGATGCCTTCTTAAATGCGCTACAGTGCGTGATTGACCGTCATGATATTCTACGCACCGCGCTCTATTGGCAAGGGTTAAACCAACCTGTGCAAGTGGTTTGGCGCCAAGCTCCCTTAAATATAAATACCTTTGTTCCCGCACAAGAAAAACACGTTCTGGCGCAGTTAAAGGCTTATATAGACCCAAGTGTGCGTCGCCTTAATCTTAATCAAGCGCCACTATTTGCAACCGATATTGTGTACGACGGCGAACGTAATAAATGGCTGCTAGCACTAACCTTCCACCACTTAATCGGCGACCATATGACACTGGCGCTAATGATTGAGGAAGTGCGATTATTCTTACAAAACCAAACAAATGCATTGCCAGCGCCTCTGCCTTATCGTCACTTTATTGCGCAAAACCTCAGTGTACCTGCATCAAAACATGAGGATTATTTCCGTCACCAATTAGCTGATATCGATGAACCCACAGCCCCATTTGGGTTGCTGGATATACAAGGTGATGGCGGCAATACAGTGAAAGCCAGTGAGCTCCTTGCGCCTTCACTTGCATTGGCCATTCGCCAACAGTGCCGCCAGTTGGGTATTAGTCCAAGCGTACTCTTCCATGTTGCTTGGGGGCAAGTGCTGGCGCAAACCAGTGGGCGTGATGATGTGGTCTTTGGCTCGGTATTGCTAGGACGCCTTCAAGGCTCAGCGGGAGCTGATCAGGTAATGGGAATGTTTATCAATACGTTACCTCTGCGCCTTTCTCTTGCAGGACATAGTATACGAGATGCCGTACAAGCGACTTATCGCTCACTGATCGATTTACTTGAGCATGAGCAAACACCGCTTTCTGTTGCGCTACGCTGTAGTGGGGTTACTCCACCGATGCCACTATTTAGTACACTACTTAACTACCGCCATAGTCAGTCCGAGGCAAACAACCACAACGACTGGCACGGTGTCACACTGCTGGCGACAGAAGAACGCACCAATTACCCAATTACTCTCTCCGTAGACGATCTGGGTGAAGGGTTTAGCATAGTGGCGCAAACCGTGAGCGAAATAGATCCCATTCGTATTGTGCATTATATGATAACAGCCCTAAACGTTCTTGTTGAAGCACTCACAAATGCACCGCAGCAACCTATTCTTTGTTTGTCAGTGCTACCAGAAGCGGAGCGCAAGACACTGCTTAGTGACTTCAACGCGACAGATACCGAGCTGCCAAATATGCTGCTTCATCAGCTGTTCGAACAGCAAGTTGCACAAACACCTGATGCCATCGCAATGGTGTTCAAAGAGAAGCAGCTCAGCTATGCACAAATTAACTACCGCGCCAATCAGCTAGCACATCATCTGATCGGACTTGGCGTTAAACCTGATGATCGCATTGCTATTTGCATCGAACGTAGCCCTGAAATGGTGATTGGCTTATTGGCTATCCTTAAAGCTGGTGCAGCCTATGTTCCGCTTGATCCTACTTATCCCGCAGAACGTCTCGCTTATATGCTGGAGGACTCCGCGCCTGTGGCCCTTCTCACCGATACATCTCTAGTGACATTATTAGGCGACGCAATACCCATCCTATTGCTAGACGATGAGTCACTTTTTGAAGGCTATCCAGAAAGTGATCCAGATGCACAAACACTAGGTCTGACAGCCCATCATCTGGCCTATATTATTTATACCTCAGGTTCGACAGGTGAACCTAAAGGCGTCATGGTTGAGCACCGCAATATTGTGGCATCAACCTACGCTCGATATTTAACTTACCCTAAATTTAAACGGGTATTACTGCTCTCTTCTATTGCTTTTGATAGCGCACTTGCCAGCCTATTTGGCACACTGACTCGTGGGGGCAGTCTCTATTTACCTGAGCAGGCAATAGCCGTTGATCCAACCGCCATACTACATCTGTTACACAAATATCATATTGATTCTCTATTATGCGTGCCGTCTTTAGCGCTAAACCTGTTACAAATGAGTCAACATGGCGAACTTGCTGAGTTACAAACGCTGATTGTTGCGGGCGAACGCTGCTCACCTGAAATTTACACCGCCATTGAACAGCGCGGCCTATCAACCACGTTATATAACGAATATGGCCCAACCGAAACGACAGTGTGGGCATCTGTCTTCCCTGTTACCACTGAGACCTTTAACGAGCGACTCACTGTACCAATTGGCCGTCCTATCGCCAATAACCATATCTATATTTTAGATCCACAGGGGCGCCCAACACTGCTCAACGTCGCAGGTGAAATTTTTATTGGCGGCGCGGGTGTTGCACGTGGCTATCTAAACCGCCCTGATCTAAGTGCAGAACGCTTTATCGCTGATCCATTCTCACTCACACCAAACGCACGAATGTACAAAACGGGCGACCTCGGCCGCTGGCTACCAGACGGTAATATTGAATACCTCGGTCGTAATGACTTCCAAGTTAAAGTCCGTGGTTTCCGTATTGAGTTGGGTGAAATTGAAGCACGTCTTATGCAGCTTTCTGGCGTACAGGAAGCGGTAGTCGTTGCTCGTGAAGACATTCCTAGTGATCTTCGTCTGGTGGCTTACCTTCGAGCTCAACCAAACACAACGCTTAATCCTGCTCAATTACGTCAGCAATTAGCGCAACAGTTGGCGGAGTATATGATCCCGAGCGCCTTTGTGATACTTGATGCTTTACCACTCACACCAAATGGTAAAATTAACCGCAAAGCACTACCTGCCCCTGATCAATCTGCCGTCGCCACCCGTGGTTACGTCGAACCGCAGGGTGAGCTAGAAACGGCGTTAGCACAAATTTGGCAAGCGTTGTTGGGATTGGATCGCGTTGGCCGATATGACCACTTCTTTGAGCTTGGCGGCCATTCGTTAATGGCGGTGAGCTTAATTGAGCGGTTACGTAATATCGGGGAGACATTGGATGTACGCAGTGTTTTTTCTGCGCCTGTGTTGTGCGATATGGCGCAAGAGATTGAGGCGGATCGCTCGAAACAACCGTTAATGATCCCTGATAACCTGATCCCGCCAAACTGCACGGCAATTACCCCTGAACTGCTGCCACTGATACCACTCTCTCAAGCTGATATTGATGTGATTATCACAACAACCCCAAGCGGGGCAGCGAATATACAAGATATTTACCCACTTTCACCACTGCAAGAGGGAATTTTATTCCACTATCTGCTCCAAGAGCAGGGAGACACCTATCTATCACAAACTGTGATTGCTTTTGATACCCGCGAACGCCTTGATAACTTCCTCTGCGCACTGCAACAAGTTATCGATCGTCATGATATCTTGCGTACCGCCGTTTACTGGGAGGGACTAAATCAGCCTGTTCAG
This sequence comes from Providencia sp. 6390, assembly GCF_058148425.1. Classification (NCBI taxonomy): domain Bacteria; kingdom Pseudomonadati; phylum Pseudomonadota; class Gammaproteobacteria; order Enterobacterales; family Morganellaceae; genus Providencia; species Providencia sp. 6390. The sequence continues at coordinate 6,980 of NZ_JBYVYL010000019.1, forward strand.
GCCGTATGGCGACACGCAACATTACCAATAAATACGCTGAAAAATGACTCGGATAGGGATGTGCTCAGTCAATTACGCACACAGACCAACTCGCAAATACGCCGTATTAATCTCAGTCAGGCACCATTACTTACTGCGGATATTGCTCACGATATGGCTAATCAGGAGTGGTTGCTGGCGTTAGGTTTTCATCATCTGATCTGCGATCACATTACCCTCGCCCTAATGATTGATGAAATACGCGCTATTTTGCAAGACAACGAGAGCAACTTACCAACCCCGCTGCCTTATCGTAACTTTATCGCGCAGACTTTAAGTGTGCCGATGGAGACTCATGAAGCTTATTTCCGTTCACGGTTAGCGGATGTAGAAGCACCGACAGCACCTTTTGGTCTTCTTGATAGCAAAATAACAGGCGATCAAATGGACGAAGTCGCACTGTATCTTGAACCTACTACAGCACAAACCATATATCATCAGGCAAGCCAACATGGTGTAAGCCCAAGTGTGTTATTCCATGTGGCGTGGGCTCAAGTATTAGCACATATCAGTAATCGTGATGATGTGGTGTTTGGTTCAGTGTTACTCGGTCGTTTACAGGGAACTGATGGGGCAGATAGGGTGATGGGGATGTTTATTAATACGCTACCGCTGCGTATTTCGCTTAATATACAGAATAAGTGCAGCGTACTGGATGTCGTACGTTCAACCTATGATGAGCTTATCTCACTGCTGGAGCATGAACAAACGCCACTGGCACTGGCACAACGCTGTAGTGGCGTTATGCCTCCTTTACCGCTGTTCAGTACACTGTTTAACTACCGTCATAGCCAACACGGTGCACAAAGCAACGATAAGACCACTCGAGTTTGGCAGGGTATGCGCCAGTTAACCGTAGATGAACGTACCAACTATCCGTTAACGGTATCCGTAGACAATCTTGGTGATAATTTCCGTTTGATTGCTCAAACATGTGCGGACATTGATGCGAGCCGTATTGTGAACTATTTGGAACGCGCAATTAAAGGATTGATTGAGGCATTGGCTACAGCACCGCAACGCCCGATTATGACGCTGCCGATATTACCAGAACGTGAACGTCAACAGTTGTTAGTTGACTTTAACGACACCAACGCCGACTTCCCTCAAGATGCACTGATCCATCAGCTATTCGAAGCACAAGTTAACCGCACCCCTGAAACAATTGCTGTGCGGTTTGAAGACCAACATCTGACTTATGCTGAGCTCAACCGCCGTGCGAATCAATTAGCGCACCACCTGATTAGCCTTGGCATTAAACCTGACGACCGAGTGGCCATTTGTGTTGAACGCTCCCTTGAGATGGTGGTGGGCCTATTCGCTATTCTCAAAGCAGGTGCCGCTTATGTACCGCTTGACCCTGGCTATCCTGCCGAGCGGCTCGCCTATATGCTGGAAGATGCCGCACCGGTGGCTCTGTTGACGCAC
>NZ_JBYVYL010000020.1:0-7328 GCF_058148425.1 Providencia sp. 6390
TCGCCCAACGGGATCACCCGCCCTGCCTCATCACTCAATTGCAATCCAAACCCTTGCGCACCCACCACTTTGGCTAACTGAGGGTAAAACGGCACTGAAGGGGCAACAAAGCGCATTTTGACCCCCGGTTGCTCACTGCTCCACGCCACACTGCCCGTTTTAATATCGCGCAGTGCCGTTGGTGTCTCAATGCAATCCAACAATTCAATGTGGAACGGGACTGATTTCCCCGTTTGCCCCACTTTTTGTAAATCTGCCGTTTCAATATTGCCCATGTCTACTGATTGGTACACCGATTCCATGGCAATTCGGCACGGACTTTCTGTCAGTGAACCAAATACATACAGTTGACCACTCGCACCTTCCACATTCCAATTACCGTCTGGACGGTAAAGGGTGGCATTCCGATCGGAAGCTTGAGCGACCCCACTCCACAGACTGAGGCACAGTAAACTGCTCGCCCACCCCAAACGGTAATATTGATGACAGTTTGCAGATATCGCCATCATACGGCTCCTTATGATTTCTTCTCAGGCACAACCGCACACTGGTTGCTCTGGCATTTAAAATGCAGTTTCAAACGCCCGCCGTAGTCGTTGATATAGGTCAACACCGGTGAACTGCCGAGTTGTGCGCTCGACACGCCCAAAGCATGCTCCCCAAAAGGCGCTACCATGACCGCATCAAATTGCTTGGTAATAGGGGCATTCGCGGTCGCTGCGGCACCAATAATGGTGACGTAAAACGGGGTCGGATTTTTGGCAATATATTGGTCACCTTGCTTGATCAGCGTCAGCTTCTCTTGCCATGGCTGATTCATTTTTTCCGTGTCGCTCAGCGCAATGCCGGATGGGCGATAGAACAATTTGATTTTGCTCTGGAGCGCCAACTGCAACACGTTTGGCTTTTCACTTTTCGGTGGAATTTCACGTAAATTAAAATAGAACAAACTTTCACGATCTTGCGGTAGCGTGGCCACATCCGGTAAAGCTTCAATACGCACTTGACTGGTTTTGCCCGGCTCTAAGCGCTGTACGGGCGGTAATACCACAAATGGCGACGCCACTTTTTGGCTCTGATCGTTTTCAATCCACCCTTGAGCCAAGTACGGCAACTGTGAATTTTTGTTAGTAATGGTCAGCGACACGCTTTTTTGCTCACCGTTAAAAATCACGCGAGTACGGTCAAGTGCTACCGCAGACCACGCTTGGCCTACATACAAGGCCGATAACAATGCGGTTGCCGTCAATAAACGTTTTGGACTTTTCATTTTCATTCGCTGTCTCACTTAATTATTTTCTCATTCTGTCAAACGATTACGGGCGCGAAGTTATCGGTTCGCACTGCAGTAATAAGTGGCTACTCACGGCATCAAGTTGTGCAGGGAATTGCAATTGACACTGCTCCTCACCGGCCCACTGTACTGTCATGATTTCATTGGGGTTGATCCCACTGATATACGCTTGTCCATTATCATTCATGATGCCCGTATCTTGCCCACGCGCATTGCGAATTTGCGCACCAAACGGTGGGAAAGAACCATCCGCTAAACGCACGGCGACCATCATCTTGCGCCCAGACAATACTTCAAACTTACGGTAGCCAATTGCCCCTTCCGTTAAGGTCGCTTGTACCACCGAATCGGTGACTTCGGCGTCATTCGGCAGTTTATTCAAATCAATTTTGACTTTATTGCGGTAGTAGCTGTTCACATCAGGCACTACGGCTTTACCAAAGGCATTCGAGTTCACGACAGCGCCACGCCCTTTCACTGGGATATCACTGATACCGTCGGTATCAATCAACAGACGTGTTCCCCCCATAGTGGACACGCGGTGCATATCGACGCCTTCAGGGGTAAAGGTAAAGCCCCCTTGTGCCCCAAGGCCAAACGCGGTGTAACCGTTGTGGGTATAACTTGCATTGGCCGTTAAACGTGCATTGCTACCTTGATGGGTAATATAGGCACTGCCCGTACCGCCTTGGCGTGCGCTTCCCGCACTGAATTGATACGACGTTTGGTTATCAATGCGGTCGTAATAAGTCGCACGGTTGGTCACGTCATTGTTATTGCTTGCAATCGAGTAACCAATGTTTGCCCCGTTACCCCACGGTACAGACAGTGACAAATAGGCGCCGTCATCATGGGTTTCGTTATACACATTCCGATACGCAGACAACGACACGTTGACATTTTTCACTGAACCAAAGTCCATGGTTTTGGTGAGCATCACGTTGTAGCGGTCACTGTCTGGACGATCCCAATAGGTTTGGTGGTTATAGTTCACATACGTTGATAGCCCGATATCGCGGAAGTTTTTATTCAACGAAATGGTGTACATTTCTTTGCTGCCACCACGACGCTCGCCGCTTTCTTTGGCACTCAGATAATCTGACATGCTCATAAAATCGCGCTCGGAGAAGCGGTAACCCGCAAACTGCACTTGGCTATCGTAATCATCAAAACGTTTTGAGTAGTTGACCCGATACGAGCCGCCACTCAAGCGGTCTTCACCCGGCAAACGTGCGATCGACTGCGTCACATCAAAGGAAATTGCCCCGAAGGCTAATAAATCACGTCCAATACCCGCCGCGAAGGCATTGTAGTCTTGGCTATTGAGGCTACCGCCAAACACTGACCACCCGTTGGAAATCCCCCACGAGAACTCACCCGTGGCAAACAGATCACCACTACTACGGTGATCGAAGGTGGACGGTTTACCCACTGACAGTTTGTAACGCACTGCGCCCGGGCGGGTCAGATATGGAATGGTCGCAGTATCCACTTGGAACTCTTGCACCGTGCCGTCTTGCTCTTCCACGCGCACATCCAGTTTCCCGCTGGTTGCATCACTCAAGTCTTGAATACGGAACGGGCCCGCCGCCACTTGCGTTTGATATAAAATGCGGCCTTGCTGGCTAACAATGACCGTAGCGTTGGTCGTCGCCACACCGGAAATCTCTGGTGCATAGCCACGTAAGTTTGGCGGTAACATGTTCAAATCGGAGCGCAAGCTACCGCCCGTAAAACGGAAGCTATCAAACAGGTCAGAGTTAAGATAATCTTCCCCCAACGTCAGTTTGGCGCGCATTTGTGGGATCGCGCGATAGGCATAGAACCGGCTCCACTGGAAATCCGTGTTGACGGGATCGCCTGAGCCAGTCGCATGGTTTAAGCGACTCTGCCAGTCCGCACGTAAACGCCATGCGCCCGCATTCGCCCCCACGACGCCATTACCATTTAGGGCATAGGTGTTGTGGCCTTTTTTGTGTGGACGGTTAGTTCGTGCAGTCACGTTATAGTCCAACAAGATACCGGGGATCCCTTCATCCCATAACGAGGGCGGATCCCACGTGGCGGTGCGATATTCTAAATAGGCTTGTGGCACGCTAAGGTATAGGGTCGATGTCGACAAGTCACCACGGGTTTCTGCACCTGGGATACTGGCCAAGTCTACACAACTGCCATCATGCCACCATGTCAGATCTTTGATCACCTCGTCTTTTAACCCCAACTGGCTAACAATGTCACCGGTTAAGCAAGCTTGGCTTTCATTAGCCTCGGTGGCCGACGGGTAAAACGTGACTTTTTGTTCAGGTAAGGTTTCCTGATTGAGTTGAATTTTCAACGGATAACTGCCGGGCATGATGTAACCCGCACGCGAAAATTGACCTAAGTCGATATTTTTTTTGTCGTTTAAATCCAACAATTCAGTGTTGAATTGCACTACATCCGCCGCCATTAACGGAGACGAATAAGGCATGAGTGCTGTCATCACAGCAAGGTATACCGCACAAGGTTGGTGATAAGTACGCGACATAAAAAATATCCCTAGGCAAATGAGCGCCAAACCGCAAAAGAATCAGTAATAATCAATTTTGAAACGCAAAAGCGTTTGATAAGATCCAGCTTGTAAACGCTGATTGTCTGTCACCAGTTGCAATTCATAATTCAAGGTCATTTCACCGGGAACAATGTCTCGTTTGGGTAACGGTTTCCCTGCAATCACGGGTGTCCCTTGATCATCACGCATCGCCAGTTGTACGCCTTTGGCTTCACCCGACACCGTAAAAAAATCACCATTCGCAGGGCCATCAAAGGTCACTTCAAAGGTTTGCCATTCGCCTTTGCTGCTGGGGTAACGTTCCCAACGGCAATCGACTAACTGAATGTTGAACGGTTTTGGCGGAGCTTTACCCAATTGCTTCAATACGCTCAGAGGAATAACGCCCATGTCAATCGTCTGATCACGAGACTCGGTTTCGATTGCACAGGCGGTGTCGACGATTTCCCCATACATCGAGACCTTTCCCCACCCTTGAGAAGGGGCAGAAAAAGCGGGTGCGCTCGCGCCCAGTATTCCGAAAAGCACGCACAGCAGTGCATTATGTTTTTGCCATCCTTTCACAAAGCGCCTCGACTGTTGGTGGAAAAAAACGTGAGGAATAGCACTGCTACCCCTCACCGCCAGATTAGTTGTACGCTAAAGTGAAGTTAGTGACGCCTTCGAATTTACCCAGTGGGATAGAGTCAACAGCGACATTTGCACCGCGAACGAACGCACTGTATTGCAGGGTGTTGCTACCCGCTTGTAATTGGTGAGATTGTGTCGTTGACATGCCCATATCGATTGCAGCACCTTGTGTATCAGTGATTTGGATACCAACGTTACCAACTAAGCCTTCATCTGGGTTCAGGCCAGTCACACCCAGTAACTTAGAGTTAAAGCCTGCGCTTGCACCGCTGAACGTGATTTGCACTTTGTCATTACCACCGCCAGCTGGGAACACACAGTCTTCTAATTCAATAGTGAATTGTTTTGGTGAAGACGCGCCGCCGTTCGCCAACACAGAGTTCGCGATTTGGCCTAGGTCAACGGTTTGGTCAATTGAGTCTGAGCTGATTGAGCATGGTGCATCAATGATTTCGCCTTTGAAGGTCACTTTACCGTGGCCTTGGTTAGACTCGACTGCGAATGCTGAAACACTCATTGCGCCAGAAATCAGGGTTGCTAAAATAATCTTTTTCATATTTGCCTCTGCAATAAAAATAACGTGGTTTAATTAAAGGGGTGATCACGTCACCCATTTCATGTCATGACTTATCTTTATGTTGAAATAAAGAAAACATCCCCCTTAATTACACACAGGAAGATATTGTCTTTATTCAAATAAAAGAAAAGACAATAAAATTTAAATATTGAGAATAATAAAATCTATTTACTGGATTAATTAAATTTAAACACGTGTTCATTACTCTCTTTTAACGAGAGAAAGATACGCTGATAACTTTCATCAACCTGTTTTTGCATATCTGAGATATTAAAATACACTTGTTTAAAAAATTCATCGATCGATACATTTAAAACATTAAGAATTAAAATCAACGTATCTACCGTAATATTACACACCCCGCGTTCATAACGAGAAACTTGCTGTTGTGAAACATTCAGCTGGTTGGCTAATTCCCTTCCCGTCATTACTCGGCTGCGGCGTATACGGTATATTTCTTGACCAACCGCTTTAGTAAATACGGTTCTCATATCAGATTCAGAGCGTTCATCGAAATAAAGGTTATTCATTTTAACACTCCTGCTATATTTATTTTTCATTTCAAAAACGCAACAAAATAATTTATTTCGTTGCGTTTCACAGAAAACAGATTAATAAATATGAATATTTGTAATTTACAATATAGCCAATCAGATTAAATTATCACTTTATGATAAATGAAGAATAAAACACTAAGCATAAAAGATAGTCTAAATATGATTGTAGCCGCAAAGCCGCATCACTCCTAAATGGAGTAACATTTAATACACTGAATATGCGTTAAAAACGCTCTAAATCTAGCGTGTTTGTTTTTAAATGCGGTTTGATTTTGCGAAAAGTGTCGAGTAAATTAGTTAGCACACAAGGCAACGAAATAAATTATTTTGTTGCATGAAAAGCAGAAAATAGACATAGAAATCAATAGATTAATAAAAATGCAATCTACTCTCATTCTCGTCACTGCCCTATATTTCGGTAATATTTACTTTTTTAGATAGTCAATTATGGTTGTTAGCGTTTTTTATTTAACACCCTCCCTCAAAAACCTAAGTCAAATTTATTTCCCCACCTTGTTCCTCCCCGCAAATTCTGATTGATTATTGAAAACTAAATTTGTAATCTTTATTCAACTACCGAGTGAGAAAATCAGACAATAATAAAGTCAAGAACGTTTAATCGCGTTACCCTTTGCTATAACGTTGGTTATTTCCTTTTTCATCAGCTCGATCAAATACATTTTTTATGTAGCAAGAATCAAAAGGATAATAAGCCCATTACCTTTTGCTCTTGTATTTAAATCTGTTTTTAATGATAGCCTTTTTGCTATTTAAGGAGTTCCTTATGGCTGCTTCACATCGCGCATGGCCTTCGCTTAATGGGAGATTATCACTGAGTTTACTCAGTGCGCTTTGCTTTATTCCAATCGCACACAGTGAAATGCAGAATAATAGTCTGCCGGGATTACTTCAATTCGCTCAAGAATATGAAGCACGTAAAGCTCAACAAGCCGATAATACCGTTGATGTCTTTTCACAAACGGGTATCCAATTACCCCAAATCAAAATAAAAATGATGCAACAACAGCTGCAAGCCAGTCAGCGTCGTGAGCAGCAATACCGAGAACAACTTCAGCAACAACAAGCCGATGTTCAGCGTCTCAACAACAACCTACAATTATTGGCTCAAAAAAATAACCCTCCCCCTTCGACAAGTTCAGCCGCCGTGCCTTTTACAGCCGATACCCTGAAAAAAAATGATCAGTTACGGCAAGCTTATGCAGCGGGTATCGCCATCGGTCAAGATGCACTCACCATTCATCAAGACAATCAATCCTATGGGCAATCCTTGGATAAACAGGCTTACCTTGCGGGGATCACCGATGCCATAGAAGGCCGTATGCAACTTTCCCCCACCGAGCTACACACTGCACTCATTGCCTCGGAGGCGTCGATGGAAAAAAATAAAGGTGAGCAAAAAACTCAGCAAGCGGCTTTGGCGAAACGTTTCTTAACCGATTGGAAAAAACAAAAAGAGGTGAAGTCAGACCCGATGGGCTATGACTACAAAATTAATTATCTCGGACAAGGCAACATTCAAGATAACGATGTGATCAGCATTGTGGTCAAAGAATCGTTACTTGATGGCACCGTCGTCAGTGATATGGATCTGCAAAATAAATCCCTGACCCTACCGCTTGATAACTATCCACCGCTGTTCCAATCAGCGATCCGACATTTACAAAACCACGGTGAAATCACTTTTGTCGTGCCGCCTGA
>NZ_JBYVYL010000021.1:0-5940 GCF_058148425.1 Providencia sp. 6390
TCTAACTTTTTTTCCCAGCCCTGTGTTTGTGACCTCCTGCATTGTAAACATAACATGAGCATGAGGGTTATTTCCGTTAGCGTCATGAATTGCAAAATCAGCAATCATTCCATGATTAACAAAATTCTTTTTTAAATACTCTTTTAATAGCTCTTTATTTTGTTTAGGTGTTAGCTCTTTCATGAGTGCTATTATTGTATAGCGCGACAATTGAGCATCCCTGCGTTTTTGCTTCTCTGCTTCATTCCACAACGTGACGGGGTCACTAAAACGCGCGGGCGCGTTCTCTGGTAGCATTACCTCGCTATAATAAAGATCGCTTTTTTGTGTGTAGTTGTATAAGTCACCCGTTCGCTCGTCACGAGCGCGCAGGCGGTTATTATAAGCGGTTAAGTAAACCGCACTTTTTCCCTCGCTTCTCTTTAAAATTTTAAATTGCATATGCATTAGTGCCATATCTTCCTCCTGTGTTTTTGTGTGTGCGTTGTTGCGCGTGTGCCTTTGTTTTAGCTCTCCCCTCTTGAGTATGCGGACGCAATACGCAAGGGCGGGGGTGAGCGTGTAAGCAAGCATTGCGAAGCATTGCGCGCGTCTGCGCTTTTCTTTTGAGCTTGCTCAAAACCCACACATCAGCGCGAAGCCTGATGTATAAGTGGGCATTGCTTTGCTAATCGCTGACGCTCTTAGAGCAATGAACAGCTTGCTACGCAACTTTTGACTGCTTAATTAAGTAATACTTTATAAATAAATAAAGTAAATAAAACAGCCTAATAATTGACTTTTAAATTAAATATATTATTTAAAAAATATAAAGATAAAAAAAGGATAATATATTATGAAAAAAACAAAAAAAGAAAAATTAGAAAACTTTAAAAATGAATTTTATTTATTACATGTAATGAGTGATTTTTTTAAAAATGAATTATTGCAAAATAACGCAACGAGCGAAGAATTTGAGCAGTTAGCAATTTTTTTAAAAGATGAAATAAATAATTTATGTAAAAATTTACAAGAGCTAAAAATAAAAAACGCATTAGATGAGGTTAATTTTTACGATGTGTTTGAGCTTTATCAAGATTTAGTTATTTTGAGCAATGAAGATTTTAACAGAAAAAAAGAAAAATCTGTGTTTTTTAATTGCTTTAATAAAAACAGCAAAATTAAAACATTAAAATATTATAATAGCGCAATTAAAATTGAAAATAATAAAAATTTATTAGCTCATATAAAAAGCTTTTATAAAAATGATGTTGATTTTTTTATACACTTAGTAGAAATTAACGAGTTAAAAACTCAATTATTTTTTCAACATGTTTTTAAATATACTTATAATTTTAAAATTATCTTATATCACATGATCGATAATTCAAAAGTTAAAGATAAAGTTAAGTTAAAATTAAAAATAAGCGATTGCTTAGATCGTCAATTCCATGAGATTTGTTTTTATAAAATTAATTTGATGGGGTTTAATGTATGAGCTTAATAAATATTTATTTAACATTGCTAATTAATTTTTTAATAGTTTTTCCATCTTTATTTTATTTATATTTTAAATATGGTAAAAAGAAAAAAGGGGGTAAAAAATGATAGGATTAATTATTGGCGGCGGAGTTTTATATTTAATATATTTTTTATTTGAACAAACATTAAAAATAATAAGTAATTTATTTAACGAGCGAAGCGCAAAAGATGATTTGATGAACGAATATAAAAAAGACAATAAAGATATATAAAAGGGGTAAAAAATGGGGATAACAAACGAGCAAAAAATAAATAGGTTAAAAAATGAAATAGCAAAACTAGAAAAAATAGAAAAAGAAAAAGCGAAAAAATTAAAAAAAGAAGAAACTAAAAAGAAAGAAAAAGAGGCAATTATCTTGGGTCTAGAAGTTTTAAAGTATGAGGATGCTTTTTTTGACAACAAAGAGAAAATTGTGGCGTTATTTCAATATTTTAAAAATTTAAACATGGACGAAAAGCGAGGAATTATTGCGCTCGGGCGCGCAGAAATAAGAGAGCGACGACGAATAAAAAAGGGAATTAGTAACTAAAAAGGGGGTAGTTTATGGATAGTTTCACTATTGGCGATGGGTTCGCTAATTCAATTGGAGCTTGGTCGTCTGTGTCAATATTCATGACCGCGCTAATTTGGCTGTGTGGTGCGATTTTGGCAGGGTTCGCAATTGTTGATTTTAAAGGAGTCGCAGATGGTAAAGTAGCGGTAAGCCGTCCTGTATGGTTGACGGTCATTAGCGCGCTGATGATCGCAGTTTCGGGCTTTGTTCCTATCCTTAGCGAGACATTAGTTAATGGGGGCGAATACAAGCCCGCAGAGCTGTTCTCACAAATTCCTCAAGGTAGGATGTTGCCCGGCGTTGCCGAAGCTCTGACGAGTTGCCTTTTGTTTGTTCAAGCTTTGGGGACAATCGCAATATTTCGCGGTTTTTTAATGTTTCAGAGCGCAGCAAAAGGCAAAAGGGAAGACCTACCGCGCGCGTTTACGCATCTCATAGGCGGGGTTTTAGCTGTAAATATACAATTAACAATATCGATCATCGCTTCAACGTTCTATCCAAATTTTGACCTTTCACTAATAGGGGTTTAATTTGTGTTTAGCAGGAAGTCATAAAAAAAACACTTTGTTTTTTAAAGTGTTTTTTTTGTGACTTTACAAAAGCAGAGCGAAAAATGAAGAGATCGCAATAGTTTATTCGCTTTTGTAGTTACTCAAATCTTATAATTGATTGTTATATTTCCGTTTTTTATATCATTTAATAACTCAGTCGCTTTTTCTAAAAGCTCTGTTTTGTTTTCTTCGTCGAGCGTTTCATAGTCGTAATAGTTTGTTATTCTAGTGTTTCGCATTACTTGCTCTATTAGCGCGTCTACGTTTATTTGTGACACTTCTGTGATGTTTTTATTTTTAATGTATTTGATTATTTCTGTCTCATCGATATTTTGTATGATTTTAAAAGTGATCATCATTTAAGCCTTTTTGTTTGTTTGTTTGTTGGTGTCATGATATCAGCCTTTTTTTGTTGCCAGAAGTGCGTAGCAATGGCGCGCGCGCCATAAGGTGAGCAGAGCGAACGGACAAGGGGATTTATTCCCCCTTTGGTTTTTTGTTTTAGCGGATTTTGAGCGAAGCGAAAAATTCAAGACCTAAACTTGATTATTAAGAAACAAATCCGATTTTTTTTAACGTCGCAAATGCTCGCAAAGTCAGGCGGGGCGCGGGTTTTGGGCGTTTTGTCCTTTTTTTTTTGTCTTCCCGAACTAAGGAAAAATCAAAGAAATGACAAAAGGAAAACTAAAAAAGATGAGCGGTCGATGTGTTAAAAATTGGGCGTAAGCTATGAAAAATTGGCTTTATTGATATCAATAATGGGATAGTGATCCCTGATGTTGTGATTTTTGAGCTAAAAAATGGGATAGTTATTTTTTTATTATGTGATTTTTAAAAGTGCTTGATATTTAAGCGTTTGACAAAAAAGAAAAACCCCGTAAATTTGAAAGTGCGAAGATCAAAAAATACGAGGTTTATCGAATGTTTTACATTGAAAATGATAAAGCATTAGAGCACAAAGTCAAGCGCGCGAGTGCGCGAACTTTGGCAACTAATGCGACACAGAACGGAAAAAGACTTAATGAGCGAAAAGCGCGCGGGATCGCTCTCTCTAAAATTTTTTACGCGCAAGCCGAAAAAATCGAAAATGAAAATCTGGCGCTTAAAATGAGAAAACGCGCGGGTCGAATTTATGGCTGTTGCTCACACAGAGAAATAGCAATATCTCGCGGTTATTCGATGAATTTATATTCTCACCGATGCAAAGACCGCAATTGCACCGAATGCCAGCGAATCCGCGCTTTTGTTTTGCAAGAAAAAATAAGAGCAATCACGCCATCGCTCATAGAGCGCACAGACGAAAGCGACGGTTTAATTTTTGGCACGCTCACAATAAAAAACCCGCCAATTACAGATTTAAAAGACTATTTAAAGCTAATGAGTCGCGCGTTTGCTCGTTTAATGACTCGTAAAAAATTAAAAGGCGTGGTGCGCGGAGGTTTCAGATGTTTTGAAGTGACGCGCGGAAATGTAAAAGATCACTGTCACCCTCATATTCACTTTTTGCTACAAGTTGCGCGGTCATATTTTAACAACAAAGGCGCGCACTACATGAGAGCGGAAGAATGGGCGGAAGAGTGGACTAAATGCATTGAGGCAGAAGCAAAAAAGGCGGGTTTACCATTTGATCGCGCTGATTATCCTAATGATCGCGCATTCGTCAAAATTTTGAGAGTCCAAACAGCAGAAAGCGTAAAAAACGCAAAAAATGGCGGAAAAAGGCAATATGCGACGATTTCAGATCTGAAAAATTCGGATCATGTTGTGAATTATATACTCAAATATACAGCTAAAGAAGATGAGAACAGCGCAAAATCACTTGTTAAAAATGATGATTTTTTTATTGAATATGATAAGCAAATCAAAGGAATCCGCGCAATCTCATTTTTTGGAATTTATAAGGATTTAATCGCAGAATTGCCGCCGTTTGAATATAACGAGGAAGATATAAGAGCGAAGATTGAATGCGAAGAAGCACACGAAAAAGCCCACGGAGTGCGGGTTTATAGTGCGATTTGGTGCGACGATCATCAATATGTTTTATCAGATCAAACGCTTGAAGAAGCACTTAATAAAAAACGCTTAAATATTGTAAACACAATAAAAAGAACGCTAAAAATTCAGATCGAAAATCAAAATATTTGCTTAAATTTGATTATTAACTCAATGAAAAATAAAGATTATATGATCACTAATGACGCAATTATTGAGTTAAACAAAATCAAAGCGCGCACCCGCGCAACGTTTGCGAGATTAGAAAAAACGGGCGAAGTGAAAAACTTAAAAGATGTCTATGATTATGAATTTAATAAAGAATTGATTAATGATTTTGATTTATTGTTTACAGAAAGCGAAATTGAGCAAATGATACAACAAAACAAAAAAGCTTTTGAGATTTTAGACGCAACGCTTGATTGTCCTTTTTAACCATATATAAAAGCCCCTTTATGGGGCTTATAGGTTAAATTTTGCGTTTTATTTTTTTCTTTTTGATTTGTTCAGGTTCAATATTTATATTTGGTTTTAATTTAATTGATCGCTTTGTTCTTCCTCTTTCCTCTTCTTCTTCTTTTTCTTTTGCTTCTTTCGGCTCAGTGTAAAGCATTCGCGTAAATCTTTCTTCTACTGTTTCCATTTTTATTATTTCACCATTTTTAAGATATGGTATAAGTTTTCCTTTTTTTGTTTCCATTTTTCACCTCGTTTTGGTTTTTGATTATTAAATTAAGATCTTTTTTATTGTTATTGTTTAAGTCTTGTTTTTGTTTTGCTTCTTCTCCTAATTTAATTTTTTTATTGTTTAAGTCAATTTTTAATTTTTCGCTATCTAAAAGATCGCTTATTGAATTAATTCGATTATCCATATTTTTTATATTATTTATTTTATCAACTTTTAATTTTTCTAATTGTCCGATCTCTTTTTCTTGTTTTCTTTTTTTATTAAAATTACTAAATAATTTATTAAATGCGTTTTTTATATTATTAAATTTTTTATTATCTTCTTTTTTTGCTTCTTCTTTTTTTATATGTTTTTTATTATTAACCTGATTTTTTAATTTCATCCAAATTTTGCGCGGGATGCGCTTTTTAACTTTTTTATTTTCTAAAATTTCAACTCCATATATTGTTTTCTCTGCTTTTTCTAAGTCTCCATTTTCTATCTGTGTTTTTGCCATTTTTATTAATTCTTCTTTTTGTCTCAAGGTCGATAAGTTTGTTATTGCTTTTTTAATATTTAACTCTTTAAATTTTTTATTTACTTCAAAAGCCCATTTTTTGCGCCAGATTTCAACTAATTTAGGATTGTTCCATTC
>NZ_JBYVYL010000022.1:0-4453 GCF_058148425.1 Providencia sp. 6390
AATTGTACCAACGTTAACGTGCGGTTTTGAACGTTCAAATTTTTCTTTAGACATTAGATTGTCCCTCTAAGACACGGAATCGGTGGTTACACCACATCAACCAAGCAGTTAAAATGTATTTGCTTGTTTTTTACAGGAGACAAATCAGGGAGATAATTGAGAACATATGAGGAGTGGTGCTGATAGGCAGATTCGAACTGCCGACCTCACCCTTACCAAGGGTGTGCTCTACCAACTGAGCTATATCAGCACATCTTGGAGCGGGCAGCGGGAATCGAACCCGCATCATCAGCTTGGAAGGCTGAGGTAATAGCCATTATACGATGCCCGCAATGAACTCGGCTACCTGAGTTATCAGCTGCTAAACTGTTACCTGAATAAATCTAATAAAGACCTTTCAGGAAATGGTGGTGGGAGAAGGATTCGAACCTTCGAAGTCGATGACGGCAGATTTACAGTCTGCTCCCTTTGGCCGCTTGGGTATCCCACCTATCCAAATTGTTGTTAATTGGTGCCGGCACCAAGAGTCGAACTCGGGACCTACTGATTACAAGTCAGTTGCTCTACCAACTGAGCTATGCCGGCATCAAGTGCTGCGCATTCTAGGAAGAGTGAGCGCGACTTGCAACAAAAAATTTTAATTTTTTGTTTACTTGCTCACATTTTATTCGTTTTTTGTGATTTTGCTGCTTTTTTCGCTATATTCAGATTAAAACATCTACAGCAGACCGCAACTATAATCCATTATTATTTAATCAGTAAAGTGTTCTTTCGCTACTCGAAGGTAATATTCATTATTTATAAAATCTAAAAATGACTATACAGTTCCAAATTATCAACACTGCATCGTTGATTTTTTCAGCAACCAGTACCATTTTTACTGCCCTCGTCAAAAAAAATTCACATAAAACATAAAAAGTTCTACGCCAACTATCTTTCACTCGCTATGATGCAACTTAATTTTACGGATACGGGTGTTTAGGCAACCTGTCCAACCTGCATAGAATAGGCAGATGTTGGTTTATGAAACAGACAGAGAATTTTATTACTACGCCATATTTAGAGTTTGATAGAGAACATTGGGCAACATTACGTGATTCAGTCCCTTTGACACTAACATCTAGTGAGCTTCTAGAGTTGAAAGGTATTAATGAAGAGCTCTCGATGGAAGATGTCATTGAAATTTATCTACCATTATCTCGTTTGCTCAATTTTTATATTAGCTCCAATTTACGGCGCCAAGCTGTCCTCGAACAATTTTTAGGGACTAATGGGGCTAAAGTTCCTTACATTATAGGAATTGCTGGCAGTGTTGCGGTTGGTAAAAGTACAACAGCACGTTTATTACAAGCACTATTAACTCGTTGGCCAGAACATAGAAAAGTTGATTTGATCACAACTGATGGTTTTTTATATCCAAACCAAGTATTAAAAGATCGCGACATCATGAAGAAAAAAGGATTTCCTCAATCATATGATATGAGAAAACTCGTGAATTTTGTTTCTCAAATTAAATCAGGTGCCCGTAATGTCGTCGCGCCTGTTTATTCACACCTCACCTATGATATCGTACCAGACCAACAGCAGATTATTGACCAGCCCGATATACTCATCTTAGAAGGCCTCAACGTCCTCCAAAGTGATATGGACTATCCACATGATCCACATCATGTATTTGTATCCGACTTTGTAGATTTCTCTATCTATGTTGATGCCGCACCTAAGTTATTAAAACAGTGGTATGTTGGCCGATTCCTAAAATTCAGGCAAGGTGCTTTCTCAGATCCTGATTCTTATTTCCATAACTATTCTAAATTGAGTGAAGAGGAAGCAATTAATATTGCTAGCTCTATCTGGGATGAAATTAATGGATTAAATTTAGAAGAAAATATTCTCCCAACTAAAGAACGTGCTAGTTTAATAATGACTAAAGGTGAGAATCACTCTATTCAGAGCGTTAGAATAAGAAAATAACTTGTATATGCCGGTAGCTATCCGGCATATAATTAATTATTTTTAATTAGGACGTAAAGATATTTCGCCACCAATATAAGGAATAACTTCGCCATTATTTTGACGTAATAGCAAAGCACCTTGTTGGTTAATACCCATTTCAATTCCAGTAATAATTTTATCACCAATCAATAACTTAACATCACGCCCTAAGAAATTATCCAGTTCAAACCAACGAGATAAAAATGGTAACAATCCTTCTTTTTCAAATAAAACCAAAGCATCTTTCAATGCATTAATAATATTTGCAGATAGTTCATTTCTTTCGATGCAATCAACTTCATCAGCGAGTGATGACCACTCTTGGTTAATTTCTTTTTCTTTATTTATATTTTTCTTACCCATTCCAATATTAATACCAATGCCAATAATAATATGAGCTGCATCACCAGTTTTACCCGTTAGCTCAACAAGAATACCTGCCAGTTTTTTATCCTTTAAATAAAGGTCATTAGGCCATTTAACTTTAACTTTCGATTTACTTATTTTATTCAATGTTTCAGCAATGATAATACCGACCACTAAGCTAAGTCCTACCGCGGCTGCTGGCCCCTGATCTAACTTCCAATACATTGATAAATATAAATTACAACCAAATGGTGAGATCCATTGACGACCACGACGCCCTCTTCCGGCGCTTTGATACTCGGCTAAACACGTATCTCCCGATTTTAGATTAGGGATCCTCTCTAGCATATACTGATTGGTTGAATCAATAACAGGCTCTACAATAATGTTACTACCTTGGGTATATTGTTTAATTGCTTCAGCATTTAAAAGATTAATTATGTAAGGTAGCTTATAACCTTTTCCAGGAATCGTCTGGATATCAAGCCCCCACGAGCGTAGTGTTTTAATATGTTTATTAATACCTGCTCGTGTCATACCTAAAACATCGCCCAATTGTTGTCCTGAATGAATTTGGGCATCAGATAAAATGTCTACCAACTGTAGAGGAATATTCGTCTCTTTCATAAAATGCAGCCTATTGGGTTAATTTCGCCACGCTTACCAATAAACCTAACTTCAGGCTCAAGCATAATGCCAAAGCGTTCATATACCGTTTGGCTAACATATTTCGCTAAATTGACTATGTCACACCCCGTAGCATGATTTTTATTAATAAGCACAAGTGCTTGCTTGGTATGCACCGCTGCACCACCTAACTCATAGCCTTTTAAGCCGCATTGATCGATCAGCCATCCTGCCGCAACTTTGATAGAACCATCATCCTGTATATATTGAGGACATGCAGGGTATTGCTGTTTTAATTTCTGTGCTTTATCTGCTGAAATAATTGGGTTTTTAAAAAAGCTACCCGCATTACCAGTAACGGAAGGATCTGGTAATTTCATTCTTCGTGTATTACATACAGAATTAAAAACCTGCTGTGGGGTTACTGTTAGTGGATCTAGTAATGCCAAATCTCCATAAGTGAGCTTAGGCGACCATTGCTTAGATAACTTTAAACCAACCCCGACAATAACGTGTGTGTGCTGATATGCATGTTTGAAAATGCTATCTCGATAACCAAAATGACATTCTTCAGCCAAATGCCTTGATATACTCCCTGTCGTTAAATCAAGAGTATCCACATATTCACAGAGATCTTTCAACTCTACACCGTAAGCACCTATATTTTGAATAGGCGCAGAACCAACACACCCAGGTATTAAGGCTAGATTTTCAGTACCATGGATCCCTTGATTTAGCAAGAATTCTATTAATTGATGCCAGTTTTCTCCTGCACCCGCATATACATGCCAAAAATCAGGTTGTTCAGTAACCGTCACTCCCATTATTCTATTGAGAATAATCACACCATCAAAATCGTCAATAAATAGAACGTTACTTCCACCGCCAAGGATTAAAACTGGCAATTGCTGTTTTCTGGCATCACACCACTGCTGGTAAATAGCTTCAGCTGATCCAGCAAGACAAATTGACTTTGCTTTTGCTTCGAGCGCAAAGCTATTAAACTGTTTTAATTCAAGGGATGAGTTCATCGTTGCCTTCAGCACATAACAAATAAAGATTAGATAAGTCTAACAGGCTGGCTAAAGAGAATCATTAAATAATGGGGTTACTGCAGAAGATTACACATAAGATATTCTTCATATGCGTTAAATAGCAAAAAGCCACCCAAAAGGTGGCTTTTTTATGTTTAAAACCTAGCAGTTCCCTACTCTCACATGGGGAGACCCCACACTACCATCGGCGCTACGGCGTTTCACTACTGAGTTCGGCATGGGGTCAGGTGGGACCACCGCGCTATTGCCGCTAGGTAAATTCTTTTAAATGCCGATAATTTCTGGTGCTGATACCCAGATTCGAACTGGGGACCTCACCCTTACCAAGGGTGTGCTCTACCAACTGAGCCATATCAGCAAATATGGTGCGGTCAGTCAGTACTGACACAACCTTTAAAATTGATGTCTGG
>NZ_JBYVYL010000023.1:0-3331 GCF_058148425.1 Providencia sp. 6390
CAGTTCCCTACTCTCACATGGGGAGACCCCACACTACCATCGGCGCTACGGCGTTTCACTGCTGAGTTCGGCATGGGGTCAGGTGGGACCACCGCGCTATTGCCGCCAGACAAATTCTGTTTCATCCCCGTTTGCACTTATTTCTTTTGGCAAACCAGAACATCAATCCTGAACAAGCTGTGTGTCCTTCACCTCTCGGCTTCTCACTTTCTTCAAAAACAACCCATCTCTCTAAAACACCTTCGGTGTTGTCAGGTTAAGCCTCACGGTTCATTAGTACTGGTTAGCTCAACGTATCGCTACGCTTACACACCCAGCCTATCAACGTCTTAGTCTTAAACGTTCCTTTAGGACCCTTAAAGAGTCAGGGAAGACTCATCTCAAGGCAAGTTTCCCGCTTAGATGCTTTCAGCGGTTATCTCTTCCGCACTTAGCTACCGGGCAATGCCATTGGCATGACAACCCGAACACCAGTGGTGCGTCCACTCCGGTCCTCTCGTACTAGGAGCAGCCCCTTTCAATCTTCCAACGCCCACGGCAGATAGGGACCGAACTGTCTCACGACGTTCTAAACCCAGCTCGCGTACCACTTTAAATGGCGAACAGCCATACCCTTGGGACCTACTTCAGCCCCAGGATGTGATGAGCCGACATCGAGGTGCCAAACACCGCCGTCGATATGAACTCTTGGGCGGTATCAGCCTGTTATCCCCGGAGTACCTTTTATCCGTTGAGCGATGGCCCTTCCATTCAGAACCACCGGATCACTAAGACCTACTTTCGTACCTGCTCGAGCCGTCACTCTCGCAGTCAAGCTGGCTTATGCCTTTGCACTAACCGCATGATGTCCGACCATGCTTAGCCAACCTTCGTGCTCCTCCGTTACTCTTTGGGAGGAGACCGCCCCAGTCAAACTACCCACCAGACACTGTCCGCACCCCAGATAATGGGGCTACGTTAGAACATCAAACATTAAAGGGTGGTATTTCAAGGTTGGCTCCACGCAGACTGGCGTCCACGCTTCAAAGCCTCCCACCTATCCTACACATCAAGGCTCAATGTTCAGTGTCAAGCTATAGTAAAGGTTCACGGGGTCTTTCCGTCTTGCCGCGGGTACACTGCATCTTCACAGCGAGTTCAATTTCACTGAGTCTCGGGTGGAGACAGCCTGGCCATCATTACGCCATTCGTGCAGGTCGGAACTTACCCGACAAGGAATTTCGCTACCTTAGGACCGTTATAGTTACGGCCGCCGTTTACTGGGGCTTCGATCAAGAGCTTCTCCTTACGGATAACCCCATCAATTAACCTTCCAGCACCGGGCAGGCGTCACACCGTATACGTCCACTTTCGTGTTTGCACAGTGCTGTGTTTTTAATAAACAGTTGCAGCCAGCTGGTATCTGCGACTGGCTTCAGCTCCATGGGTAAACCACTTCACCTAGCGCCAGCGTGCCTTCTCCCGAAGTTACGGCACCATTTTGCCTAGTTCCTTCACCCGAGTTCTCTCAAGCGCCTGAGTATTCTCTACCTGACCACCTGTGTCGGTTTGGGGTACGATTAATGATAATCTAGAGCTTAGAGGCTTTTCCTGGAAGCGGGGCATGAGCTACTTCATCACCGTAGTGACTCGTCATCAGACCTCAGCATTAGTGAACCGGATTTGCCTAATTCACCTGCCTACATCCTTAAACCGGGACAACCGTCGCCCGGATAGCCTAGCCTTCTCCGTCCCCCCATCGCAATTATCACCAGTACAGGAATATTAACCTGTTTCCCATCGACTACGCATTTCTGCCTCGCCTTAGGGGTCGACTCACCCTGCCCCGATTAACGTTGGACAGGAACCCTTGGTCTTCCGGCGTGCGGGTTTTTCACCCGCATTATCGTTACTTATGTCAGCATTCGCACTTCTGATACCTCCAGCATACCTCACAGTACACCTTCACAGGCTTACAGAACGCTCCCCTACCCAACAACATCTAAATGTCGCTGCCGCAGCTTCGGTGCATGGTTTAGCCCCGTTACATCTTCCGCGCAGGCCGACTCGACCAGTGAGCTATTACGCTTTCTTTAAATGATGGCTGCTTCTAAGCCAACATCCTGGCTGTCTGAGCCTTCCCACTTCGTTTCCCACTTAACCATGACTTTGGGACCTTAGCTGGCGGTCTGGGTTGTTTCCCTCTTCACGACGAACGTTAGCACCCGCCGTGTGTCTCCCGTGATAACATTCTTCGGTATTCGTAGTTTGCATCGAGTTGGTAAGTCGGGATGACCCCCTAGTCGAAACAGTGCTCTACCCCCGAAGATGAGTTCACGAGGCGCTACCTAAATAGCTTTCGGGGAGAACCAGCTATCTCCCGGTTTGATTGGCCTTTCACCCCCAGCCACAAGTCATCCGCTAATTTTTCAACATTAGTCGGTTCGGTCCTCCAGTTAGTGTTACCCAACCTTCAACCTGCCCATGGCTAGATCACCGGGTTTCGGGTCTATACCCTGCAACTCATTCGCCCAGTTAAGACTCGGTTTCCCTACGGCTCCCCTATACGGTTAACCTTGCTACAGAATATAAGTCGCTGACCCATTATACAAAAGGTACGCAGTCACCCTGATAAATCAAGGCTCCCACTGCTTGTACGTACACGGTTTCAGGTTCTATTTCACTCCCCTCGCCGGGGTTCTTTTCGCCTTTCCCTCACGGTACTGGTTCACTATCGGTCAATCAGGAGTATTTAGCCTTGGAGGATGGTCCCCCCATATTCAGACAGGATAACACGTGTCCCGCCCTACTCGTCGAGTTCACAACACCAACACCTTCGGATACGGGGCTATCACCCTTTACTGCCGGACTTTCCAGACCGTTCTCCTGATGCTGATGCTGATTAAGACTCTGGGCTGCTCCCCGTTCGCTCGCCGCTACTAGGGGAATCTCGGTTGATTTCTTTTCCTCGAGGTACTGAGATGTTTCAGTTCCCTCGGTTCGCTTCGTTTGACTATGTATTCATCAAACGATAGTGCAACGGATTGCACTGGGTTTCCCCATTCGGAAATCGTCGGTTATAACGGTTCATATCACCTTACCGACGCTTATCGCAGATTAGCACGTCCTTCATCGCCTCTGATTGCCTAGGCATCCACCGTGTACGCTTAGTCGCTTAACCTCACAACCCGAAGGTGTCTTTTCTGTCAGTCGACATGAAACCCGACGGTTTCTGTCTGTTGACAACATCTTCAAGTTGAGATTTTTGAGAGACTCTCACATTGTTTAAGCGATAAACAATGTGCGTTGTTTTCAATTTTCAGCTTGTTCCAGATTGTTAAAGAGCATAATT
>NZ_JBYVYL010000024.1:0-2851 GCF_058148425.1 Providencia sp. 6390
ACCTAATATTAATCTTGGAAATCATGTAAGGAGCCAATTATGGCTAAGACAAAAACGTCTCAAAGCGGTGTTCAACAGAAAAAGATCGTACCTGTTGATGGTTATAAAAAAGCTGACGGTACAGTAGTAAAACCACATCGTCGCTCTACACCAAACTGATAGTTTTAGTATGAACAAAGCACGACTTGCAGGTCGTGCTTTTTTTTTATTAAACACTAGGCAGCTCAGTAAGTATAGCAAAAAATTAACGTTTATAGTTAGTTAGCTCATATTGAGAATTTACTCACATTTTATAAATAACGTTAATTCGCAACGGAAAGCCTCATAGCGACGAGATAACAAATAAAAACACGCCAACCAACACAAACCTACAAAAATCGCTCACAGGCTCATACAGAGCCTTATATGGGCAAAAATGAAATGCATCTTAGCCACGACCTCATTAATAAACCCGATCATCAAAGCAAAACATGTCTATAAGGTGATGCTTCACTTTGTGAAGGCATCACCTATGCCTAGTTTTTAACAGGGAAAGGGGTCAATGGTTCGCTTCGCCATTTTTTCACTCGTTCGCACTCGCACAGCTCGTTTACGCTGCGACTTCAAAAATGCCATTGACCCATCAATAACGGTATTCAGGGTTTAAATTTATTTAAATTCAGAATGCCGTTTAACAAACGAAGTGCGTTAGTAACATCCGACTATTTCATAATCTGCTGAAAAATTAATGATCCAGACATAGCGCCATGATAAAAAGCAATGAATGTTACAAATACAAATGCCACAGCAAGTACGGCTCTAATAAACCCATTAAATGATGGTTCTATCTTTGCCACGATCAAAATATCGAACACAGTTATAACCAAATAAACAAGCATGATGATAAACAAGAAATTCAGTTGAAAAGAACTGTCACCATATTTCTTGATAAGAAGCATTCCCAAAAATGAAACAAGAGTAGTTATAACCAGAAAAGTAGCAACGATAGATGACATTTTCCTAACGCATAGCGTCAATAAAACAGTATTTTTTTTCATTTTACCCTCAGTTGAATCAGCGGCACGAGTGACCACCTTTAAGAACACCAACTATGATTTTATAGCTTTGCAGGATAGGGATAAATAAGATAATGTAGCTACATTATCTTATTTATCCCCCTGAACTTGCAGTTGGCTGTCAAAGATGAAAAAACAAAAGACGATTACAAAGAGAGTACGTGTTGATTCTGATTTAAATGAACTCATTGATTCACTATGTAGTGAAAAAAATGTGACTTTTTCTGAGTTTGTTCGAGGTTTGATATTGAGTGAACTTCATAATCCTGGTTGCAATGTAACTGAATCCAATAAAACCAAAGGTAACAGGAAAAAAGTAACTTTTTTAGTTAACGAAGATGACTACAACCGGCTTTCTGCTATCAGTAGTAGCAAGGGTTGTAATCTATCTACAGAATTACGTTTTAGGCTCGCTAGTAGCCTGTCAGACGCCACCTTTGATACCATTGAACTTAATGAAATAAGTAGGGCGAGAATTGATATCTCACGGATTGGTGGGTTACTGAAATATGCGGCATCAAAGAATTTGTTATTACAGGATGATGTGTCTCAAAAGACATTAGATGAAATAGAGCACTTAAAGAAAGCCCTTTTAACTCTATTTAAAAAGGCATCCAATCGCGTATTTTGAATTATATATCATCTGGTTAGTCTATATTAATTCGATCTCTCTTTTTGAACGAAAAATCTAACATATCTACTTTTCGTCCTTTTTTGGTAAAAGTCCATTTTATATCCCAACCATCTTTTTCCGATAATTCTTTGATGGCGGGCTCTATAACTTTTGTTCTTAGTACAGCAAATGATCGTCTGTAGCTAGGCGGCGATTCCATTGCATGATGAAACTTATCTACGCTAATCCGCAACCAACCACTATTATCTTTATTTGTGTTCATTTGCTCGATCAATTCCAATAATCGCCATGAATGCATTGAACGCAATGCCCAAGATTGTTGTAATTTGTACTTCGTAAAATTTTCTTTCAAATCAAATATATAAGGTAATACTTCAGGGGCGAAATTGATTATCACATAACCATCACCATTTTGATAAGCGAATGAGCTTATCCATCTGATTTTGTAGTGTTCTTTTTTTCCGTCATTTTGAATTTCAAGAGAAAGGTATCTATTCCAGAAGTTTTCTGATGCTCCCTTTAGTTGTTCATAGGACTGATTCAGTGGCAACCCAAATGTTTTTGAATATTCTTGGGCTGTTATTTTTATAGGATCTAGTGCTTTTTCAATTTTAGCTATGGCGCAAAACGCTATTCGTTTTTCAGCTAACGTCAATCCTTGAGCCGCTCTAACAATCGCGTTGCTAATTACTACACTCTTGTTTCTAAGGCTTCTCTCATAGGCTAGATGAACGTAATTTACGTCCGTTTCCTTCATGTCTTTAAGTTCGCTCATAAAACACCCTTAATGTTACTACTTCCGATCCTTAATGTTACCACGTTTTTTATAGTAACACTTATTTGTGGATTATAGTCGGAAAAGGTGACATTTATAGTCGGAAAAGGTGACATTTATAGTCGGAAAAGGTGACATTTATAGTCGGAAAAGGTAACACTAATGTGGTGTATCTTGCTGATTTTAAATGTGAATTCAGACCCTAAAAAGGTATTAAAAAAGAATAAAAAAGTATTTAAAAAGCGAAAATTTTGGCAAATTTGTGGATAACTATTTTTGCGCGTAAAAACACCAGAAAACCATACATTTAGTGGTTGCTGTTAGCTGGAATACTATATATAGTCACAGTGTGTTTAGGCACAAAAACAAAGGTGATATTGCAGTATC
>NZ_JBYVYL010000025.1:0-2679 GCF_058148425.1 Providencia sp. 6390
GCTCAGTATGAAGTGCAATCAGCTGTGATGCCGCCGCCATTGCGACTGCGGTTTCATCAGTTGAGGCAAAGCCCACTCGCAAACGCGTCGGTGCCGTTCCTCCCATATCCGCAATTTCCAATAAATCCTGCTGGGTTAAACTATCACCTTTATAATAGTTAGCCGCCATAGCGAAAAGGATACTGGCGCTCATGACTAATGGGGGTGGTTTTCGCAAAGTTTGCTCTAGTCCATTGGCGATGCGCTGATTTGAGCTCTGTTGTGTGGTACCCCATCCAAAATCGTTCCCTTGTTGCCCTACGGCAGCACCGGCAACACCACCACTGGCGCCCATTCCCATGCTTCCACCCAAAGCACCGCCGACAGGAAATGCTTATGCCGTTCCAATCGGATTGAGTGCATAGCCAACGGTACTGAATAAGGAGGAAACCCAGTTAGCTTCAGATTCAGATTGTTCAGTCGTTGACGGAATACCACACGTGTAGGTGCTGTAATCACATAACCCAAAGTTTGCTAAGTCTTCAACCGCGTCACCCGCATCGGTATTGCCTTCGCCGCGCAAGATAGATTTGGCAAATACCGGTTCGGCGATGCGTTTAATTGCTATCACACGATGGTGGTCGTAGGGAAACCACAATTGATAGCCTTCATCCCGTTGTTGGTAGTGGGCTGAACGGCTGATTTGCCCTGCCGTCATGCGGTGAACGGTCTCAGGTAATCCTGCGTTAAATTCACCTGCGCGGTGCTGTTCACTGAATTAATACCGTCAGGTAAGCCTAATTAAAATGATCTTACAAGGGTCACTAGCTTTTATTTAATGATATGCAGTGGTGAAAAATGTTTCGCCAAATAGCTATCTACATGCTTAGCAAGATTAACTAGATCGTCATAAGCAATTACTCCTAATTCAGGCATTTTTTGGGCTAGGTACTCTTTACTTGTTAAATTTAATTTTTTAGCTTCATCAATAATTTTCTGTTTATGCAATATAGCAGGTTCAATACCCCAGTTATATTCCGGTGCATCTGTTTTCTGCCTTCCGGTTAGAAGCCAATCAATTTTACCACGATAAGATTCAACCGCATATTTTAAAAGAGAAATAAAATCTTGTTGATTTCTCTCATCTACAGGGCGAAAATTTGTCGATGGCAGTTCATTAATAGTATCAATAACGCACAGTTTTCCATCGAGAATATTACTAGGATCAATGAATGTTTTCTTGAATCTTCGACTACAATGTACCCACTCTAAAACTAGATATTTCTTTATAACGAGTAACAGTTCATCACCTTGATTATTTTTAATATCCATTATCTTAGTCCTTTAGGTTTATCAGTAATCTTAATCTGGCAGTCATTTATACCTTTAATATGTTTTTCCCAATCCCCTTTAGGCATCGCTTGAGATGATATACGAGGTTCATAAATATATTGTCCATCCGAATAGACTTGATGATAATCCATACCCTCTTCAATAACGCCATTTTCGAATACATTTATTGAGCCATATTTTTCTACCGATCTCACTTCAAGAATTTCGCCTTTACCATCAGCTGCACTATGTAAATCTCTTGCAATTTCAGAGCAGTCATATCGACTGTCTTTTATTTTAGACTGGTATTCAGAAGAGTTCATTCTATCTAACACATCTTGATTCGGTGGGTAATCTGGATGGGGCTCTCTAAGAGGCTTATCAAGTCCCGGTATTTGAGTATTTAAACTCGTATAAGCAGGCTTCACATCCTTTCTGTCAACCGTCAGAATATAATCATCTAAATCTCGTTGCTCGGGGATCGGTGTCCCTTCGTTTACCCAACGGATATCATCCTCCGGTATTGGATAACCTATGGGTCTTGGATCAATATCTGGGATACTAATACCTTCCGGAGCCTCTATTTTTTTCGGCTCAGGTCGTTCACTCGGTGGTAAACGTGGGATCTCGGGTAAATCATCAAGGCGTATCGATAAATTCGCGATTTGACCTGACTCCGTCACTACCATGTAAATCACTCGACCAGCCCCCACATCAAAGCGATACACTTCCAGAGAAGACATCGCCGAAGGCAAACCATCGCTGCGCTGATTTATCGGTAAACTCAGTATTTCACGAGTTTCCGCATGAGAGGCTAGTTGACCTTTAATGACAGGTACTTGGTCAAGTCCACTGTCTCGTTCGGTATGATACGCAATCAGTTGAGACGCACTTGCCTTTGCGATTGCAGCTTCAGCCGAAACCGATGAGGCAAAACCCACCCGTAAACGCGTTGGGGCTGTTCCGCCTATTTCAGCAATCTCAAGTAAGTCTGGCTGCGTTATGCTATCCCCTTCATAGAAATTCGGTACCATCGCAAGCAACACGCGAGCACTGTCAAACCAACCCGACGTACTGAATCCCTTCGACACGCCTTTGGCTATTGCGTAGTCATTTTCAGACTGAAAAGCGAATCGCTTTGAGTCTTGGTTGATGTCCGGTGAATTAATACCTTGTTGACCAATAGCACCACCTGCCGCAGCTCCTCCCCCGAATCCGCCGATAGGTACCGGTGGCATAGGCGCTACGACGGCATTGGCAGTGCCAATACCCAATAAACTCAAAAAAGAGAGGGAGCCTTGATTGGGTTGCGCTATAGCGGCATCGATACCACAGGTGTAGGTGCTGTAATCACACAACCCAAAGTTC
>NZ_JBYVYL010000026.1:0-1951 GCF_058148425.1 Providencia sp. 6390
AGGGAAGTCGGCGTTGGTGTCGTTAAAGTCAACTAACAACTGTTGACGTTCACGCTCTGAAAGCATTGGTAAGGTGGTAATCGGTTGGGTGACATCGTCTGCCATCGCCATTAACACATTTCGCAGATAGCCTCTAATGCGGACAATTGTTTCGTTATCAAAGAGATCTGTAGAATAGATGATCCCACCATCAAGGCCATTTTCCGTTTCAGTTAGAGAAAGTGTGATATCAAACTGGGTACTACGCTGTGGATGCTCAATAGTGGAAAGCTCAAGGCCGGGCAGTGTCATGTCCTGCATTGGAGTGTTGTTTAATGACAACATCACTTGGAATACAGGACTGTAACTGAGGCTACGAGCAGGTTGCAGTGCTTCTACGACTTGCTCGAACGGTAAATCCTGATAGGTATAAGCGGCAATTGCGCGTTCACGAATTTGGGTCAAGAGTTCGTCAACTGTTTGGCATTGGCTTGGTGTAATGCGTAGTGCTAGCGTATTGACAAAAAAGCCAATGAGTCCTTCGGTCTCGCTGTGCTTGCGGTTAGCTAGTGGTGTACCAATAACAAGATCACCCTGGCCGCTAAGGCGAGAAAGCACTACACTCCAGACCGCAAGTAGCGCCATAAACATCGTTATCCCTTGCTGGCGACATAATGTTTTTAATGCCGCCAGTTCTTGTACATCGAGACTGACGGGAAGAGTATCACCTTCATAGCGCTGTACGGATGGACGAGGCCTATCGGTAGGCAGTTCTATTAAGGCAGGGGCACCTTGTAATTGATTACACCAGTAGTCACGTAAAGAGTCGAGCATCTCATCTTGTAACCATTGATGCTGCCAAACGGCGTAATCAGCGAATTGAACAGGTAGTGGCGGTAACTGTGGATCGCTGCCATCCCGTGCGGCCTGATACATAGCTGCCAATTCATGCGACAAAATGCCGATAGACCAGCCATCGGAGATAATATGGTGCATGGTTAGCAGCAGTATATGTAGCTCATCACTCAATTGCAGCAGTTGACCACGAATAAGCGGCCCCTCGACTAAATTAAACGGTTGGCGAGCTCCTTGAGTAGCAAGCTCAGCAACACGTTGTGTGAGGGTGGCTTCATCCAGTTCACGCATATCGAGGCAAGTCAGGCTAAAGCCGATATCGTCTAGTTCAATATACTGGTAAGGTTGGCCATCAACAGAGGGAAAACGAGTTCGCAGGCTTTCGTGGCGGGTTATCAGCCCATTGAGTGCGGTGATCAATGCGGTTCTATCAAGTTGACCTTTGAGGCGTAGTGCTGCGGGCAGATTATAGGCACGGCTAGCAGTTGGGTCGAGTTGTGTTAGGAACCACAGCCGTTGTTGAGAAAACGACAGTGGCAGTGGTTGACTGCGATCTGCTAATGGAATATCTGTAACGGTAATGGCAGAGGTATGGCTAAGTTCTTGAGCTAAGTCGCTTAAAATAGGGTTAGTGAAAATTTTCTGAACTTGAAGCTCTAACCCTAGCATTTGGCGCACACTGGTGACACAACGCACAGCAAGTATAGAGTGACCACCAAGCTCGAAAAAGTGATCGTGACGTCCTACGCGCTCTAATCCCAGCAAATCCTGCCATATCTCCGCTAATGTCATTTCTAGCTCACCAATAGGCGTTCCATATCCACGACTAACAATGGACGACTGTGCTGGCATGGGCAGTGCTTTACGATCAAGCTTACCATTAGGGGTAAGTGGGAAGGCGTCAATGGTGACAAAGGCACTAGGTACCATGTATTCCGCGAGATGAAGAGCAAGGGCTTTGCGTAACGTGTAAGGGGTAAGTTCGGCCCCCGATTGTGCGATAAGATAGGCAACCAGACGGATATCGCCGGGATTATCTTCACGGGCAATAACAACAGCCTCTCGTACCCCGCTGCATTGCAACAGACGTGCTTCAATTTCACCCGGTTCAATACGG
>NZ_JBYVYL010000027.1:0-1941 GCF_058148425.1 Providencia sp. 6390
GCATTGAAGTCTATCGATTTGATGTGGATGGTGGTACTCAGCTGTATATGGGCGTAGCGGCGTCGGGCGATATTATTAATATTTCAGCGCGGATTGATGATATTCCAAAAGGGCCGATTATTCATGCGGGACCCTCACCTCTGCCTCAAAAAGTCGAGAAACCGGAAGGTTTTGCTATTCATGATTTCGATTATCGTCCTGAAACACTGCCGATTGCGGATGATGGAATTGTTTGGCGTCATACGGGACACGATGTTGAACCTGTCGATTTTCGCGATTATATTCTGACGGTTGAGAGAAAGGATGTAAAACCTGCTTATGTAAGCTTACGCGGTAAATCAGTTGAAGAAAAACTCAAGGCTCGTGGATATGATGATGTTATTATTAATGAGAATGGTGGATTAGACTATTCGAAAAGCAAGGCATTATATCATAATCCTGATAGATTGAAGCCAGATGGTACTCCAGTTGAGCCTATAGTAAAAATTAAGTATACAGGTAATTATCCTGATGATTTTGAAGCTGCAAATATGGCTGGATTTGGACAAAAATCCACACCTATGTTAGATGGGGAACGTTATCTTTGGCACCACCTAGATGATTATGATCCAATTACTAATGAAGGTACTATGCAGCTAGTTGTTTCGGATTCTCATAATGGGATTCAGCATAAAGGTGGAGTGAGCCAATTCAAGGACACAAATAATGTTAGTGAATATCCATTTAGATTACCCAATAAATAAGGAGCCAATTATATGACAATAGAATTAGTGTTTCCTGAAAAAAGCTTATCTAATGATGAGTTAAATCAATTTGAATTGTTGTTTATAGCTAAATTGCCAGAAGCATTTAAGCGACACTATCTTACCATTAATGGTGGCTTTATTGGTGAAGATTCCAATATAAATTCTTATTTTGGAGGATTTAACTCTATAAAGTATGGAAAGTTACCTATTGAAAAGCTTATTGAGGATATTGGTGATTTGGATGTAATACTGAATAATAAATCAGTACACTATGAGCAGGGAAGTTTTATACCCTTTGGTTATGATAATGGGGGAAATACCTTGCTTTTATCCCTTAAGAAGGATAGTTATGGCGAAGTTTACTTTCACTCTTATGATGGTTTATTCCAAAAGGAATATAGTAATTTTGAATCTTTTTTGAATGATGTATTTGGAAATGATTATTATTAAGATATATAAAAATAAACTAGTGTCGTAGAATTTTCACTTTATAAATGACTAATTCAGATATGATTCTTTTATAGATTACCAGTCTAGTAAAATATTTTATCATTTGATAAAAAAACATTTTTCGTTGACGTTTTAGAAAAAGGTCGAGCAGATTTTAGTGAAACTGTATCAGGAGAAATATCTTAATGCGTAGCACCGTAAACAGCAGAAAAATCATTTTAAAAAATGATACGACGAATACTGGTGGTACGGTGCTGACTGCTTCTTCTCTCGCCAAGCAAACTCAAGGCGTAGCTTGTGTGGGTGACTCTGTTTATTGCCCTTCGTGCAAAAAAACAGGCACTATTGTTGAAGGTGATAGCTTAATGAAAATTAATGGTATCCCTGTCGCGTTAGAGGGGCATAAAGTCGCTTGTGGTTGCTCTGGTGGGAGCGTACTTGTTGCTGTGAGCTAAATGTAGGTTTAATTTTAACGGTGTTCTAACTCATCTATATACCCGAGCTGAAAGTGCGCCCGTTTACCTTAGGTGAGCATTTGCAAATGGCGTGGGCGCGCTCGGATAACTGCATCGAACTGATGGCAGAAAACCTCGCCTGTGGATTGTGGGAGAACCAACCTGACAATGCGTTGGCGCTCGATACGCCTGTAGGGCAATTGCATGAACGTTTGGTGGGTTGGTTGCACCTCTTCCCCATTTCAGACGGTCACGTTTCCACACGTACCCTCGCCCAGTTTACCGACTAC
>NZ_JBYVYL010000029.1:0-1690 GCF_058148425.1 Providencia sp. 6390
GGGACGGTATGACCACTTTTTTGAACTGGGTGGACACTCATTGCTGATAGTCAGTTTGATTGAGAAATTACATCACCTTGGCTTAACACTCGATGTTCGCAACGTATTTGCCACCCCAACACTTATCGAGCTGGCTGGTACTATTCAACACGACCGCGATGAGTCTCACTTTATTACGCCAGAGAACCTTATACCTGTCGGTACACAACAGATAACCCCTGACATGCTGCCTTTGGTCACCTTATCGCAACAAGAGATTGATGCCATTGCTGATACCGTTTCTGGTGGTAGCTCTCATATTCAGGATATCTACCCACTTGCACCACTGCAAGAAGGCATTCTCTTCCATCACCGTTTACATCCAGATAACGATCCCTATGTCATATCGTCGTTGTTGAGAATTGAAAATCAGGCGAAGCTGGATGCCTTTATTGCCGCATTACAGTCTGTAATTAATCGGCACGATATTCTGCGCACCTCAATTCACTGGCACGATTTAATACAACCCGTTCAAGTAGTACATCGCCATGCGATACTGAATGTACATTATCTAGAACCCATAGAACGTGTTGATGTGGTCGACTCGATGCAGGCAAAAGTCGTTTCCTCACTCGCATCAATGGATTTATCACAGGCACCTTTAATGCATTTGTATGTAGCGCCAGACGCAGCATCAACTGCACTTTATGTACTGCTTCAATTCCATCATATCATCGATGACAATCTGTCTTCACGTCAGCTACTGGCAGAAACCACTGCATTTTTGATGGGCAAAGGTGAGGCACTTCCACCATCATTCCCATATAGAAACTTCGTGGCTTATGTTCGCCAAGAAGATAAAAATCAAGCCGCAGAAGTCTTTTTCCGTGACTATTTATCGGGCATCGACGAAATTACCGCCCCCTTCGGCATCGTGAATGTTCAAGATAGTGGTGAGAGCGCGATAGAAGCACGTCAATTACTGAGTCCGGCCTTATCACAAACAATCAATGATGTTTCTCGTCAGTTTGGTATCAGCCCTGCGGCACTGTTTCACGCTGGTTGGGCCTTGGTGGTTGCCCGCACCAGCGGACGAGATGATATTGTGTTCGGCACAACCTTATCGGGGCGTATGTCAGGTCTTGATGGCAGCGCGACAGCACTTGGTATGTTTATCAACACGCTCCCCTTCAGAATAAAGCTGGCAGGCATGAGCGCAGTAACGCTGATTAACGCCGCGAATGATGTTTGCGCCAATTTATTACGCTATGAACAAACTCCATTATCGACAGCTCAGCAATACAGTGAGCTCGGCAGTATGCCGTTGTTTAGCGCCATCCTTAACTGTCGACACTCTAATGATAAAGGTACCGAAGCACCGAATTTAAGCCAGTTCGGGATAGAGCGCCTGTTTGGGCGTGAGCGGACAAACTATCCATTAAGTATCTCAGTTGATAATTATCGTGAATGTTTCTCTCTTTCGACCCAAGCCATCATTCCAATCGATCCGAATCGAGTGAATGCCTATCTGTTGCGGGCAATAGAACAGCTCGTCACACTATTAACCGATGCGCCTCAAACACCTGCAACGGCTATAGATATATTGCCTACCACTGAATATGCGCAATTATTGCAGAGTTTCAACAATACCGAAGTCGATTTCCCAGATAATCTGCTCGTACATCAACACTTTGAGGCGCAAGTAGCACAG
>NZ_JBYVYL010000030.1:0-1138 GCF_058148425.1 Providencia sp. 6390
GTTGTGCTTATGCAATGATTTTTGCAACAACACCCGCACCTACTGTACGGCCACCTTCACGGATTGCGAAACGCAAACCGTCATCCATCGCGATTGGGTGGATCAGGGTAACGATCATGTTGATGTTATCACCTGGCATTACCATCTCTACGCCTTCTGGCAATTCGATAGTACCGGTTACGTCAGTTGTACGGAAGTAGAACTGTGGACGGTAACCTTTGAAGAATGGAGTATGACGACCACCTTCATCTTTGCTCAGGATATAAACTTCTGATTCGAAAGTTGTGTGTGGCTTGATTGTACCTGGTTTTGCCAGTACTTGACCACGTTCAATTTCTTCACGCTTAGTACCACGCAGCAGAACACCAACGTTCTCACCCGCACGACCTTCGTCAAGCAGTTTACGGAACATTTCAACGCCAGTACAAGTTGTTTTCACGGTATCTTTGATACCAACGATTTCAACTTCTTCACCAACTTTAACGATACCACGCTCAACACGGCCTGTTACTACTGTACCACGACCTGAGATTGAGAATACGTCTTCGATTGGCAGCAGGAATGGCTTGTCAATTGCACGCTCTGGTTCTGGGATATAAGTATCCAGGTAGCCTGCTAATTCAACAATTTTTGCTTCCCACTCTGGATTGCCTTCCAGTGCTTTCAGCGCTGAACCGCGAACAACTGGAGTGTCATCGCCTGGGAAATCGTATTGAGACAGAAGTTCACGAACTTCCATTTCTACTAGTTCCAGCAGCTCTTCGTCGTCTACCATGTCACATTTGTTCAGGAAAACGATGATGTAAGGAACACCAACCTGACGACCTAACAGGATGTGCTCACGAGTTTGTGGCATTGGGCCATCAGTCGCAGCAACAACCAGGATCGCGCCATCCATCTGCGCAGCACCAGTGATCATGTTTTTAACATAGTCGGCGTGTCCTGGGCAGTCTACGTGTGCGTAGTGACGAGTAGGAGTATCGTATTCTACGTGAGAAGTAGAAATGGTGATACCACGCGCTTTTTCTTCTGGTGCGTTATCGATTTGATCGAATGCACGAGCGCTACCGCCGTAAGTTTTTGCCAGAACAGTAGTGATTGCTGCTGTCAGGGTAGTTTTACCATGGTCAACGTGGCC
>NZ_JBYVYL010000031.1:0-1127 GCF_058148425.1 Providencia sp. 6390
AAAAAACCGATATCCGACGCTGAAAAGGCGGCAAATCACTGGCAATCGCTCGTGCGTAAAACCAAACCTGCGCGCCTTGATGTGCCGGCGGGTTCGGCAATCACCAATCTACCGCAACCGAGCGGCATTGACCTCTACGATGCGATTGCCAACCGTAAACTCTATTCAGGGCTGGTATTTACCTGCCAAATCGCCAATCTTCCCGAAGGCACCTTTCAAGTCACCCAATTCGATTTGCACGAAGGGTTGTCTGAACTGTTCACCCTGACCATTCAAGCGGTGAGCCCATTACCGGATATCGATTTTAAAGATGTGCTGGGTGATAAATGTGCCCTGACGGTGATGCGTGAGGGCGTTGTGACACGCCGCATTGAGGGCCTTTTGGCGAGTGTTGAGCAAGGAAATACGGACGGGGTGAAGACTTGGTATCAGTTTGTGATCCGCCCTGAAATGTGGGTGATGACCCTCAAGCAAGACAGCCGTATCTTCCAAGACACCACGGTGCCGAAAATACTTCATACTTTACTGGATGAAGCGCATGTTCCCAACGACAAGTTGCTGTACCACCCTGAAGAGCACCTTCAGCGCCCGTATATCACCCAAAAACGCGAAACGATGTTCGACTTTTGGTGTCGCCTTGCCGCTGAGGAAGGGATCACCTTTTGGTTTGAGGAAGGCTCGAAGGTCTTCTACAGCGACCGCCATTTAGGGATGAAAGCGGGGATCGACCTGACTTATAACCCACAATCGGACACCGATGTGACCGACAGCACGGTGACCGCATGGCGCTATGTGGAAAACCTGTGCAGCGATATTCGTATTGATAAAGACTACAACCCACTACGTCCGTCTCACCCGTTGAGCCACCAAGTGACAGGTGAAATTCACCAACAACATGAAGTGTTTGAAAGCTATGGGCGCTTCCAAGAAGATACCGAAGGCGACGTATTCAATCAAATTCGTTACGAACAATCGCAAAACAACCGCGAAGTCGGCACGGCGTCTACCAACTGTATTGAACTGGCACCGGGGCGTATTTTTTCACTGAGCAACCACCCCAGCAACAAAATGAACGATGACTGGCAGGTGGTCACTGCGCATCATCACGGCGTGCAGCCGCTTGCCGA
>NZ_JBYVYL010000032.1:0-971 GCF_058148425.1 Providencia sp. 6390
ACCACCGCTTCTTGCACGCCCACACACTGCATTAGGTGGGCTTCAATTTCACCCAGCTCAATACGCAAACCGCGCAGTTTGATTTGGAAGTCATTACGGCCAAGATATTCAATGCTGCCATCCGCCAGCCAGCGGGCAAGGTCGCCCGTTTTGTAGAGCCGCGCCTCCGGTTGTTCGCTAAACGGGTCGTCAATAAAGCGCTCAGCTGTTAATTCAGGGCGATTGAGATAGCCACGAGCGACACCGACACCGCCAATGTGCAGTTCACCAGCCACACCGATTGGCACAGGCTGTCCTTGTGTATCTAAAATATAGAGTTGGGTGTTGGCAATGGGGCGACCAATAGGCACAAAGTTGCGGTGATCGTCAGGCTGACAAGCCCAAGATGTTACGTCAATGGCGGCTTCTGTCGGGCCATACAGATTATGCAGCTGGGCCTTGAAGCGAGCAAAGAAGCGCTGTTGCAGTTCAGCTGGCAAGGCTTCACCACTGCAAATGACACGGCGCAGCGGCGCACAGGTGTAAGCGGCATCCGCCCACTGCACAAATTGTTGCAGCATTGACGGCACAAAGTGCAAGGTGGTAATGCCTTCACGCTCAATGAGTTGCGCCAGATAGTTAGCGTCCTTATGCCCTTCAGGGCGAGCCATGATAAGGCGAGCACCGTAAAGCAGTGGCCAGAAGAACTCCCAAACTGAAACGTCAAAGCTGAACGGGGTTTTTTGCAGCACACGGTCATCATCAGAGAGGCAATAGGTGTTTTGCATCCAGACTAAACGGTTACACAGCCCGCGGTGACTGTTCATAACGCCTTTCGGTTTCCCCGTTGAGCCAGAGGTGTAAATCACATACGCCAAATGGTGCGCAGCGAGCCCACTTATGTCAGGGTTTTCTTCACTTAACTGGCTAAAGTCTTCAGTATCCAGCAGGATAGTTGGCCGATGAGCTGCGTGCAATTCTTGGCGGCTGGA
>NZ_JBYVYL010000033.1:0-788 GCF_058148425.1 Providencia sp. 6390
GAGCATTTTCAAAAAGCCGCAGAGCAAGGCCATATTGATGCCCAACTCTACCTTGCGGCGTTGTATGAATCAGGCTTGGGTGTGGAGCAATCTTGGCCAAAAGCCATTCACTGGTTTAAATCTGCCGCCACACAAGGCAGTTTGCCAGCGCAATATCAATTAGGATTGATTTATGAAAAAGGGGAAGGTGTCGAACAATCACGCTCAGAAGCCTTGCACTGGCTCACGTTAGCCTCGGAACAAGGTGAGGCCGATGCACAACATCAACTCGGCTGGCTGTATATGGAAGAAAGTGAACACAGTCAAGCCTCGGCACAATCAGCACTCAAGTGGTTTCAAGCCGCGGCCGAGCAAGGGCATGCTTCTGCGCAGAACATGTTGGGTTGGTTATATGAAAATGGCGCTGACGGCCACCCCAACATGGCAGAAGCCATCAGGTGGTATCAAGCCGCCGCAGATCAAAACAATGCTTATGCATTGAATAATTTGGGCTGGTTTTATTGGCAAGGTAAAGGGGGCAAAGTCGATAAAGAAAAAGCACTCAGCTACTTTACGCAAGCTGCCGAATTAGGGGATAACGATGCTCAGTTGAATTTAGGATTGATTTATTTTCAAGGTGATGGTGTGCCGATCTCTATTGAGCTGGCACAAAAATGGTTTATGCGTGCCGCGGAACAAAATAATGCCTATGCTCAATACAATTTAGGTTGGCTGATCCAAAAAGGCCAAGTGGCGCAAACCTCACACCATGCTGCACGTTATTACTTCCAGTTGGCCTGTGATAATGG
>NZ_JBYVYL010000034.1:0-719 GCF_058148425.1 Providencia sp. 6390
AAACCACGTATTTTAATTTGGAAATCGTTGCGGCCTAAATAGTCGATATTACCATCAGACAGCCAACGACCAAGGTCGCCCGTTCTGTACATTTTAGTACCAGATTGGTGGCTAAATGGGTCGACCACAAAGCGTTCTGCGGTGAGTTCGGGTTGATTCAGGTAGCCGCGCGCAACACCTGAGCCCGCGATATAAATCTCCCCCGTAACACCAAGCGGTGCAGGTTGGCCTTGCGCATCCAAAATATAAATGCGGGTATTGGCAATCGGACGACCAATTGGCACGCTGTCACCCAACGGATTTAGTGTGTGAGTATCAAAAGCCACACAACCCACAACGGTTTCAGTTGGGCCATATTCATTGATGATCCGTGCACCAGAGGCTAATTTTTGCCAAAGTGTCACGGTAGCGCAAGAGAGCGCTTCACCACCGACCACAAATAGCAAGTCTGAGCCGATAGAGGGAGTCGGTTGCACAGACAGTAGCTCTTGTGCTAATGCGGCAAGATGCGTTGGTGTAATTTTTACCAGTGTGCCAGATGGCGCGCGAAGCAGCGCAGGTAGCAACTCGGCGAGTTCTTGCCCGTCGTGAAGAAGCTGCATTGTGCCTCCCGATAACAGCGGCAAATACAGGCTGGTGACGGTAGCATCAAAGGCGACAGGGGAAGAAACAATACTGTTAAGTGCCCTTAATGGCGCATAATAATCACGAGCCCAATT
>NZ_JBYVYL010000035.1:0-601 GCF_058148425.1 Providencia sp. 6390
GCCCAACAACTGGGCTGGATACCTTTGACAACGGAGCCGTCATGAGTCAAAAAACGGAATCTTGCATTATCTGTGACAACTACCGATTTTGGATTGACCTACAATTGGTGGATGATAAAGGGCAACCATTAGTTGGTGTGGTTTATACTTTAGCTGAGCGTGGTACAGGACGTACCTTAGAGGGCAGCAGTGACCCACAAGGACTGATACACGCTGAAGGCATGACGGCCCGCCCGTATACCTTAACCCTTGAGCCGCAGTCATTAGCAGATGCACTGACCACCTTGTCACCACCAGCGGCAATTCAAGGAAAAGATAAATCGCTGAAAGATTTTTGTCGTGAGCAGGGTTATCCACTCAGTGAACAGCACCGCGCAGGTGAATTTAACGCAGGATTACCTGAGACGGTTCACCGTATGACGGCCGGGCAAATCAGCCGTTCAGCGCACTATCAACAGCGAGATGAAGGCTATCAACTGTGGTTCCCCTACGACCACCACCGCGTGATAGCGATTAAACGCATCGCCGAACCGGTGTTTGCTAAATCTATCTTGCGCGGTGAAGGCAATACCGATGCGGGGGAAGACGTTGAAGACTTGGC
>NZ_JBYVYL010000036.1:0-512 GCF_058148425.1 Providencia sp. 6390
AAACTTTGGGGTGTGTGACTACAGTACGTATACCTGTGGTATTCCGTCAACGATTGAACAATCTGAATCCGAAGCTAACTGGGTTTCCTCCTTATTCAGTACCGTTGGTAATGCACTCAATCCGATTGGAACGGCACAAGCGTCTCCTTTCGTTTGGGGGCTTGAGGCAATGGAAGCAGCGGCCTTAAGTGGTGGTGTTGCCGGTGGTGCTGTAGGGCAGCAAGAGAATGATTTTGGATGGGATACCACACAACAGAGCTCAAAGCAGCGTATCGCTAATGAACTAGAGCAAACGTTGCGAAAGCCACCCCCATTAGTCATGAGCGCCAGTATCCTTTTCGCTATGGCAGCTAACTATTATAAAGGTGATAGTTTAACCCAGCAGGATTTATTGGAAATTGCGGATATGGGAGGAACGGCACCGACGCGTTTGCGAGTGGGTTTTGCCTCAACTGATGAAACCGGAGTCGCAATGGCGGCGGCATCACAGCTGATAGCACTTCATACTGAGT
>NZ_JBYVYL010000037.1:0-361 GCF_058148425.1 Providencia sp. 6390
ATTCGCAATAGACTATTTGTACTAATCTATTCTGAATAATTCAAAAGTATTATGGTGGAGCTAAGCGGGATCGAACCGCTGACCTCCTGCGTGCAAGGCAGGCGCTCTCCCAGCTGAGCTATAGCCCCATAACAGGTTTGACAGTATCATCGTCGTTTCTAACCATGTAATTAAAAACGAAATCGAATTAAGGCAAGGCGTAGCTTAGCGACGTTTACATGGGTAAACGAGCTGAGATACAACGTAGCATTCATTCGATTTTGGTAGGCCTGAGTGGACTTGAACCACCGACCTCACCCTTATCAGGGGTGCGCTCTAACCACCTGAGCTACAAGCCTATTGATACCGTTGACTCTATTTC
>NZ_JBYVYL010000038.1:0-318 GCF_058148425.1 Providencia sp. 6390
TAGGTAATTGCGCAAGCCACAATGTTCGACCATCACCCCTTTCGGCTCACCGGTAGAGCCTGATGTATAGATGATATAAGCAAGATGCGTGGCACTGAGATCTGACGGTGTAGGGTTAGTCTCCTGAGCGTCTTCAAACAAGGCCAGATCATCAAGTGTCATTGTCAACGTTTTGTGGCTGAAAGATGTCATTAAGGATGAATGCGTCAATAGGGCAATTGGCGCGGCATCATCAAGCATATACGCGAGACGTTCAGAGGGATAAGAAGGGTCAAGCGGCACATAAGCGGCCCCCGCCTTTAGGGTGGCAAGCAGGCA
>NZ_JBYVYL010000039.1:0-318 GCF_058148425.1 Providencia sp. 6390
AGCCTGCTTGCCACCCTAAAGGCGGGGGCCGCTTATGTGCCGCTTGACCCTTCTTATCCCTCTGAACGTCTCGCGTATATGCTTGATGATGCCGCGCCAATTGCCCTGTTGACGCATTCATCCTTAATGACATCTTTCAGCCACAAAACGTTGACAATGACACTTGATGATCTGGCCTTGTTTGAAGACGCTCAGGAGACTAACCCTACACCGTCAGATCTCAGTGACACGCATCTTGCTTATATCATCTATACATCTGGCTCTACCGGTGAGCCGAAAGGGGTGATGGTCGAACATTGTGGCTTGCGCAATTACCTC
>NZ_JBYVYL010000040.1:0-306 GCF_058148425.1 Providencia sp. 6390
ACTCGTTCTAACCCCAGCAGTTCCTGCCAGATTTTAGCCAATGATGTTTCAATATCGCCGACAGGCGCCTCATAACCACGAGTCACCACCGCAGACTGGTCAGGTTTAGGCAGTGCTTGACGGTCAAGCTTACCGTTAGGGGTCAGGGGGAATGTTTCAAGCATCACGAAGGCGGATGGGAGCATATAGTCGGCCAAGTGCAGCGAGAGCTGCTCGCGCAGCTCGGCAGGTTCAAGCGTGATACCGCCTTGTGGGCAGAGGTAAGCCACCAGTCGGGTATCGCCTGCGTCGTCTTCACGAGCAATG
>NZ_JBYVYL010000041.1:0-292 GCF_058148425.1 Providencia sp. 6390
GTTAGCCTATGGCGATGAAGGCTACCCACCGTCAGTTCCACCGGGCGCTTCGTTAATTTACACATTGCGCATTGGCGATATTCAATCCCCCCCAGTACAATAAGGTCAGCACGCGATGATGAAAAGACATGTTGGGACGCTCCTACTTATCAGCGCCTTACTACTGGCAGGCTGCGATGACCAGCCCGTAGCAGAAGAGCAAGCTGCCACACAAGCTATCAATGCCACTCAACATTTTGAAGAGGGATTGAGTGATTACCAGTCCAGCCCCCCTGATTATTTATCGGCAGCT
>NZ_JBYVYL010000042.1:0-291 GCF_058148425.1 Providencia sp. 6390
GGCTGCCGATAAATAATCAGGAGGGCTGGACTGGTAATCACTCAATCCCTCTTCAAAATGTTGAGTGGCATTGATAGCTTGTGTGGCAGCTTGCTCTTCTGGTAAGGGCTGGTCATCGCAGCCTGCCAGTAGTAAGGCGCTGATAAGTAGGAGCGTCCCAACATGTCTTTTCATCATCGCGTGCTGACCTTATTGTACTGGGGGGATTGAATATCGCCAATGCGCAATGTGTAAATTAACGAAGCGCCAGGTGGAACTGACGGTGGGTAGCCTTCATCGCCATAGGCTAAT
>NZ_JBYVYL010000043.1:0-201 GCF_058148425.1 Providencia sp. 6390
TTGAAACAAGCCAATACGGATGTGGCTCAGCTGCAAAAAGAGATTGAAAAACAGAAACAATTGATGACGCAAGCCACCGATCAGCAAGCGAAAGCCCTGACGGCTGAGCTGGATCAACAAGTGGCACAGTTGAAGCAGAAAGAAGCGGTGTTGCAAAAAGCCGAAGCGGACAGCCAAGCCACACGTGATGCACTGGCGAAA